>QCWB01000015.1 GCA_013114715.1 Nitrososphaera sp.
GGCAAAAATACAGCCAGTGGAAGAAAAACTGCTCTCCACGTTTCGTTATTACCGGCTGTCTCCCTGGGAGATAGAGACCATCTACGATACGCTTGGCCGGTCTTTTGAGGTGCAGGACGCCGAGATTACCGCAGACGATCCAAATTACATAAGCATGGTAGAAATCGGCTTTCCGATTGCTTACGGCGAGTCTTTCTTTGAGATTTTTTCAATGGACAACTGGTTCAAGATAAAAGGCGTGTTAAAAGACATGAAGCAGCGGCGTGGCAAAAAAGGGCTCAAGACGTATCTTTGGTTTGCCGGCTTTGCCAACAACGACATTCCGCTTGTATTCCCGTTGCTCTCGCTTGGAGACCGACAATATTCCATGGGCCTAGAAAAACTGGAGTACATGGTAGACATTGTCACGACGCAGCTAAAAAGCCTGCCGGCAAATGCGGAGGAAGTCTGGTACTCTTACAGCGACGAAGGCTTTAAGTGGACTCCAAATTCTGCCCGTGCCAAAGAAGCCAACTATCTTTTCAAAAACGACGAGTGGAAGTCAGTCTAGCTGGTTTACTACAGATGAATCGTGCAGCGCCTTTGTCAGGTCCTTGTATTTCTTGTCCAGAAACTCGATAGACTCTGTCAGTTTCTTGGACTTGCCGTACTTGAACCGAATAAGCTCCCTGTGTCGCCAGAAATGCCTGCCTTCTGACACCACCAGCGTTGTAAAGTAGTCTGGCCCCTTTAGGCTGTCTGGCAGTTTTATGCTGTGGGGAAAAATGTACTCAGCGGTGAACCACTCGTCGCCGTCCGGGTAGTCGTTTCCGGTCAAGATGTCAAAGTAAAGATGCAAAACGTTGTCAATGGTAAGGCCGTCATCCTGTATTGCAGGATGCTTGACGCTTGATTTTCGGTAGTCTATTTTTAGCAGCTCTGGCTCAAAGTAGCCCTTGATTATGGCGCGCCTAAAGATCTCGTTTGCTTCCTTAATGTTCAAAGAGATGTTATATGCGTGCATCACTATTTTATAATCTTTTTAACACAAAGAGCAGAAAATTTACAGTTAGAATTTACAGGAATTTTCAAAAGCCCTCTGATCCGTTCATCCCTCTTGGATTTCTCTATTCCAATAGCACATCTGCGAATTCGTCAAAATGCTTCTGGCCTTCGGTTATCTGAAGTGGATTTTGCGCGATCATTTCCTTATGCAAGGTTGCTGTTGTATATCTCCTTGTTTCGCTTCGGCTCTTTGTAATAAGCTTCCCCTTGGGGAGTAACACCTTTAATTTTATTCGCGATAGGACATACATGAGCAAAACGGAATCTAATTTGAAAGCAGAAACCGGAAGCCATCTGGAGGTCTTCATCTACAGGGTGCCGAAAAAGAACCACGACGCCATTGTGCAGAACCTGAACAAGTTCGTGCCGTGGTTCGAGAAGCAAGGAGCAGAAATCCAGTACTTTCAATTTGCCGGCAACCAGGCCGCTATGGAAGGATTTGAAAGCATTGCCAAGACCCTTTCTGCCGCTGAAGACGAGGACATCTGGGTAGAGCTGCAGTACTACAGAGACCGCAAGCACTGCGAAGACACGTTCGCAAAGATGATGCAGGACAAGGACCTTGAGCCGCTTGGAAAAGAGTTTCTTGGCCTAGTCAGTCAAGGAAAGAGCCTCGTCACGGGCGGGTTTACCGCCTTGGCACGGCAATGAACGACACGCGGTTTACTTTTCCGTCAGACCTGGAAATCGTCATGGAGCGCGTCTTTGACATGCTGCCGGATGTCCCGTCCTACAACCTGTACGGCGTCATGATGTAGCCGGTAGACGGCGGCACAAAGGTGACCTTTAACTGCGGCGCTCTGCACAGCGAAGAGTTGACGCGCATGGCCACTGAGGGCTGGACCGCCACTTTTGGGCAGCTGGTCAAGGCGTTGGAGCAATGAGCGTCAGTACCGAAACATAATTAATATGATGTAAATTGATAGTGTCCTTGCGGGCGGGGGTCGCCTAGCCTGGTAGGGCGTGGGATTGCTAATCCCATGTCCGAAAGGACCCGTGGGTTCAAATCCCACTCCCCGCGCTGTATTCATACAACCTTTCTGCACCGTTTGCTGACCAATTTGTGTGAGATGATGGCTGGCTGCTCTGGATATTGTGTCTCCACATCATACTGGCAACCCTGCATGTTGGAACGCGGTCTGATGCTTGCAATACCCAAGTTATTGTGCATTGCACTGCATTGCACAAGATTCCGTCGAGTTATTTAAAATGCGCCGATTCTATTGCTATGGAAAATGCAGTAAAATCAATAATGTCTGCCAAAATAGAGACCGTCGATATTCTGGATACCGCTTACACCGCAGCAAAAAAAATGCGCGACAAGAAAATAAGCTCCCTTGTTGTTGTAGACAAGAAAAACAAGACCGAGCCTCTTGGTATAATCACAGAACGAGACCTTGTCCATAGGGTGTGTGCCAAAGGAGTAAGCAGCAAGGATGTTGCAGTTCAACAGATAATGTCAACTCCAATAGCCACGATAGACCCCAATTCAACCGTAGAAGTTGCTGCCGACTTGATGCTTAACAACAAAGTACGACATTTGCTGGTAGTAGATGAAGACAGAAGACCAATTGGCATACTTGCTCCAAGCGACCTAAACAAATACCTCCGAGCCAACATTAACCTTGATAGGGTCCGGACAAGAATTCTTGAAGGGTTAATCGAGGAGGAAGAAATGGGCGATGTCCAGAAATGAGCTATTGCCAAGTTTAGAATCGTGTTGTTTTTAGAGACACGAGCAACCTCTCTTCTGGTTTGAATAAACTATGGTCTTTTCACGCTATCACAAATACGCTCTGCGAGAGTTAGAAGAATCATGTCTTCCACATTAGGCAGACTGTCTCGTTCACGTATGCGATTCTTTTCTAGGTATGCGCGGATTTCTTGCATACTTGCCAAAATTGATTTGCCCAATTTACCCGCAAGATAATCTTCTCTTAATCTTTGGTATTCTTTGTAAATGCAATCCGCCTCTTCCCGAGATTTGGCGTTGGAACCTACTAAATTGCCCAGATACGTCCGAACGTCTATTGGCATGGATGTTGTTACAAATCACACACTTATTTCCTTGTCTGTCTGGCGCAATTGAAAGTCCCGAACTTAGATCTAAGCTTTAAGTTATACAGTGAAACCGAGGATGCCGCAAAAGACTTCAAATCCGGTGCTTTTAAAAAAAGAAAGAGTTATTGCGTCAGGTGTGCTTGGTCGTTCCAGCCCATTGCGTTTACTGATGCCCCAATCGTGAATGCTTCTGCCGCCGGGGAATGCGCAAGTATTCCAGCTCCAACAAAGTCGATTGTGCCAGACGTGGCGTCCTTCATCAATACTGTCACGGCATAGCTTCTCCCGTCTACCCTGTGAACCGTCAAGCCCGTGGTATCTGCACCCGTGACGTCGTGGTATACAAGTATGTCTACTGGCTTTGAGGCGCTGAATGTTACTTTGCCGTCATAGACCTTGCCCGCGACTGGGTGTACGAAATACATTGCCTGATGTGAAGCATGGCCTTCCGCATCGTGTGCAGCTGAAGTCTCTCCATAGGACTCGACTATTTTTCGGACTATTGAGTCAGGTTTTCCATGATGTTTGTTTTTTTCTGCTTCTGCGATGGCAACCGTGGATGCCGCGATGCTGCTGAGCAGGACCGCCGCAAGCAAAGAAAGATAAATTACTTTTTTGTTCATCGTGAAAAGTGACTTGTCTGCAAGTTATTATCCTTTATTGGATACTCATTGCTTTTTCAAGTCAAAAGGCAGCTTGTCTAGAGCCGACTTTACGTTGCCCATAAGGCCCTTCCTGTTTTCTTTATCTTCGACTGCCTTGAAGCATTCAGGGCAGAGAGCTCGGATGTTTATCGGCCTGTTGTCTTTCTTGCTTCCGTTGATGTGCTCAAATTGTGGCTGCACGCTTGGGCCAAACTTGACGGAGCATTTCTGGCAGCGGTTGCGGGCCCGCTCTAGAACTGTCTGGCGCAGGGCCATGGTCAAGTGTTCGTATTTTTTGCGGTCAAAATTTGCACCTGGATTTGGTGGGCCGAAGAATGACACGGTATTGCTTTGCCTGACTCAAACTTATGTCTTGCGCTACAGTATCTTTGTGGCCCTGGCCACAGCGTAGACGTGCTCCTTCAAGTCCCTCTCGTAAAGGGAGTTCATCTTTTCAAGAAGCGTTGCGCGAGCGTGCATCCTCTCCTCCTCGGTAGTGGAGGTGAGCGTGGCCGAAAAGATGTCCGGGAAATTCTCCTTTATCCAGCCGTCTAAAACGAGATAGCGATTTTCGTTTATCCAGATGACTCTGTCGACTGACTGGTCGACTTCTGCGTTAAACGCCGTCGAATCTACCCTATCTATGAGCATAAAGATGCAGTTGTTTGGGTCCGGGCTTGATATGACCTGCTTTGAGCGCTCGCCGGCTTTGCCGGACTTTATTCGCTCTATAAGACCTTCTGGCGTGATGGACGTGCCGGCAACATGGACGCGACTGCCCTTGACTGACTGGACTCTGCCTATTACAATCTTGTTGTAGTCGCCGTCCTTCTGGACACAAAATACAAAATCGCCTGGCTTTATACCACCTTTTCCAAACATTGGCTATAATGACTGGTCTTTGCAAACAATATATTGTTTGCTGACCACGTTTCAATCAGCGGATCGACCTGTCAAATAACAAGTTCTTGAGAATTACGCAAGTTCGGCGCAAAGTAATTGCTTTTTGGTAATGCATTTGCTTTAGAATTACAAATATATACGCACTGTCCTAAGCATAGCAAGATAATACTTTGCACAAGTTTGACGAGCTTGACATGAGAATCTTATCAGAACTTACCAGAGATGCCAGCATTTCTGTACCACGGCTTAGCAAGAAACTAAACGTCAATGCCTCTGTTCTTTATAGCAGGATAAAGCGCCTCTCAAAAAGAAGCCTGGTCAAGAAATTCACGGTTATCGTCAACGAAAACATGCTTGGCATCAACGTCAAGGCCACTGTAGGAATCACGCGCGACCCAAAGCTAAAAGAGCCGATACAAAACGAGCTGCTAAAGATCCCCGAAGTCAGGTCAGTCTCCGAAGTCACAGGCAGGTTTGACATGATAGTTACGGTGAACGCGCATTCGCTTGAAGAGCTGCACGGCGTGGTAATCGAGCGCATCGGCAAGATAGACGGCATACAGAACACTGAGACCTTTGTCGAGATGCAACGGATAGAAAAAGAGCCTATCTACAACATTCAGAACACGCGGTAAATCTTCCGCTATGCGTCAGAGCTCGCCACCGTCTCTGTTTTTTGCTGCCAGCACTCCAGGCAATAATCGCCTTCATCCTGAAAAATTGAGGCCGGTCTGATTTCACAAATACGGCATAGGTCCAGCATGGACTAGCTATGCATTACGCGCTTATTATCCTGACGTATATTGGCTATAATGACCATGTAGGCCCCCAAAAATCATGCCAAAAGGAAATTTCTGCCCTCATCAGGTAAGGAATTCCTCTCTTATGCCCTGAATCATGAATTGGACGGCAATCGCCGCAAGAAGCACTGCAAAGACCCTGGTAACTATTATCGAGCCTCTCGTGCCAAGCACCTTGAATATTTTATTTGAATTCAGCAAAATGGCGTAAGTAATGCCTATTGTTATCAGAATAGACAGGGTAGTCACTACAAGCCCTGTAGTTTGAAATGAGATTATTACCGTAGTTATTGCTCCCGGTCCGGCCAGCAACGGAAAAGCAATGGGCACCACGCCTCTTTCGGTAGCCATGTCTGAGTTATCGTACCTCCAGCTTCCGTGGGTAAGCAATTCTATCGCCACTATGAATAGCAGTATGCCGCCTGCAATCATGAAACTCGTTATCGAAATCCCGAAAATGGCAAAAATCTGATTTCCTGCGACTGCAAAGGCAAAGAGCAATAGCGACGCCGTTATGATTACGGTCTTGGAAATAGTTGTCCTCTGGGCTTTTTCTAACTTTTGAGTAATCGACGCATACAAAGGGATGATGCCAAGCGGATCGAGAACCACAAAGAGCGCAATGGTCGATTTGATAATATCCTGACCAAAATTATCTGATAGAAAAATAAATTCCGACATTGTGTTGTCTTTGTGGTAATGATTGATAAGATATTCTAATGAAACAAGTCATCGCCAATATTTCCATCGTCAATTACATCTACTTTTTGACCAGTCTTGATTGTGTGTCGAGACTCACGCACCCACTACCAAGCACCTGCAGAGGCCATCTTTTTCCAATCAATGAACAAAGGCAAAACCAATATTATATATATCCAGTACGCGGCATTGCAATAAAATGTCAATGGTCGAGCGCAAGATTACAGAGATAATCCAGACGCTTAGGCTCGCCAAAAAGACCAGCCGCGATGATTACATGCAGCACCTCCGGCTTGTCCTGCTTGGACTGGGCGTAGTAGGCGGCATTGCCTTTGTGATAAAACTGGCTGCAGAATACATCACTTTTGGATTCAGCGGCAGCTTCCGCTGATGATTAAAATACCGTTTCATCCAATACTCTGGCATGGAAAACAACAGTGTTACCCATGTCACGACCAAGACCTGGGAATCTGAAGTCCTAAAATCAAACTTGCCCGTCTTTGTGGACTTTTGGGCAGAATGGTGCGGACCATGCCGCATGGTAGGCCCGGCAGTCGAGCAGATTGGAAAGACTATGGCAGGCAAGATAAAGGTAGCCAAGGTCAACGTCGACGAGAACCAAGAGATTGCAATGAAATACGGAATACAGTCCATACCGTCGCTTATCCTGTTCAAGGACGGCAAGGAAATAAATCGTACAATTGGCGCTGCTCCAAAGGAAGCCTACATCAAGTTCATAGAGACTTCGTTGGCCAGATCCTGATTTTACGAAAGCATTAATACGGTACTTTGCAATAACAGCAAAGCCAATTGGGAAAAAAGGAACTGGCCGCTTTATTTTCTTCAGATCCTGACCGGTATTACAGGGTCAATTTATTTGACAGAGTAGGTTTTCAGAGGCGACAATGCAACCTGTGCGGCAAGCATTTCTGGACTCTTACAGACCGGCAATCATGCCCGGACCACGAAAATTACGGCTTTATTGGAAACCCGCCGACAAGCAAGCGTCTTGACTATGTCAGCGCGTGGAAGGAAACCGAGCGCTACTTTTCAGAAAACTCGCATGAAATAGTCCGCAGGTATCCTGTTGTTTGCAGGTGGCGCGACGACCTTTACTTTACAATTGCTTCGATAGTCGATTTTCAGCGGGTGATGGGAAACCAGGTCGTCTTTGAACTGCCTGCAAACCCGCTTGTAGTGCCGCAGATGTGCCTTAGGTTCAACGATATAGAAAACGTCGGGCTTTCCGGCCGGCATTACACCGGCTTCTGCATGATAGGCCAGACCTGCAACGCCGACGCGCCCGGCGGATACTGGAAAGACAAGTGCATAGACCTTGATTACGGCATGCTGACAAACGGCCTTGGAATCCGGCCAGAAGATATAACCTTTGTAGAGGATGTCTGGATGGGCGCAGGCGCGTTTGGATACTCGCTAGAGTATTTCGTCAGAGGCCTTGAGCTTGGCAACGCGGTCTTTACCGAGTTTGAAGGCGACGAGAACAACTACCGCGTGATGCCAAACAAGATAATAGACATGGGCGCAGGCCTTGAGCGCTTTTCCTGGGTTACCATGGGCACGCCGACCAGCTACGACTGCTGCTTTGGACCTGTAGTTGACAAACTGCTAGAGACAACAGGAACGGAACGCAACTCTGAAATTCTGTCTAGGTATTTTGGCGCAGTATCTTCAAAGCTAGAGACTACAGACGGCAACGTCAAAGAACTAAAGACCATCATAGCCCGCGAGATGGGACTGTCCTACGACCAGCTGGCAAGGATGGTTGCTCCCTACGAAGCCGTCTATACAATAGCAGACCATGTCCGGACGCTTTTGTTTGCAATCTCTGACGGGGCTCTTCCGTCCAACGTTGGCGGCGGATACAACCTCCGGGTAATACTTCGCAGAGCACTTTCAATAATCGAGAGGCTTGGCTGGAATGTCAAACTTGAAGACATTGCAGACATGCATGTGGACTATTTGCGCTCCATGTACCCAGAGCTTGAGGAGAGGCGCGATGATGCAAGAGCAATACTGCAGCTAGAGTCCAGCCGGTATATCGGCTCTCGGGAGCGGATGAACACCATCTCTGCAACGCTCAAGGCAAAGCAGGCAGGCAACCTTTCTGTATCAGACCTGCTGAGACTGTACGAGTCAGACGGGATAACTCCAGACTATCTAGTCGAGCAGGGAGTAATCTCTGCCGTGCCGTCAAACTTTTACACAAAACTTGCCGAGCTGCACACAAGCCAGGCAGCCGCTGGCCAGGCAGCAAAGACAGTCTTGGGAGTTGAAGGACTTGCGCCGACTAGGCTCTTGTTCTATGAAGACGAGTCTATTAGAGAGTTTGAGGCCAAAGTCCTCAAAGTAATCGACGGCAAATACGTTGTCTTGGACCAGACTGCCTTTTACCCAAGAGGCGGCGGGCAGGAGCCTGACACTGGCGAGATTTCTGGAGCCAAGGTAATAGAAGTGACAAAGCAGGCAGACGTCGTCATACACAAAATAGACGGCAAACTTTCCGAAGGCCAGGTGGTAAAGGGGCTGGTCAACAGCAGAAGAAGGGACCTCATTACAAAGCATCATACCGCCACACACGTGATAAACTCCTCTTCTCGAACAAACCTCGGTTCGTGGGTCTGGCAGAACTCTGCATTTAAAGAAGAAGGCTATGGCAGGCTTGACATCACGCACCATTCTGCCCTGACAAAAGAGGAAGTACAGCGCATAGAACAGACAGCCAACAGCGTGATAAGAAAGAACCTGCCAGTCACGATAAACTTCTTTGACAGAGGCGAAGCCGAGCAAAAATACAGCTTCCGGATATACCAGGGCGGCGTGGTGCCTACAAACAACGTCAGAATAGTCAACATTGGAGGCTGGGATATCGAGGCCTGCGGAGGCACCCACGTCCAGAGGACTGGCGAAATTGGCCTTGTCAAGATAGTAAAATCCGAGAGAATCCAGGACGGCGTTGTAAGGCTGGAATTTGTTGCAGGCGAAGCCGCGATAAACTACGTCCAGAACCAGGAAAGCCAGCTGGCTACCATAGCGCAGTCGCTTGGCTCAAGTCGAGAAAAAGTCACCGAATCTTTCTCAAAAGCTATGGATGATTCAGAGGCAGCCAAGAAAAAGGTCCGAACTATGCTGCGAGTAGTCGGGCCAACGATGGCCAAGAGCATATCTCTGCAGGCAAAGCAGCTGCAGCCGGAAGTAAAGCTATACAGCATATTTGACGAGGACCTGGATGAAGACTATCATATAGTGATTGGAGAAAAGTCGCTGGAGCTGGACCCTGCGCTTGTCTACGTTGCTCTGATAGCCAAGGGAAACGGCATACGCGTTATAGTTTTTGCTGGCGAGTTGGCCAGAAAGAAGGCCAAGGCCGGCGCAGTAGCCAAGCAGATATCGTCAATACTTGGCGGCTCTGGCGGCGGCGATGACCGGTTCGGCCAGGGCGGCGGCAAGTCAAAGGACAGGATAAAAGAAGCACTTTTGAAAGCAGAAGAAACCCTGAGAGCTGGAAGCAAATGAGTTTTGACTGGCAGTCAATAGAGCAGAAATGGATAAAGAGATGGGAAGAAGAAAAGCTATTCCAAGCCGATCCAGACCCGTCAAAGAAAAAATATTTCGTTACAGTTGCCTACCCGTACCCAAACTCGCCGCAGCACATCGGCCATGGCCGGACATACACCCTTGCGGACGCGCATGCACGGTACATGAGGATGAAAGGCTACAACGTGCTATTTCCGATGGGATTTCATTACACTGGGACGCCAATTCTTGGCATGTCTCGGCGCGTCTCTGCCGGCGACCCGGACCTGCTTGATACTTTTCACAAGATATACAAGCTGACTGATGACGTCATCGCCACTTTTGCCGAGCCAGTCAAGATAGCCAGCTACTTCCATAACGAGATAAAACTGGGCATGAAGGAGATGGGGTACTCCATGGACTGGAGACGCGAGTTTACGACAATAGACAAGATATACTCAAAGTTCATCTCCTGGCAATTCCGCACTCTTAGGAAAAAAGGCCTGATAGTGCAGGGCTCACATCCTGTCGGCTGGTGTCCAAGAGACCAGAATCCTGTCAGCCAGCATGACACCATGGGCGACGTGGAGCCGGATTTCACGGAATACACAGTTGTAAAGTTCCGTCACAAAGATACGGTTATCCCTGCGGCCACGCTACGGCCTGAAACCCTGTTTGGAGTGACCAACATGTGGGTCAATCCAGATGCAGAATACGTCGAGGCGGCAGTCGACAATGAGCGCTGGATAGTATCAAAAGATGCCGCAAGAAAACTGGAATTTCTAAACCATCGTATCAGTGTTCAAAGGACGCTCAGGGGATCTGAAATGGTCGGCTGGGATATTGTCAATCTGCTAAACAACGCTACCATACCTATGTATCCTGCGTCCTTTGTGGAGTCAGACAGCGGAACTGGAATAGTCATGTCTGTTCCTGCACACGCACCATTTGACTACCAGGCCCTTGAGGACCTGAAAAACGACAAGCAGACCTGCGATAGATTCCAGATTTCTGTAACTGCAGTCCCGGTAAAGATAATCGAGTCCGAAGGATATTCCGCGATTCCAGCGGCCGAGGCCATAAGCAGGGTACCACACCAGGATGGCAGACTGGAGAAGGCCACAAACGATCTTTATTCCCACGAGTTCTACAAGGGCCGGATGATGGCCAACACCGGCAAGTATTCCGCCATGCAGGTATCAATAGCCAAAAACGAAGTCAAAGACGAGATAACAAAGTCTGGCCTGACGTCTGTCATGTACGAGCTGGTAAACAAGCCGGTAAAATGCAGGTGCGGCGCCGAATGCGTAGTAAAACTGCTAAACGACCAGTGGTTTTTGAATTACGGCGACAAGAGCTGGAAAAACCTTGCGCATGAATGCATCAAAAAAATGGACGTCGTCCCAGACGATATCCGAGGAGAGTTTGACTACGTCATAGACTGGCTCCGCGAACGCGCGTGCGCCAGAAAATCCGGCCTTGGCACGAAACTGCCCTGGGACCAGGAATGGATAATCGAGTCTCTGTCTGACTCTGTCATCTACATGGCATATTATGTCCTGGCAAAATATGTTAACGACAAGACCATCCCGGATAATGAGAGCATTGCTGACTCGTTTTTCGATTACGTCCTGCTGGGACAAGGCGACGCAGCAAAGGTTTCGCAGGAATCCAACCTTTCTTTGGAGACTGTAGAAAAAATAAGGCAGGAGTTTGTCTATTTCTATCCGGTCGATTCAAGGCATTCTGGCCGGGACCTGGTTCCAAACCACCTCTCGTTTTTTGTATTCAACCACGTGGCTATCTTTGGCCGGGAAAACTGGCCAGGCCAGATAGTGGTCAACGGCTCAGTGCTGATGGAAGGAAAAAAGATGTCCAAATCCCTTGGCAATATCATTCCGCTTCGAGCTGCAATACGGGAACATGGGGCCGACACCATCCGGCTTGCAATGATGGTCTCTGCCGAGATATTGCAGGATGCAGACTTTTCCTTTGACACGGCAAGAGGCGTCAGGTCAAAACTGCTAGAGCTGTTTGACAATGCTGGCAGGTACAAAACTGCAGTTAGCAGAACCGCTGAGCAAATAGAAGACCGCTGGCTGGCAAGCAGGCTTGAGCGCATCGTTGCGTTGACTACGGAATCTATGGACAAGCTGCGAGTCAGAGAGGCCATACACCACATTCTGTATAGCCTTGAAGCGGACTTGCAATGGTATCTGAAAAGAACCCAGGCCAAAGACCGGCAGAACTCGGAAACAGTCTCCTTTATGCTTGCACAGTACCTAAAGACTCAGGTAAGGCTGCTTGCTCCATTTGCCCCGTTTACTGCAGAAGAAGTCTGGGAGCGGATGGGCGGAAGCAACACAATCCTTCTTGCCGGCTGGCCGAAAGTCGATGAAAGCAGGATAGACATTTCTGCAGAAGAGTCTGAATTTCTGGTCTTCAGCATACTTGCAGACCTGCAAAGCATAATCAAGGTAACAAAAATCGCGCCAAAGAAAATAGTGATCTATACTTGCTCTGCCTGGAAGGTCGATGCCTACCGCGTGGTTCTGTCCGAGATAATGAAAGGCAAGACCAATTTTGGCGAGATAATGAAACTGCTGATTGCCAATCCGCAGACAGCCAAGGTAAAGACTGATCCAAACATGGTCAAAAAGATGATGGACGACATCCTGTCAACGCCCGTAGAAGCAAGGCAACGCCGGCTTAAACTTGAAGTCTTCGACGAGATGTCCGCAATAAAAGACGCGTCTAGCCTTGTCTCAAAGGAAGTAAATGGCGCGCAGATAATCATTCATTTTGAGGATGATTCTGTAAAATACGATCCAAAGTCAAAGGCCAAAATGGCAAGGCCGTTCAAGCCGGCCATTTACATGGAATAGCTATTTTTGCAATCTTTTCTTTGCAATTATTGAAGATACCATGTAAAGGATGAATCCGCCTGTAACCATTGCCAGTCCAAAAAAGGCTACGGCTCCTCTATCGTAGTACGAACCAAGCCCAACTGTCAGGCCGCCTACTATCAAAAGGCCGATGCCTGCTCTGGCTGCACCAGGCATTCTTATCTTTGGTTTGGACAACGCCAATACTGGAAAAAACCGCTAGATAATCCATTGCATTTGCAAAATTGGTTCTAGCTATGCAGCGTCTTTGGAACTAATTGTAACCGCGGGGTTTTGTTGTAAAAAAGAGCAGCTACCGCCAGCACCTGCAGAACCATCCTGCGTTTGACTTGGAGGGTGGACCTTGGCAGATGCAAGGGAGTTGTTTCTGCCTGCGCCCTTGCGGACGATTCCGCCTATGCTTGGTTGCTGCATCTGGTAATTCAACAACCTTGATTATAAGCCCTGCTTAGCAATGAGTACTGAACATAGAGTAGGAATCAATCAGTATCATTTGTCCAGAATGCATAACGATATATCTTTCTGGAGTGTGATAAACAGTTATGTCCACAACCAGAGATCTGGTTGAAAATCTCACATCAAAAACAGAGATCCTCTACGGCAGTGAAAATGCATTATCCAGAGGAATCGAGTTTATGAAAAAAGTGAAAATCCGGATGGACATTTTTTTTGATCACAAGGCCCCATCAATAGTTGTAGACGTTCGCCAGTACTGGGACGGATACATCGACATAAAAAATCGCGGCGGCAAGATCCGGCTGGTCACCGATATTACGGCGGAGAATTTATCATACTGCAAAGAATTGATGAAAATCACAGAAATGCGCCATCTTGCCGGGATAAAGGGTGGCCTTGCAATAAGCGAGAGCGAATACATGTCTACTACAGTGCTAGAAGAAAGCCATCCGCTTACAGAAGTAATTTACAGCAATGCACAAGCGCTGGTAGACCAGGGGCGTTACTATTTTGAAATTATCTGGAACAATGCCATCGACGCCAAGGATCGCATCAGAGAGATAGAGCAGGGCATAACTCCGCGTGTAACAAAAGTTCTGGATAATGAAGAAGATATCATCAGGCAAATCAAATACACCCTGGAAAATGCTAGAGACAATTCCATAGTAGCAAATCCTGGCGTGATGCGGATGATACACAAGAATTTTCTTCAATTGTTTGGGCAGTCTGCATCAAGGAATAAGGTCATGGGCAGGCCCACAAGATGGCTGACAACGATAGACCGTGAATCGATTGATATCGTGAATGCTTTTCTGAACATGGGCGTTGAGGTAAGACATTCGCGGACCTTAGTCCCGATTCAGTTTTCAGTTAATGATAGACAAATCGAAGCAACCGTGGAAAAACTGGATGATGGCAAGATGGTTCAGAGCCTTCTTGTAAGCAACGAGTCTGTATACGTCAATCACTTTAGGTCTGTCTTTGATGAGCTGTGGAGAGATTCTGTTGATGCACGGGAGCGGATACGGGAAATAGAGAAAGGATTTGAGATCGCACAGGCAAACATAATCCAGAATCCATCAGAGGCAATGGACTGTGCTTGGAATATTCTGCAGTCTGCTGAAAAGGAGATAATCATTTTATTTGCATCTACAAATGCGCTAGAACGCTGGATAAATAGGGGGCTGGTTGGATTGCTGCGCGAATCGCTAAGGCGCAGTGCATTATCAATCAGAATGATTGTGCCTTCCGGTCCAAATTATGAATCAGCGACAGCCAAAATAATGAGCGCCATTTCTTCATCAGAGATTACGAAAATAGATGGAAACCAAAAGCATGACATGAACATCTTTGTTGCAGACCAAAAAGAATGCATGGTAATACAGGTAAAAGATGACAGCGCTTCATCACTTGCGCAGGCGATAGGAACATCAGTCAGCTCCAAAAGTAGCGCCTTTGTATCATCCTACCATTCGCTTATCAACAGTTTATGGATGGAAACCAAGCTCTATGAAAAGCTGCGAATCCACGAAGAAAATCAACGTGACTTCATAAATATCGCCGCACACGAACTGCGCTCATCTATCCAGCCGATACTTGGACTGGCCGAGTTACTCTATGAAAATGCGTATACAGAAAAACTACCAGCCACCGGGAAATTGGAGCTAAAAAAAGAGAATCAGACGGAAGTTGAAGATTCATCGCGGCAAAGGATGGCAGAAATTATTTTTAGAAATGCAAAAAGACTTCAAAGTCTGACCGATGCTATACTAGACGCAGCTTCGATAGATAGCGGCTCGCTCAAGCTAAACAAGGAAGTTTTTGACATACAGGAAGTTGTATCGACAATTTTGTCTGAATCTTCCTATGCCGCAGAAAGCAAGCAAATACAACTGGTGTTCGAATCTGCGGGAAAAGCCCCCGTTTTTGCCGACAAGACTCGCGTAGCACAGGTGATAAGAAACCTGATAGATAACGCATTAAAGTTTACAGATTCTGGCAAAATAGATGTGTCTTTACAGGACAAAGTTGATGAGACGATCATTCGAGTCAGAGATACGGGTGCTGGCATAGACCCTGAAATCCTGCCTAAACTCTTCCAGAAATTCGTCAAAGGTTCTGCAGGCGGTACCGGGCTTGGGCTGTTCATCTCAAAGAAGATAATCGAAGCGCACGGCGGCAGGATTTGGGTTGAAAGTAAAGAGAGCAATCATGCACCAGCAGGCACCACTTTTCTAGTCTCTCTGCCAAAAATCAGCAAGGACTAATATATTTAAGTAATACTCAGCGGTATCCAAGTTCATGAAAAATGTGCAAGATAGAAGTACTTCAACAGCACAAGACAATTCCACTTCAAAAGTAAAGCCTTTACCCCACAGAGCCCTGATCCTTCAAGGTGGAGGTGCGTTAGGTGCTTACGAATTGGGCGCAATCAAAGCCCTGTTTGAAAAATTGACCAAAGAAGACGAGAAAAACAAAGATAGACCATTATTTGATATCGTTGCCGGTTCTTCTATCGGGGCGGTAAATGCGACCGTTCTTGTGAGCGGCGTCCTGAACGCGCAAAGAGCAAACCCGTCGCAACCCGCATCTGAATGGTGGAAATCAGCAATAAGAGACCTTGAGCAATTCTGGCAAGAGATCTCGCAGTTTGATTATTTTGATAACCCACTGCTCAATCCTCTTTGGAAAGGCTGGTGGGATTCAGCCGGTCACATGGCCGAAATGAACCGCATTTACTGGAAGATCTTTTTTGAAAATTACCAAGTCGGGTTTTCAGAAGTGCCTCCATTTGATGCGTGGCTCTATTATCTTCGCCCTGACAGGTACGGTCAAGTCGCATCCGCAGAATCCGCGCGAAGATATCGTTCATTCTTCCTTGGAAGCACGTTTGGAATCCCAAAAGTCCTGGGTCCAGCAATGTCCCAGTCCTCAGATCTAAAGTTCCTGAATCTGGGCTCTCCGCTATTTTGGCGGTTTAAAAACACACTTACTGAGACGTTGGACAAATACTGGCTTGAAGGCGGCTTGCCAATCCAAACAAGGCAAGGCCAGCCGCGGCTGGTTCTTGTCAGCGTCGATGTTCAGGACTGTGAAACTGCTGTGGCTTTTGACAGCTATCCAAAAAGCGACGGAACATGCTATTCAGAGTACGGCGGAGAAAAGAAACGCACGGTAAGATATGAGGGCATTGAAAAACCACATCTTCTTGCGAGCATGGCTACCCATCAATTGTATGAATTCCCGCACATGTCAGTCGAAGGTGAGCAAAGATACTTCTGGGACGGCGCGTACCTCAGCAACACTCCGCTCAGAGAAGTTCTGCATCTGCATCGTGACTACTGGAACGTTGACGAGAAATCAGTGCCTGACTTGGAAGTCTACATAATAGATCTTTATCCTGCAACAGAAAAGGACGTTCCGCAGGATCCAAACTCCATCCAGGACAGGGAAATCGACATCAAATTCCATGACAAGACAAAGTATGACCTTACAGTGGCTTCGATAGTCTCTGATTACGTGGAGTTGGTAAAAGAACTGGAGGCATTAGCCAGGAAATCAAGTCCTGAAGAACTGGACAAGATTTTAGACAAACATCCTTCCAGCCGCCAACGTGACGGCTCTAAAAGAAAGCAATACCGAGATTTGATAAAGGGTCGCTTTGCCATTAAAAGATCGGTCTACGTAGAGCGGGCTGATGATGACGACACCATTTTTGGCAAGGCATTTGATTTTTCGCAGGCCACGATAAGAGCGCTGATAGACAGCGGATACACGGACGCAGAAAAGGCCTATGAAAAGTCAATATCGGAAAGTCAGCAGAATTAAGTGCACTGCAAACAGATTTTTTATATATCTGCTCTTGTGAAACCATTGGTTGTCCGCAATAGGGCATGACTAATAGTTGAAAAATGATTCATTTTCTCTCGGAGTCATTAAGCGGATACTTGCCGTGCTTTACGATGAAAGCAGCATCAGAAAGACCGCCTTGGCAAGCAAGACTGGACTGAACTATGCCGCGTTGATGCGCTATCTTGATCTCCTAAAGACCCTGCAATGGGTCGAGTTCACTTCAAGTGAATTCAATCTGGTAACGCTGACGTGGCTTGGAAGAAAGTTCAAGCAAACCATGGTTGACGGAGATACTTCGTCTGGCATAGCAATTAAGGAGCTTGAACGATTCCTAGAGTCGTCTGAAACCAAGAGCAAGGTTCTGCAGGCAGCTGCCAGCAATACCGCAAGAGCGCAAAAAATCTTGCTTGTAGACGATGAACAGGACGCATTATTCACCTACAAACTTGTCCTGTCTGGGCATGGGTTTGTCATTGACGCCTTCTCTAATTCAACAGCCGCCTTGAATCATTTCAGAAAGACTCCAGGCTATTACGACCTGGTTATCACGGACATCAGGATGAAACCCCTAAACGGGCTGCAGCTATACCAAAAAATCAAGATGGCCAGCCCGGATACAAAAGTCATGTTTATCTCTGCCCTTGATGCGGCAGACGAGCTAATTTCCATGTTCCCCGGCATTAGGGTAGACAACGTAATCCGAAAGCCTGTAGAAAATCAAAAACTGATTAAAGCAGTAACAAAAATGCTTTGCAACTAATGCTAAACTGCCGCAATAACAATTCAACGTTTTTATTGGTTTTTTCTGCTAGGGTAGGCATGAAGGTCGCCGTGGTGGGCATCGGCGTGGCCGGAGCTTATCTTATGAACCGACTAAGCGAGATGCACGACGTGCGCGTGACCGGCTTTGAGCGAATGCCGGAAGACAAACACGACGCCGTCTGCGCCTGGGCCACCTGCGACAACGTCATGTCTGGCCTTGCAAAAAACTGTGGATTGAATTTCGAGGATTACATACTGCATGACGGCAAAAACATGCGGGTTGACCTTGGCAAGGACTACGTCGATCTCAAATTAAAAGGCATGGTCAGCTACGATAAACTCAAACTTATCCAAGACATGATTCGGGGCACCGAGATAAAATTCGGCAGGGCCCCACGAAAAGAGGAATTGGAAGGCGACTTTGATCTGATAATCGATTCAACCGGATTTCACCGAAATTACCTGCCAAGGCTGCAAAACGAGCTTTGGATTCCCTGTGTGCAGTACAAGGTCAAATACGCCCCAGGCAAAGAGCCGTTTGATGATTTTTACCTGCGGTCCTTCCCGTCGATGACCGGCTACTTCTGGTATTTTCCTCTGGGAAACGGCTACGCACACATCGGTGCTGGCGATTTTTCAAAAACCCACGGCCAGTTCGTAGACGAGTTTCTTCACAAACACGACTGCGAGGCGATAAAAAAAGTAGGTCGGCCAGTCAGGATAACGCCGCCGGCCAGCTGCGAGCCGTTTACAGACGGGCGCAAATGCGTCGGAGTTGGCGAGTCCATCGGAACGGTCTTTGCGCTCCTAGGGGAAGGCATAATCCCGTCGACTTGGTGCGCGGATCTTTTCGTACACAATATGCACGACTTGAATGCGTACAGAAACGCCGTGATAAAGAAATTCGAGGTATACTCTACTGTCTTTAAATTCGTCCAGCTAAAGATAACTGGCAAGTTCAACGCAATAAGGCATGCCGGCGACATGATCAAGATATACAACCACATGAAATCCGAGGAAGAAAGGTACGGCATGGCCGTCAAGTGGACCGACATGCTCAAGGTCTCGAAAATCTAAAGCTTTAAAAATCGAGCCAGGGCAGTCAGGTTGATGAGTGATAGCGCTTCACAGCATAATTCTGCTATTGAACAGAGGATCTCTGAATTGGCCCAGCAGTCGCGGGTCTTAGAATCATACATGAATGATATCACGTCAAGGCAGGTTGCAGTTTCAAGATTATTGGATGAAGCACGCACGGCTTCGACTACCATTCAGGGAATCACGTCAGAATCGGATTCGGAAACCCTGATGCCTATTGGAGTTGGGTTGTACCTAAAGACAATTGTTCCGCCAGTAAAGAAAATCGTTGTCAACCTAGGTTCCGGCGTATCTGTAGAAAAGAGCAGGGAAGACGCCCTGAACTTTGTCGAGGCTCGGATAAAAGAATACGAGGTTGCATTGAGGCAGTTTGAGGCCCAGCGCCAGGAAATAGCCATGCACATGGAACAGCTGCAAGAACAGGTAAACCAGATGCTAGGTTCTGCGCAAAGGTCCAACGTGCAGTAGAATGTTTGACAAGCTCAAGAAGGCTTTTTCAGGCGCGGCTAAAAGCCTTGGACAGAAAGAGATCTCTGAAAAGGTTCTTGACAACACGCTTTTGGATCTGCAGATATCTCTTCTGGAAAGCGATGTTGCCCAGGAAGTGGTTGACAACCTTTCTGCCAACCTGAAAAAAGAACTCCTTGGGCTGAAACTGGAAAAAGACATGGACGCAACGCAGATTATTGAATCAAAACTGCAGGAATCTGTTGCCGGCATTTTTGCGCGTGCCGGCAAGATAGACATTGTAGAAAAGATAAATGCAAAAAAGGCTGCCAAGGCAGGCCCGCTTGTAATCGTGTTTCTCGGCATTAACGGAACCGGCAAGACAACTACAGTAGCCAAGGTGGCCAACTTGCTGAGGAAAAGCGGCATCAGCCTTGTAGTTGCAGCCGGCGACACGCACAGGGCCGGCGCGATAGAGCAGCTGAGCCTTCATGCAGAGCGGCTATCGCTTAAGGTAATTGCACAAAGATACGGCGCGGATCCTTCCGCGGTGGGCAGGGACGCCGTGGATTACGCCAAAAAACACTACATCGACGCAGTTTTGATAGACACCGCGGGCAGGATGCAGACCTCAAAGAACTTGATGGACGAGATGGCAAAAATAATCCGCGTAGTCAAGCCGGACCTGAAGATATTTGTCGGCGATTCTCTAGCCGGAAACGACACGATAAACCAGGCCCGCGAGTTTTTCCAGTATACAAATTTTGACGCTGCGGTTCTGACAAAAGTCGACGCAGACGCAAAGGGCGGCGCTGCAATCTCCATATCTTACATCACTTCAAAGCCGATAGTCTACGTTGGCGTCGGGCAGGGCTATGACGACATGATACCCTTTGATCCTGACAAGTTCATAGAATCGCTGTTTGGGTCCGCTACCGTAAGCGTGCAGGACCTGATGTCGCAGCCACTGCCCGTGCTGACTCCAGAACCACCAAAGCCACAAGCAGAAGAACCAAAGCTGGAGATACAGGAAGAAAAGCCTGTTTCTGCGGTGTCGGCAAGCCCGGTTGGCTCTCCTCTATTTGCACAGCGCGGTGCAGAAAAGCCATTGTCAGAAACTCCGGACGAACCTGATTATTCGCCGCCAAAACCTGTGGTCCAACCCCCACCTCCTCCGCCTGCACCAGAGCCTTCTACACATGAGGAGCCAAAGGAGGAAAAGAAGGGCCGGTTTGGCGGGCTTTTTGGCCGCAAAAAAGACGACAAGAAAGAAGAGGAAGAGCGCAAAGCCAGAGAAAAGAAGGAAAAAGAGGACAAGAAAAAGCGCAAAGATGATAAAGAAAAGAAAGACGACGTTGTCTATCTAACAGATGAAGACATCGAAGACATGCTTAAGTAACAAGGACCTGCTTGGCCTACAAGATCTCTCGTTAAGCGAAATTAACCTGATACTGGACTTTGCAAGCAAGCTCAAAAAAGAGCAAAAAACAGGCAAGGCAAAACCGTTGCTGCATGGAAAGACCCTGGGCATGGTATTTCAAAAGCCGTCTACTAGGACTCGGGTCAGTTTTGAAGCGGGCATGTACCAGCTTGGCGGCACGGCCGTGTATCTGAGTGCAAACGACATCCAGATAGCGCGAGGAGAGACCATAGAAGACACGGCAAGGACGCTTTCCCTTTACCTTGATTGCGTAATGGCCCGCGTGTACGACCACGCCGATGTACAGAAACTTGCCCAATATTCTTCAATACCTGTGATAAACGGGCTGTCAGATGCCTTTCATCCATGCCAGATACTTGCAGACCTGCTGACCATTAAGGAGAAGAAGGGAAAATTAAATGGCCTAAAGCTGGCCTGGATTGGAGACGGCGATAACGTGTGCAACGACCTTCTAATCGGCTGCGCTAGGACAGGAATAAGCATGACTGCAGCCTGCCCAAAGGGATACGAGCCGCTTGAAGACGTGGTGGCACTTGCAGCGAGAGATGGCAAAAAAACCGCGGCTGATATTGTAATAACAGAAGATCCAATTGCCGCAGCAAAAGACGCAGACGTTGTAGTCACGGACACTTTTATCTCGATAGGCAAGGAAGGCGAGCGGGCTTCAAGAGAATCGACGTTTCTGCCAAAATACCAAGTCAATTCCGAGACCATGAAACTTGCCAAGAAAGACGCCATCTTTATGCACTGTCTTCCGGCAAAACGCGGCCAGGAAGTAACAGCACAAGTCATTGACGGCAAGCAGTCAGTTGTCTGGCAGGAAGCAGAAAACCGGCTTCACGTGCAAAAAGCAATACTCTGCCTGCTCATGAAGACTGCCTAGATCGCCTTGCATACCAGAATACTGCAGAGCCAACCAGGGCGGCGATCACTACTGCGCCCACTATGCCAAACACGGACGAGAGCTGCTCTGAAATGCCGACCCAGGCTTCACCAAAATAAAACCCGACTAGAGTCAATATGGTGGACCAGACCATCGAGCCGGCAAACGTAAAGATTATGAACCTAGACAGGCTCATGCTGCCAAGGCCAGCAGGAATAGATATTATCTCACGAATCCCTGGAACCATCCTTGCGCTAAAAACCGCTAGAGGTCCATGCTTGGCAAACCAGGTTTCGGCGCGCTGCAGGTCCTTTTCCGTGACCCTGATGCGCCTAGAATAGCGAATAATTGCAGCCCTGCCAACTTTTCTTGAAACAAAGTAAATAAGGATTGCGCCAGCCGTCGAGCCAAGCGCACCGATTGCTGACATTATCAAAGCGCTTTCAATACCCAGGCCGCTTCTCTGGACCGTAAAGCCAACTAGTGGAAATACCAGTTCGCTTGGGATTGGCGGGAATATAACTTCTAGAAACGCAGCTGCAAACACTGCCGGATAGCCATACTGTGAAATCAAAATTGTTATCGAGTCGACAATCTGGCCGAGAAGCCCTGTGGCCGCCATGATGACAGGCAATGCTGGTTGCAACAACTATTGCCAAGACAATTGCATATATAGAATTACGCAAACAGCATAACTCTTTTCTTTGAGCGCTGCATAATATCTCGCAATGAAACTTGTGCACTTTGCAGTGAGCATTGTAGTAATGCTTCTTTTTGCAGTGATGGCAAACAACATGGTTTTGCCAGTTTATGCACAAAGCGCAGCCGGCGATCATCTAAAAGCCATTGGCACTATAGCCAACGTCCAGATGGATAACGGTACTCCAACCTGGGTCCTGTCAGGCGGCTGGAAATTTGCAGCTATCCTGCCTTCTGACGGAGACGATACCGACGCCAGTGCAAATTTTGTTGCGTCTTTTAGAATGGTGATGCCAGACGGAAACGCCATGCACAGCCATAAATTCTACGACTTTGCCCTGTCCAGCTGGTCAATTACCGAGGAATCAAAGAAATTCACGGGCACGATGACAGCCACGCTCAAAGATGGCCCACAGACCGGCGTTCCGGT
>QCWB01000143.1 GCA_013114715.1 Nitrososphaera sp.
AAGCCTTGGCGTGGGCAAGGGCGACAGGGTAACTATCTACCTGCCAATGGTGCCAGAGCTTCCGGTGGCCATGCTGGCCTGCTCCAGGATAGGGGCGATACATTCAGTGGTGTTTTCCGGCTTTAGCTCGCAGGCTCTAGTCGACAGGACAAACGATGCCAAGTCCAAAGTTATTATCACCGCGGACGGCGGCGTGAGAAAAGGAAAATTGGTAGAACTGAAACAAGTGGTAGACGAGGCGATACCATCCACGCCGTCAGTTGAGCATGTCATAGTATTTCGAAGGATGGGAAACGAAGTCAGAATGGGGCCAAAAGACCTCTGGTGGCATGACGTAGTTGAAAAGGCCGCTTCCTACTGCGAGCCGGAAATCGTGGAAAGCACACATCCGCTTTACATACTCTACACGTCTGGCACTACTGGCAAGCCAAAAGGCGTGGTGCACGGAACGGCCGGATACCTGACACATCTCTACTCAACGGCAAAGTGGGTCTTTGATTTCAGAAAAGACGACATATTCTTCTGCACTGCGGACATTGGCTGGGTTACAGGCCACAGCTACATGGTCTACGCTCCGCTGATGCACGGAATAACCGAGATAATGTATGACGGCGCGCCGGACTATCCGCAGCCTGACAGGTACTGGGCAGTAGCCGAAAAGCACGGCGCGACCATACTGTATACGACGCCAACAGCTCTTCGCATGTACATGAAATACGGCGACGCAATACCGAACTCTTTTGATCTTTCGTCTATACGGCTTCTTGGCACGGTCGGCGAGCCGATTAACCCCGAAGTCTGGATGTGGTATTTCAAGACAATCGGCAAGGAAAGCTGCCCGATAATCGATACCTGGTGGCAGACAGAGACCGGCGGCATCATGCTCAGTGCATGCACGGCAATAGACATGGTGCCCATGAAGCCCGGCTCTGCAACTTTTCCAGTGCCTGGAATCGATGCCAAGGTGGTTGACGACAACGGCCAAATAGTGAATCCAGGCACAAAGGGCCACATCGTGGTAAGAAAGCCGTGGCCGGGGATGCTCCTGACACTGTGGGGAGACGATGAGAAATACAAGAACACCTACTGGAGCAAGTATGAAGGCGTTTACTATGCCGGCGATTACGCGATGGTCGACTTGGACGGCTACCTGTGGCTTTTGGGCCGGGCAGACGATGTGCTAAAGGTGGCCGGGCATCGGCTTGGCACGATGGAGCTTGAAAGTGCGTTTGTTTCGCACAAAGCAATAGCCGAGGCCGCCGTGGCCGGCAAGCCAGACTTGACAAAAGGCGAAGCCATAATCGCCTTCCTGGTTCCAAGGGAGGGCGTGGCAAAGTCCGAGGCACTACGAAAAGAAGTAATCGATCATATTAGAAAGACAGTCGGACCGATAGCGACGCCAGACGAGCTATATTTCGTAGGCAAGCTTCCAAAGACCCGCAGCGGCAAGATAATGCGCAGGCTGCTCAAGTCAATTGCAAGCGGCGAGAAAATTGGAGATGTGACCACTCTTGAAGACGGAGCCGCCATAGACGAGGTAAAGCAGGCCTACGAGGAACTAAAAAAGGCCCTAATCTAGATTTCGAACACGTCTTCGCCTGGCTTTATGACAGGCCTCTTCTCGGGATTGACTGTAACAATGCTTCTTGCCTAATTATCTCGAGCTCTCCAAACGAACGGATTACTACGCCGCGTTTCTTTGTAGCTGCGCCAGAACCGTCAACTGGCTTTATCTCGATTGCAAGAGAAGGAGACCTTCCTGTGGCAGTTTTATAAGAAATACACTAGGTAAACTTGTTGCCTTTCGTTCCCAATCTTGCCATTCTTGAGAAACTGGACTAATCTTTTATCTGCTGTTGGTGTAGGGGTTGTCATAGCTCTTATTCATGTGTTCAAGACAATATAGAATTAAGTTCGATTAAGGTGTACAGGCCATATCTATATCGCGTCTTATTTGTCATCAACAATTACCACGAATCCTGCACCCTTTAGCAGACTGCCTATGTCGTGATCATTACCAAAGTATGTACCCTTTTCTGGAAAAGTCATCTCAATGACAGTACCAGAACCAGGCGGGATGTCCCTGATTTCGTCGTATCTGTATGCATCTTTTTCTCCCTCTTCAATTATTTTTTCTGAATTGTCAGCAGGAATCATGCCTGCACCAAAATTAAAAGCAAGATCATTTCTCGGGCCGGCGTTAAAGATATACCATCTTGTTAGTTCGTCAGTTTTTACATGAAATGTTTCAGCACTTGAGTTAAGCATAACTTTGGCTTGAGTACCTATCACTGGAATATATCTAAACGCCATGCCGTTTGTCAAAATCAAGTCTGGTCTATTATCAATGAATTTTTCAAAATCAAACGAACCTATTTGGGACTCTATACCTGGTTGTGAATCAAATGATGTGTACACTTCGCTAAAAAATACAAAGAATTCTTTGGCTGGTTTTTCTTGCGGCGAGTGAACTATTATTCCACCATACATCCCCGTTGCAATATGTTCCCATATTCCATTCAGATTGTCACCATCGCAATGATACAAGAAAACTCCAGGATAATCTGCTTTCATGGTCCATGTTTTGCTTTCTCCTGGCTGCACTACTCCCGACAAGGCCTGAGTTGGTCCAAAACCTGCATGTAGATTGAGACTGTGGATTATTTTTCCTTCATTGCGTAATGTTATTTTGAGAATATCTCCTTGATTTACCGAAATCAAAGGTCCTGGGATAGTGCCGTTGAATGTCATTGTGTTGTATATTAGGCCTTCAGGATACAAGTTGTTGTCAGGTACAATCCTTTGTACGCCTTCATTTGCTATCAAGAGAATTTCCTTGATTCGCGGTTCATTACTTTCTTTGGTAGTAGAAAAGGAAGGACTAATCGAAAGCAAAGCTGACAGAATTACAGCAACCGCGATTATGGAGATGATCCATCCTTTTACAATTCCTTCCAATTATCAAGACCTTCTTGGTTTGCTCTTAGAAAATTGCTTAGTTTGAATAGTGTCGTCTTTGATTTGCACGTGGAATATCTAATTGACTTGTTAACCTATAAGGATTATTCCGACTCGAAACAACCTAATGATCTATCAAACTGTTTTACACACATCTGTTGAACAGACTGGATAATGATGGAGTAGATTTGATTCTTGTAAGCCCGCATTTCTTGTGATTTGTACGAATCTATTCTATCAGCAATTCTCTAATTCATTCGTCGAATGTACCATAAGTAATATTATCTAATTCCTACAATTTTCTATAGGCGCTATCAGTATACAGCAATTCCCTGCCAGTGCCTTGTTCATTACGCGGGTGGAAGGGCAACCTTCCACACCGTATTTTATTATTGATTCTTCAATAAAAGAGTAGATTCTAGAACTTCCAGGTGGCCAAATAAGACGGCGTAATCTCTACGACGCATGATCTCTTGCCTAGCTTCAGGACCTCTTGCGCTTTTTTTGTCCTAGTGCTGCCAAGGTAATTCTTTACATTTATTGCAGTTATCTCCTCCGCAAAGGCAGTATCCTCAATTACCCTAGCAATTCCCTTTCCCCTCACTCCCTTGGGTGGGCTGTTCTGCGGGTTAACGTCCACAAGGAAATAGACCTCTGGATTTTTTTTCAGCAATCTTGCTTTTCTGCCGGCCATGTCGGTTGCGACATAAAATTTCTCATCTCTGTAACAGTACCAGACGGGATGCACTATTGGCGATCCATCGTCGTCTATCAAGCCTAGCCGAAGGATGTTTGGCTCAAATAGCAATTTGTCAGCCTCTTTTTTTCCAAGCGGCTTGGCCATCCTGTCGGCCGGGACAATCCTCAATTTGCAAGATAAGCAGTCAGTTGGATTTATTTCTTGAACTTTAGTCTGGCTGACACTATGACTAGTCCGGTGGCTGCTGCCAATACCGCAGGGACAACCGGAAACTCTGGCACGACCATCACCGCAGCTTCTACCGTGCCGCTTCTGGTCTTGTCAAACGGCGGATCTATTCCTGTTCCAATGACTTCAATCATCAACTTAAAGTTGCCAGTCTTGTCAAAAGTAACAGTCTGGACGTCCTGGCCAATATGGGAATGGAGTCCTTCCATGGACTCTACTTCCACGCCGTTCTCGTCAACTATTGTCAGGTTGTAGTTAACGTGCGACAGCGGCGTCATGGCAAAAGGATGCAGGAATT
>QCWB01000144.1 GCA_013114715.1 Nitrososphaera sp.
AGTACAGGGCTTTGGAAACGCCGGCCAGTTTGCATCGCAGCTTGTTGGAGATCTGGGCGCAAAAGTCGTCGCTGCTTCTGACACCAAAGGCGGCGTCTACAACAAAAATGGCATCAACATCGCAGCGTTGCGGCAGCACAAGGAAAAGACCGGCTCTGTGGTTGGATTTGCAGGTGCGACCTCGATTACCAATGAAGAGCTGCTTGAGACTGACTGCACCATCCTCATACCGGCTGCCCTTGAAGGCCAGATTACTGCCAGAAACGCAGGCAATGTCAAAGCCAAGATTGTTGCCGAAGCAGCAAACGGGCCAACAACACCTGAGGCAGACGACATCCTGTTCAAGAACAAGATTCTAGTAATCCCGGACGTTCTTGCCAACGGCGGTGGAGTAACTTCGTCATACTTTGAATGGTTGCAGAACTTGAGACGCGACTACTGGACCGAAGACGAAGTCAACGAACGACTTGACAAGAATGTCACACGTGCGTTCCTTGACGTGTACAAGACACACGACGAATACGGCGTGAACATGCGCAAGGCAAGCATTGTTCTGGCAGTCAACAGGGTCGTAGAGGCGATAAAGCTCAGAGGCCTCTGGCCTTAACTTTTATTCTTTTTCTAAAAGAACCTATACGCAAGTAAAAATAATACAGAATTAAAAAAGAAAAGTTTACTCTGTGCTAAACGAGTGTCCGCACGAGCAGCTCTTTGTCACGTTCGGGTTGTTTATCTTGAAGCCGGAACCCATCAGGCTCTCGATGTAATCGATATTTGCACCCTTGAGGTATCTCTGGCTGTAGCTATCGACAAGCAACTTTACGCCGTTTTGTTCCAGAACGCTGTCGTCCTCGTCTGCCTTTTCTTCAAAACCCATGCCGTATGAAAGGCCGGAGCAACCGCCGCCTGTTACGTATACTCTAAGATAAAGGCTGTTGTTTCCTTCCTGCTTCATGAATTCGGCAACCTTCTCGGCCGCCTTCGGGGTTATTGTTATCGATTGAGCTTGTTGAACGCTTTCCATTCTGCAAAATCTTCCATTTTTAAATATAATAACCTTTTCCTACGTCAAATACCAAAAAAAGTGAAAAAACCAGATTGGGAAGGCTTAGCCTTCTTTCTTTTCTGCTGGCTTGTCTTCCTTCTTTTCCGGCTCTGGGGCGGAGTAGTTCTCTACGAACTTTAGGTTCTTTACAGCCGGGATAAACTTGAAGATGTCGTTTGCCACTGCCCGCTTTATTACCTGAAGGCCTTCTGCTAGGAATGTCTCTTCTGGAAGCTCTATTTCCAGGTTCGCGCCTGACAGGTTGAACTTTAGCTTGCTGTCCTCGATTCCGGTCCTTCTCTTTACCAGAGCTGTAACCTTGTCAGAGTCAGAATCAAGTCTTTTAGTCACGTCTGCTTCGTAGACCAGAGTCTTGCCTGCCAGTCTGTGGTTAAAGTCTACCTGAACTCTGCCAGAGCCGACGTATCTTATGATGCCCGTTCTGTCTTCAAACTCTACAATGTCGCCAACGCTTACCTCGTCGGCCTTTTCTCCTAGTTTGCGCTGCGGGATCATCCTTACCTTGTTTGGGTCTCGCTCGCCAAATCCCTTGTCTGGGGTGACTTCAACGTTTAACTTGTCGCCAACGTTTGCCGCAGCCAGTGCCTCGTCAAGGCCCTTTAGGACCCATGCCTCGCCTACGGAAACCAGGCGCGGCTCGTATTTGCGTGTAGCATCATAATGGTCGGTTTTCTTTGCTTCTTCTTCACGCGTAGTTTCGAAAACCTCGTTAGTATCCTTAACTCTAGCAGTATAGTCTACTAGTATAAGAGAACCCTTTTCCAAAGTCATGAAATCCGACTCTGCTTCTACCTTATATTAAGCTTAACAGAAATGAGGCGGGGCCGTCAGTTAAGCGCCTTGAGTTTTTCAAGGGCTACCGACGTTGCTTCTGGATTGGCCTTTACTCCAGTCATGTTCATTGCAGCAGCAATCGATGACAGGGTTCTCATGACGTGGTACCTGTGGACCTCGCCCATGCTGCCGACTCTAAAGACCTTGCCTTTCAGGTCGCCAAAGCCGCCTGCAACCAAAACCTTGAACTCCGAAGATAGCAGCCCGCGGAATTTCTTGTCGTCCATTCCAGGCAAGTAGTTGACTGCAATTACGACGTTGCTTCTTGCATCCGGCTTTGCATACGGCGATAGTCCCATGGCGTTGAGGCCTGAATAGAAGGCTTCTGCGCAAATCTTGTGCCTTGCTATCCTGTTTTCCATGCCCTCCTCTAGGATCATGTTCAGGGCTTCTCTGAACGCATAGAACAGAGGCAATGCCGGCGTAAACGGCGTCTCAAAGTGCTCTTCTTGGTACTTGAAGTAGCGCTTCATGTTCAGGTAGTGTGTGGGTGGCGGGTTTTCCTGCATGTATTTTTTGGCACGCGGGCTTACCGATACCGGCGCAATTCCCGGCGGTGCCGCAAGGGCCTTTTGCGAAGCGGTGACACAGACGTCGATATTCCATTTGTCTACTGGAAGTTCGTCTCCGCCAAGGATTGAAACTGAATCTGCAACAAAGAACGCGCCCTTGCTTGATGCCAGCTGGCCAAGCTTGTCCATGTACCTGATAGTTGTGCCAGTCGACGTCTCGTTATAGACCGCGTAAAGCGCCTTGATGTCTTTGTGCTGGTCGAAAACTTTCTCAAACTCCTCGTACGGAGGGTTCTCGCCAAACGGAGCCTTTATCCTGATTGTCTGGCCGCCCCAGCTGTCTATCAGGTCTGCAAGCCTGGTGCTAAACTCGCCGTTGACCGGGATTACGGCCTTGTCGCCCTTCTTTATCAGGTTGACGACTGAGGTCTCGACAGCCCCAGTACCTGAAGTGGTAAGGAGCACGATATCACCAGTTGTCTGGAAGACTTGCTGCGTCTTTTCAAAGATCTCTTTGTATAATACGCGAAAATCCTCGCTCCTGTGATTTATGACAGGTGCAAGCATTGCATTCATTACTCTGTTAGGAACGTTTGTCGGGCCTGGAAGCATCACGAGGTATTCCATTGTCGGAATGACGATTTGCGATCTCCGATATTTAAATCAACTAGGAGTCAAAGATCTGCAGGAAATGTTGTCGGAATATCAGTCGCTCCGAGTCTTTTGAGAAAAACACGGAGTGTTAGCTGATTTTGTGTTTGATAGGCATTGAACAGCTTTGCTAGATACAAGTCCCTCAAGTTTTCTGACAGCTTCGTCAAAAAAGATATTATCTGCTATTTAGTTAGTACTTCATTGACTATTTTCCTTTCTAGAATGGAATATGTCTATCGTGGACGCGCCAATCTTGTAAAGTACGTCAACAACTCTGATCCCTGCGGTCTATCTCATTGGAGGCTTTTTGAGATTTCATGGACTAGGGATCCTGATGATGATGTTTTCCTTATCGCACGCCGTTTCAAGTATGACAAAAATGCCCCTCCAAATCTCGACGATTCGAAAAGATGGATTCCCAAGAACGAATACATTAGCAAGAACAGATACGTCATAACCAAAAAGATTCCCAAAGAAAATTTACCTTCCGAAGTTAGCGAAGATGACGACTTTACGATTTCGGAAAAAGAACTGAGGAAAATGCGTCTAAAGAAGAAACGAACAGGTCGCAGGTATATCGATCTAGATGAGAATTTCATCCTCTGGGAATGGATGGATAAACCAAAAGAAAAAAGTCAGCTTGCTTATCTTCTTGACAATCTGCGCAGCTGCAAAGATACGAAACTCCGTACACTTGCATTTTCTAACAAGGAAATCAAGCTTGCCGAGGTAGAGATGAGCAAGCGTATCGTTCCTGTGATATACCAGCCATCGATGGATCGTAAGAATGACTATGGAAGACTAGACGAAATCCTGAAAGCAAGACTTGCGGAAATCAAAATGAAAATCGCGGAGGCTAAAAAGAACGGCTCTTTAGATGAAATCTCTAAACTGGAGAATGATTTGAAGATTGTGAAGGATTCACTGCACTGGACAAAGTCAAGGTTTGTCAATTATGTTCGTGAGATTCACTGTCACAGGATTGATTCAAACAAGATCCAAGTTTCATTGGTCTTCGCGGATGAAGTCTTGAGGAAATTCGGATTTCTTGACAAGATATACAAAGAGATAAGGGAATTCCTGTACAATCGTACAATCGATATAGA
>QCWB01000145.1 GCA_013114715.1 Nitrososphaera sp.
ATAAGCAGTTTGACGAACATATGCAGCATGCAGAAGAAAAGATGGCTAGAGAAGAGTATGCGTGAGCAAAAGCAGACTATGAGGCAGCACTAAATCTGAAGCCTTCTGATGCTACAGCACAACAGGGGAAAGCAGAAGCAGAAAAAAAACGAAAAGAGCAACAAGAAGCAAAAGAGAAACAGGGGAAATATGATCATGCCATCCAAGAGGGACAAAGATCACAATCATCTGGACAGTATGAGCAAGCTATCGCAAGCTACGAACAAGCACAAAAGATCGATCCAACCAACACAAGGAATCCAGAGCTGGATAGCAAAATTGCTGCATGCAAACAAGAAATAGCAAAGGCAAAACCAGCTCAAGAAAAACTTGATGCGGAGTTTGCAAGACTCGTACAGGAGGGTGACAGTGCTATTAATAAATCAGATCGAGATACAGCAGTAGACAATTACGTCGCTGCACTGAAGATAAAAGAAGATGGGACTGTGAGAGCAAGACTGCAGTATGCACGCGATCAGTGAGGAACAGAAACAGCAGGATGAGTAAAGGTTACAATAGAAATACCAGCCGAAACACAGTACACAGCAAAAAAATCAGAAGCAGACGGCTTCCGTGATCAAAAGCAACGAGTACAAGCAATCCAAGCATATCAAGCAGCCAAAGCTATCGACTGATCCAAAACAGCCGAATGTGAGAGAGAGATTGTCGGCTGTACTCAGTGACTAGTCAGTCAAGCAGATGAAAACTACAGTCTAGGTATCTTGGAACAGGCACAGGGAGAGTATAAGGAAGCACTAAAACATAACCCCACAGACCCGACCAGAGTTCAATGAAGAATCCACGAGATAGAGGGAGACCTAGCGGTTCGTCAAAGCAGACGACAAGACGCAGTCGACGCATATACAGCAGCTAAGAAAGCACGACCAAGTGGCGATCATGCCCTTATCCAGCAAAAGCTAGATTACGCACAATCGCAGATAGAGAATGCGAAGAAAGCAGACTATACAGCAATAGTCACTGAAGGAGATCGTTTGCAGGCACTATCAGAGTTCACAGCTGCAAAGGCAGAGTTTGAAAAGGCCAGGAAACTGGATCCGAGTAATGCGAGAGATGCAGAATTGGTTACGAAGATACAAGAATGTGATCAATGAATCCAAGAACAAGAAAAGGCAAAAACACAAGCACAATACACAGGACTGGTCAGTGAATGAGACGAGTTACAGTGAAAGAAAGAGTACCAAGACGCAATCAAGAAGTTTCAAGCAGCAATCGATCTCGATCCAGGTAATGCTGATAATATAGCAGTACAAGCAAAAGTAAGTGCATGCCAAGAAGCACTTCAGGCACAAGACGAGGCAGTAAAAAAGCAGCAGTTCGACAAACATATGCAAAATGCCCAAGAAAAGCTGACAGCACAAGACTACACATGAGCGATAGCTGCCTACCAGGCAGCATTGAACCTCAAACCAAACGACCTCACAGCCCTACAAGGGAAAGCAGAGGCAGAAAAAAAACGACAAGAGCAACAAGAGACGAAGAAAAAACAAGAAAACTATGATCATGCCGTCCAAGAGTGACAAAGATTACAGGCATCTGCGCAGTATGAGCAAGCTATCGTAAGCTACGAACAAGCACAAAAAGTAGATCCAACAAACACAAGAAATACTCAACTTGATGCCTACATAGCACAGTGCAGACAAGCAATAGAGGAAGCCCAAAAAAGTAAGCCTGGATCAAGTCCAGAACCAATAATAACCTGATGATTGTGACCACCTATCCTCCCAGAAACGGGTGTATGATCTACTAAGGAAATTGAAGAGAGACTCCCTCCTGTCGTAGCAACAGAGATGGCAGTAGATATGAAGCCTTATGCAGGTTTTGAATTAGGAAAATCATTCAATCGTGAGGCATTAGTAGCTGACCAGACGACAATAGAACAAGCACTGACAGCAGCAAAACAAAAACAGACACAAGAGAAGCAAGAAGCTCAACGCAATACAGAACAGATCAATCAAAACACAAATCAAATACAAGGTATTGAAAGGACGCTACCAGACCAACAAAGGAGGTTGACAGCATTGTGACCGCTCATTACACAACAAAAAGATGAAGTACAGAGACTGGAGTCCAAGACACGAAGCTTTTTGATAAAAGGGAAAATTGCAGAAGCCAGAGCACAGTTGGCAAGCCTAGAACAGGAGCAAACATCACTACAGAGAACAGTGGAAACAGCTCAACAGCAGATAGCGTCGAAGAAAAAAGAAAATCTAAGACTAGAAAGAAGAAATCAGGAGATAGCACTCAACCAGCCTATACTCACAAGTAATATCGCCAGCCTGACAGCTAAGGCTGAAGCGATGAAATCGCTACGGCAGCAATCCAAAGAGAGACAAATAGCAAACGCACGTATAGAAGAGTGGTTTTTGAAACAAGTTGCCGATGATGCGCAACTAGAAAAGGGTATGACGTGGGATCGTTTTGTGAGAGCAATAAATGCTATCCAAGACAAAAGATTGAGACAGGAGACGATCAGATGATTCTATTACCAAGTAGAGAATGATCCATCCAAGGCATGACGCATTGCACTACCCATAGATGAAACAATGGTGACACTATTTGGCGCTTCACCAGAGCGTGATGGTCTCTATACTGCCAATGAACTGACCAACAATCAAAATAAGGTATCACAAAAAGTGATATCATTGATGTCCAATCCAAGACGTATGTACCGCGAATGAAATGTTGACATCGCAAAAAATGAGGTATTACAAGATGCTAGGGTACCAGCCGACATCAAAACGGCCTATCTCAAGTTTTTGCAAGGGAAATATCCACCTCCACAATGGAAAGGTTATGGAGTAAATGCAGAGCATAGCTATATGATCATCTCCAAAAAACGTTGAGTATTATGTTTGTTTGACGAGCATCATAATCTCGTCGCAATGCAAAGAGTCATAACAGGCAGGAATGGATGAGACCAAGACATTACTGACATGGCGGTCAATAAAAGGACACCATGAGGCTTATACGCACTACACAAATGACCAAATCTGACGCATGATTATGCAGGGCATCATATCCCTATGCAACCGATGGAAGATCAATACAATTTTTCCTTAACAAAAAATGGTACTAGCGTCACCATAGGTTCTTGTCTCTCCATGCACAAGGTCGTTGCTGGCAGAAATATGGCGGATGTAAGACAATCAAATGGCTGCCCCAATGTTGAGAGTATCCCAGAGATCTACGATCACATAGCACCCACTATCTACGATACCTATGAGGGACAAGTGTATCCCAAGTCGTTTTCTCTTCTCTATGTATGTAAAGAAAATGAAAGAGAGTATAGGGCACCAAAATAAGAAAAAACGCATTTTAAGAAGAAAGTAGTAATTGCAGATGATAACAGTACGTGTTATTCCAGGAGGTGCATGACCAGAACGCTATACGTTCACGCAATATTGTGCCAACGCAGAACAGGAGTTGGGAGATGTTCTGTCAAGTATTCCCAGCGGAAACATTCCCGCCATCATGCAACAAAGAGGTTACGATGCAGTCATAGACGTGCCTGATGGCCGGGTCATTGATAATAAAAAGGCTAAAGAGTTTGTAAGAATCTATAAGAATATGTCAGTGGAGGAGGTAAGGAGATATTATGAGATAATAGGAGATTTCGTTACGTGGTGTAAGGAGGAGGAGATTCCAATAGAATGAATTTCGGCATACTACCGCCGGAGGTGGCGATCAATTATGCGACCACCGGACCGGTGCTGCGCGGCTCCGGCATCAAGTGGGATGTGCGCAAAGATGAGCCCTACTCGATTTATGATCGTTTCGATTTCGAGATCCCGGTGGGCGAGGGGAAATACGGCACACTCGGCTCGACGTTCGATCGCTACTGGGTGCGCATTCGCGAGATCGAAGAGTCGGTGAAAATCTTGCGCCAGGCGCTGAAACAGTGCCCCGAGCAGGGAGATGTGAAGGAGGCCATCCCCCGCCGGTTCAAATCTGCCGCAGGGGCGGAGGCGTACGCGCGCAGCGAGGCGCCGCGCGGCGAGCTGGGATTTTATGTGCGCTCCAATGGAACCGACGTGCCCGATCGCGTCAAGGGCCGCTCGCCGTGCTTCGTCAATATCAGCGTGGTTGATGAAATCAGCCGTGGCTGCA
>QCWB01000146.1 GCA_013114715.1 Nitrososphaera sp.
CCAAGACAGGGCCTACATCTTGTAAACTTTAAAATTATCGGCAATTTTCCGCAAGGCGACACTGCTATCTATTCGGACTATGAAGAGCTGCTAAAGAAGGTCTTGTCTGGAGAAACCAATCTGGGCGTTATAGACAACTTGCTGGAGGCTCCTTCAACAGAGGATATCTGGAGCGAGGGAAACGGAGACAAAGAAGCCGGATTAGTGGATCTTGATAGCATTTCCGCAGCGGATCTGAATATTGCACTTGACAGCGATTCCAGTCAAGATGGTGTCATAATTGCTGCCCAGAGCAATGAATGCACAGTTGTACGCGGGCCCCCAGGAACAGGAAAGTCGCAGGTCATAGTAAACCTGATTGCCGACGCCTTGGCCAAGAGAAAAAAGGTGCTTGTCGTCTGCCAGAAAAGGGCAGCTCTTGACGTCGTTTACCAACGTCTTGACAAAGTTGGCCTCGGGAAATATGCTGCATTGCTGCACGACCCAATAACAGGCAGGCAGGAGCTTTACCAACAACTTGGAAGACTATTCAGTCCGACAGCGATAAACAGCATCCAGCCGGATTCTGGAAAAGCAGGATTCGATACCGTTTCCCAAGAGATAGACAAGCTTGTGGGCATGCAAAGAAGCATCGTGGACGCCCTGTGGAAGGAGTACTTTGGAGGCGTAACAATACACAATCTCTACGCATCCGCCAAACCCGGTTACGTACCTAGACTTGATCTAGCCAAGATTGCAGCAAACACCAGTTACCTCGAGTTACCGCAGATACTTGAAGCAATCAAGAACTCTGAAGCAGGTGCTAAAAGATTCGACAATGCACATCCGTGGGTCAACAGAAAAGACTTTTCTGCACTAGGGTTCAACGACAAGAACAAGCTCGACGAGATGCTGAGAACTCTCACGATGCAGCTTGGCAGCAAAGATCCGGAGCCCTTCCTTGCCGCCAACATGCATGACCAGAACGTCCTCCTAGAAGCACTCCGCGTTCTTGAGAGCGAACATGGGATGTTCCGCAAGTTGAAGGGCCGGTGGGTCGAAGCGCATTCCAATGCAAAGAGGATACTCGTGCAAGACATGCCTGACGATCCGCAATGGGTAGCCAGCATGATACGTCGGGCAACAGCAGGTCTGGAGATATGGAAAAACATTGAGAGTCTATCGAAATATCTAAACGAGTCAGGATTGGATGAACTGAGATCGATTATTTCTACCGGTCTGCTTGCTGACCTTTACTCAAAGTTTTCAGAAATGCACAAATCCATTGCCGAATTTGACTCCCTTCAGGCACACGATGCCCGGAAAGCCGCCATGACGCTAGTGCAACGAGAAATCCTTCGCGAATGCACAATGAAAATGATGTCGGAAAACAACTGGGTTGATGTAGTAAGAGAAGAGTTCTACGCTTACTGGATAGATTACATTGAACGAGAAAACCCTGTCCTGAAAGGTCAGCCTTTCGAAACATATCTACAAAACCGCGAACGTCTTGCCAAGCTCTTAAAAGAACACAAGAATCTGGTTGTCCAGAGAATCGCCGCGCAAATAGAAACACGGATAGTGAAGCCTGGCCTAACTCCAAGCGGAAAGAGATCGCGCAAAGCAGAGTACGTGGAATGGAGTAAGCTGGCAGATGAATTTGACAAGAAAAAGCGCGTTCTTCCAGTCAGAATGTTGATAGAAAAGTACGAGTCAACGGTATTCACTATCGCGCCTTGCTGGCTCGTGTCACCTGAAGCGGCATCTACAATATTTCCCCTGAACCGAAACCTGTTTGATTTCATCATTTTCGATGAAGCGAGCCAGTCTGCTGTAGAAAGGTCTCTGCCGTCTTTGTACAGGGGAGGAAATATAGTGATAATGGGAGACGAGAAACAACTCCGTCCGTTTGACCTCTTTAGAGTGAAGGACGATGATGATAGTCTAGAGGAAGAGCTCGTAGATGAAACAATGTTGTCCGAGAGCCTGCTTGTGCTGGCAAAGAGGATTTATGGCAACAGATACTTAGCATGGCATTACAGGTCAAAATACCAGGAACTAATTGACTTTTCAAATCACGCTTTCTACGATGGACATCTTCAGGTGTCACCCAACATACTGAAGGTTCCAGCCGACCCACCCATAAGGTGGATCCAGTGCAGAAATGGTGTCTGGGTTGATAGAAGCAACCTACCAGAGGCAGAGCGGGTAATAGACGAAGTCAAGAGAATCTGGACTAATAATAAAGGCAAGCCCCAATCGATAGGCATAATTACTTTCAACGAATCCCAGCAAATGGCAATACTGGATGAAATAGACAGGAGACGAAAACAAGATCCAGAATTCAACGAGCTTTACGGCGAGTCCGAAAACCCGGAGAGCAACCTGCTAGACGACAGACCGTTTGTCAAGAATATAGAAAACGTGCAGGGAGACGAGCGTGATATCATCATTTTCTCGGTAGGATATGCCAGGGACCCGGACGGAAATCTCCACATCAGGTTTGGCTCGCTTAACCAAGAGGGCGGAGAGAATCGTCTTAACGTGGCTGTGACGCGTGCCAGAAAGGAAATAGTTGTTGTATGCTCCATTGATCCAGATGAGCTTCGGACCGACGTAGCCAAAAATAACGGGCCAAAGAGGCTGAAGGACTATTTGCGGTACGCAAAGGCAATCAGTGAGAACAATCGTCAGAGTGCAAGTGTCATACTTGCCTCGCTAAACAACGGTTTTAGGCGAGAAAACCCCGCCAGCGGCGCACTGTTTGAGAGCCCGTTTGAAGAGATGGTTCATCGTAGTCTGACGCAGCTTGGATACACGGTAGATACCCAGGTGGGCTATTCGGGTTACAAAATAGATCTGGCAGTGGTGCATCCAGACGAATCTTCCAGGTACATCATTGCAATAGAATGCGACGGAGCAACTTTCCATTCCGCAAAAAGCACTCGAGAAAGGGATGTCATGCGTCAAGAATTCTTGGAAAGTAGAGGTTGGGTGGTTGAAAGGATATGGAGCAGGAACTGGTGGCGCAATCCCATCAGAGAGATTCAAAGAATACGGGACAGGATCGAGGGATTAAGAGGCCAGCCAGGCGGCAGAATTACCAAAGAATAGTCTTCCAGCACAGGTGGGAATAGTGGCGCAGATTCTGGGAATCAAAACTGCGAATCTTAAATATAATGCAGTGCAATGAAAGGCAATGTCACCTCAAAAGGTTGCGGTTGTCACTGGAAGCTCTAGCGGCATTGGATACGAGATTTCATTGATTTTGGCAAGAAATGGTTTTCTTACCTACGCCACCATGCGCAATCCGGAAAAAGGCGCCAATCTAAAATCAATAGCAGAAAAAGAAAAACTGCCAATTAGGGTTGTTCAGCTTGACGTTACTGATGATAATTCGACTGCAAAGGCCGTGCAGACTGTTCTAAATGAGGCAGACAGGATAGACGTTCTTGTAAACAACGCCGGTTACGGGCTGATGGGCGCTTTTGAAGACCTTGCAATAGACGAGATAAAATCGCAGTATGAAACCAACGTGTTTGGTCTGATAAGAACAACCCAGGCAGTGCTTCCAGCAATGAGAAGACAGAGATCCGGGATAATAGTGAATATCAGTTCTGGCGCTGGCAGGTTCGGATATCCTGCTGCATCGGCTTATGTTAGCACAAAATTCGCAGTGGAAGGCCTAAGCGAGTCTTTGTCATTTGAAGTGGAGCCGTTTGGAATTAGAGTAGTGCTAATCGAGCCAGGAATGATAAGTACCAACTTTTTCAGCTCTGTTGCGATAGCCAAGAAATCCCTTAGTCCAGACTCGGCTTATTCGCAGATGGTAAAGGCGATGGAAGAAACTGCAGGTAAATTGATGCAAAACGCGTCTTCTCCAGAACTTGTCGCAAGGATAGTTCTTGACGCAGTTACAAGCAAGGATCCTAAATTACGATATCAGGCCGGCAAAGACGTGGAGCAATGGGTGGAGAGCAAAAAGAAAATGTCGGATGAAGAATTCCACAGCATGATGAAGCAAACGTAGGGACGGTTTGAAAGAGTTAGACTCTTCTTCCCCTTCTTCCGCCGGGCTTTCTTGTCGTATCGTGTGGTATTGGTGTCACATCATCTATCCTGCCAATCCTAAAGCCGGCTCTAGCAAGGGCTCTAATTGCTGCCTGGGCTCCAGGACCCGGG
>QCWB01000147.1 GCA_013114715.1 Nitrososphaera sp.
TTGATACTATTTGTATAATAGTAGTGGCAATTAATTAGCAGTGAAGTCAGAGATATACTAATGATATGATGCAATTATGCTAGATACTGTTATACTGATAATGTAATTAACAAATTGCGCAAATAAATCTGATAACGACATTTTAGTTGTTAAACAGAATTTGAAAGCCAATGTCAGATGCATTATTCCAAAAAGAAGTCAAGATAACCAAAGTAAGCACGATTAACTCCCAAGTTGCGCAGGGCCTGTCAGACCCAACCAGAATCAAAATTCTTGAAATGCTTGGGCAAAAAGCCATGACTGCAGAAGAAATTGCAAAATCGCTGGACAGCTCTGGCAACAAAAAAGCCACGACTACAGTCAGACATCACCTTGAAATACTAAAAGGAGCAGGCTTGATTGCCCCAGCTAAAATGGTGGAGGTGCGCGGAGCCGTAATGAAATACTATTCGGCTACCATGCGGGTCTATAACTGCGAAGCGCCGTCAGACCTTGAAAAAAAGGCCGACAAACTGGTAGACGAATTGGCAGGCAAGATAGCAAAAATACTAAAGAGCGTCCACGCAGACAAGCGGTTTGCAAGTATCAAGAACGAAAAATGCCATGGATTTCTGGCGGCAGAAATCCTGAATCTTGCTTTGGCAAGAGCAACCGAAAGCCAGCAATACAAAGAACTGCTAAAACAGTAGCTATTCTGCTGTTATCCGAAATACGCCCTTTGTCGCAGGATCCTTGAGCAACTCTACTATTTCGCGGGATATGTCAGACGAGGCCTTGTCGCACTTTACTGACAGGGTCCTTGGGCAGACAAAGTTGGTCTTGCGGATTACAATGTCGTGCTTGTTTGTCAGAGTCAGCCTGTCGTCGCCGGACCCGACAATCTCGTAGGCCAGGCTGCCGACCAGAATCTCTATTTTTACCCTGCAGTCGGTCATCAACCTCTTTCTCAGCGGCTCGTCGATATCACTGCAGGCCTTTGAAGCTCGAACGCCGATGATGCAGTCTCCCTTTAATGTGAGGTGCTCTTCTTTTGTTATCTCGACTGTCCGTCCATGGAAGGATTGGACGTTTGGATGACCGTAAAAAATTACCTCGTCCTGCACGAAAATTTGCTTGGGCCACGCTCTATTAAAATCAAGCTAGATTCTAGTGTGAAAGCAACCCTAAAACTTAAATTAAACAAACCGAAGAGTTAGTTTGAATTGTTACCAGCAGCAGCCGGCTATGACCGAGCAATTACAGTATTCTCTCCAGACGGAAGGCTTTACCAGGTAGAATATGCAATCGAGACCGTCAGACGCGGAACACTGGCCATTGGCATAAAATCCCAAGGCGGCGTTGTTCTGGCAGTCGAGGAAAAGACCCGAAAATTGCAGGTCTCTAATGTCACTCAAAAGATATTCCAGATAGACGATCACATTGGCGTGGCTGCGGCAGGCTATATCCCTGATGCACGCGCCCAGGTAGACCATGCAAGGTTCTTTGCACAGAGCAACCGGCTCATCTACGACGAGCCAGTCGATGTGGAAGGAGTAGCCAAGAACGTGGCAGACATGGCCCAGCAGCTGACACAATACGGTGGCTTGAGGCCATTTGGTGTTGCACTTATCTTAGCAGGCGTTGACAAGAACGGCTCTGCTCTTTTCCTGACAGACCCCAGCGGCACGTACATCGGATACGATGCAGTAGCCATTGGAGCAGGAAGCGACCAGGTTACAGACTTCCTCGAAAAGACCTACAAGCCAGAAGTATCCCTTGAAGAAGCAGCAGCGCTTGCAATCGAGGGCATCTATCTCGTAAGCGAAGACAAGACGACTACGAGGCACCTAAAGATGGCCATAATCGACAACAAGACGCAGGCCATGCGCAAAGTAGAAGACGAAGAGATTGAAAAATACGCCGCGCTGGCCAAAGAACAGGCTGCCAAGAGAACACCGCAGTAAAAGACGGTTTTTAACACACCCCGGTGAAACTACCCGGGGACTGATTTTGTTATTATGCTACCAAACGTTTGATTTTTTCAACATTTTCCTGAATCTACCTGTCAGATCCTTGCATGCCTTCTGCAAGGATAGTCTTGTTGTATAGTTCCTAGTCTCCTTCCTTTATCAAACACTTGGATTTGAAAAAGCCGTGCCGCGATAATGATTCCACCAATTGCTTCAAGCAGAGCCGACAGCGACTACAAGACCAGTAGTGCTCTGCACTATGTCTGTCTCACCTTGCGCGTATGCTGCAATAGGTATCAGACCCAGTGCAGACAGGGCGACGGCAATAGCGAATATTCGATTCATACTATGGAATAGATTGGAGGTCGAGGTTTAGACAGTCGGAAAGGTTAAGAATATCTACATCTTGGCACTATTATGATTGATGTAGATAAGAGATATGAAAGTTATTTACGTTTCCTGAATGCGCTTTATGAAGAAGCTAAGGGTAGTGAAAATCCACTCGTCAGCATGTGGGATATTGGTGAAAAAATAGGTACTGGCGGAGAACCCAGTGTGGAGACAGATGATGTTGTAAATTGGCTCGTTGGCGAGGGTCTAGTGAGATTAGTGGCAGTGGGTGGAGGAATTTCTCTTACACATCACGGAATTAAAGAAATAGAAGATGCGAAAAGAAAACCCGACAAGGACACCGATCATTTTTCGCCTAACATCATACATAATGTCATTTACAATTATGCTCCGATGAACAATCCTGTCTTTCAACAAGGAACCATTAATTCAACACAGAATGTTCATCTTGGGGGATCTGAACAAAAAGAAATATTACAACTCTTGGACGAATTAAAAAAATCACTAGAATCCAATCAAATAGACAAAGATGGAAAAGAAGAATTACAAAAAGATATCGGGATGATTGAGGACGAAATAAATTCGAAAAAACCAAGGAGACAAGTTATTGGAACAATATTTACAAGGATTGCTCAAAAGGCGAAGGAATATGCGTCTCTTTTGACGCTTGCCGGAAATATGAGTGTTTTAGCATCCAAACTAATATCTAACTAGGTGTATTAGCCTTACTTTAAGCAACGTTAATTACCCAATCTTTATGAAAAGATGTTCGTATGGCAGTCAAGATCGGGTCCAAAGCCCCCAACATTCATGTTTCTACTTGGGTGCAGGGCAAGCCAACCAACATTGATGCCGAGAAAGGCAACGTCGTCATGATAGATGTTTTCCAGGTAAACTGCCCAGGATGCTTCCTTTACGGCATTCCAGAGGCAATAGAACTTTACCACAAATTCGGAGGCAGCGGCCTTACCATTCTTGGCCTTGCAACCGCCTTTGAGGATTATGATAAAAACACGCTTGAAAATTTGCAGAAACTGCTAACAACCGGCGAGGTGATAGGTGAGACGCAAAAGGCCTTTGCCCAGTACGGCCATCTAAAAGACGGCAACAAACTTCCATACAAGATTCCCTTCCCTGTGGGCATGGACGTGCTGATTAAAGAGTCTGGCCAGATTACAGATGACAAAGTAATGGACTTTATCGAAGGAGCCTTTCCCGAGTTCAGGACCTTTGGCGATCGCAAAAAAGCTGACCTAAAAGAGCGGGTAAAGGAGTACTTGTCTCACAAGGAATACACTGCCAAGACCTTTGAGCAGTACGCGCTTCGCGGCACGCCGTCCGTGATAATAGTAGACAAGAAAGGAAAACTGCGACACACTCTGTTTGGCGCCAGCGGGCAGCTGGAAACAATCATCCAAGGGTTGCTTGACGAGTAAATGCCAGACCTCTGGGTTGCTATACCTGACTCGTCGTTGTCAGACGAGCAGACAAAAAGAGACAAGAGCATCAAGCTGGGCCAGTTTGCAAGGGCTTGCTCTATTTTCAGAGTAAAAAAGATCTTTGTCTACCACGACTCTGTATCGGATTTTGAGCAGGAAGACTTGGCATTGATTCGCACTATTCTTAGGTTCCTGGACACGCCGCAGTACCTGCGAAAAGCACTGTATCCAAAAATGAACCAGCTGGAATACGCCGGGATACTGCATCCCATCAAGGCGCCGCACCACAAGGCCCCCCAGGACATAAAGACAATCCGGCCCGGAGAGATAAGGACTGCCGTAATAGCAAAAGTAAAGGGCAAGCTATACGTCGAGGCCGGACTGGGCGCGCTTGTGCCATTTGAAGGCCAGGG
>QCWB01000148.1 GCA_013114715.1 Nitrososphaera sp.
GAGTAATAGAGTTTGAAAAAACCCCTGGTCGGCATAATCATGGGAAGCGACTCTGATCTGCCAATAATGAAGGAAGCCGCAGAGTTCCTGGATTCCGTTGGAGTTGCAAACGAAGTCACGATAGTTTCTGCCCATAGAACAGCAAAAAGGATGGCCAAATACGCGCAGGATGCAAAGGAGCGTGGAATCAGAGTCATAATAGCAGGGGCTGGAGGCGCAGCGCACCTGCCCGGCATGGTTGCAGCTCTGACCTCATTGCCAGTGATTGGCGTGCCAATAAAGACAAAGAGCCTTGACGGGCTTGACTCGCTGTTGTCTATAGCCCAGATGCCGCCAGGAGTCCCGGTGGCCACCGTGGCCATAAACGGAGGCAAGAACGCGGGTATACTGGCCTGCCAGATCCTTGCAGTCAAGCACGAAGACCTGGGTAGCAAGATAGAAGAGTTCAAAAAAGAGATGGAAAAATCTGTCCTGCAAAAGGCAGAGAAACTGGAATCAGAAGGATTCAGCAAATACCTAAAGGGCAAATAGACGGCGATTGTCGCAGTAGAATTTATTTGGCAGATTTCTTGTACCCTTGCCGTGGAACATGCACATATGGAAAGTCACTCACACGATTCTCACGACGACGAAGAGCCGGTAATTGTAAAGATTCTAAAGCCAAACGAAAAGCTGGCAAACAGCCTCAGCGAGTACGGAATCGCAGCAGAAGCGATGGAAGTTGGCATGCATCCTTTGGAAAAGAAGCCAAGTTACAGCCACAAGTTTGGTCTAAACTCCAAGTTCACGACTAACAGGGGCATGATAAAGATAAAGGGCAAGAACTTTGACCTTATCCAGGTCCTGCAAAGAAACTAGGTGAAAGATGTTGCTAGACCCAAACCCGCTTCCATACGGTGCGCTTGATTATTACCAGGTCCACTATATCGTTGAGACAGGCGACGTTGACACCGAACAGTTCCTGGCCAGATGCGAGGGCAAGACAAAGGGTCACTTTTCCAACAAGCAGGTAGTCGATGTAAAGTGGACAGGAATTGGCATGTTAGTAGACATCCTGAACAAGGACAGAGACCTGACAGAGATGCTAAAGGGAGTATTGATTCATGAAGGCGAGATCAGAATCGACCCGCTTGACGACCATGTTCGAATTTACGGCAAGTGGAACCACGAAGAAAACCTGCAGATAAACCACGCCATGGTCGAGATCGCTGATATGATAGCTGGCCACATCAAGTCTATGATAAAATAGGCCCATCTCGACGGGCCAATTTTTCAATACATTTTGATACTTTGCAATTTTAATGCCTAGTTAGCTTTAATAGCCCAAAAAGCCTGCCAAGCTTGCTGATTAACCTTTGAGCGATTTGAAATTTGAGGGTAAGACCGTTGTAGTTACAGGAAGCGGAACCGGCATTGGTCAGGCCATAGCCAAGAAATTCGCGGAAAACGGCGCTAACATTGTCATCATGGGAAGAAGAAAAGAGCCGCTGGACCAGACTGCCCAGATACTAAAGGAGATTATCAAAAATGCAGGCTCTTCTGCAAAGGTAGCCATATTTCCAGGAGTAGATGTAGCTGATGAAGCCGGCATCAACTCGATGTTTGACGGAATAAAGCAGCAGTTTGGTAAAGCAGACATCATTGTCAACAACGCCGGAGTTTCCGGGCCAGTCCGGACTTTTACAAACGCAAGCGTCAAGGAATTTCGAGAATGCGTTGCAATCCACCTGACTGGAACCTTCTGGACTACCGCCAGCGGCCTCAGGGCCATGGAAAAAGGCGGCAAGATTATCACGATTTCCACGTTCTTTTCAGAGGAAAACAGGTATGAGCAGCGACCATACAGATTCAGGACGCCGTACACAGCATCGCAGGGCGCAAAGAACAGGCTAGCCGAGGCCCTGGCATGGGAGCTGGCAGAACGCGGTATCAGGTCCATTGCTACAAACCCGGGCCCCGTGCACTCGGACAGAATATACAAGACTGTGTATCCAAAGGCTGCAGCAGAATTCCTGCGTGTCGGCGGATATCCTGGCCTTGCATCCACAGAAGTCGAGGTAGTCACCGCAAAAGCTTTGCCGTACCTAGGAGACGCAGAGGACGTTGTGGCCAAGGCAGTAAAAGAGACAGCAGTAGAGATCGCCAAAAAGAGAGGCCAGCAGGATGACGAGACAGTAAACAAGTTGACAGAGACTGTTGCAGGAGCCCTTGCCAAGATGCAGGAGATTGCAGAAAAAATCCAGGGCAACACAAGCAAGATGATAGTAGATAGCGAGTTTCTAAGTCAGGACGAAGTCGCAGAGATGGTGATGAATTTGTCAGACGAAAAGATAAGCAAGCTGATAAACGGCCGCGTGATTCCAAACGACCGGGTATTTTACCCAGTCAAGCCGATTATCGGCACGTCAGTAGACAATGCAGAACTGCAGCTGTCCGGCAAGACAATAGTAATGACACTGACATCATCGGCGCAAAAGGACATCAACAGGGTCAAGGCCGTTGCCAAGATGGCCCAGGAAGCAGGCGCAAAGCAAGTAATAATACTTACAAACAACTTTAACGACGCTCCACAGTTCAAGGAGTTCCACAGCCACGCAATCAACATGCTTGACGAAGACAGGATAAGAGGAATCTTTAACGTCGCTAGCACAAACTTTGGACCCATCGATGCAATCATACACTTTACCGGCGACTACGACTACAACACAGCTTTAAGCGGTCTGTCAAGAAAGCAATGGGACGACCTTATCGACCAGTTCATCTACACGCCAGGACTGATAGTAAAGGAAGGCGTCAACGCCATGGCCCCGCCAGGAGCTCCAGAAGAGCCTTCAAAATACAAGGGAACGAAGGGCTCGGTGGTGATTGTTGGCCCGGATGCGCCTGTTGGCAAGAAAATATCAGGCATGATGAGGGCAAGGGCCGATGTCTTTAGAGGCGCGCTCAGGCCATACACGGCCACGGTCAACCAGGAGCTTGCTGACGTGCTTGGCTCGTCAATAAAACTGCACCTTGTGCTTGCCGGCAACAGCGAAGGAGCAGAGCCAAACGCAGATAGGCTTCACAGGTCGATTCTGAATCTGGCTGCTGGCTCTTCTCTGAAGAGAAACGAGGCCATATTCTACGTAGACGAGGCCAGGGCCTAATCTTTTTTATTTTGCCCAGAACCAGTCTGTGATAAACTTTATCGCGACTGCAATCAGCGCCACGCCCAGCATGCGCTGAAGCAAAAGGTCTTTAGCTGATTTAGAGTATTTTGCTCCAAGCTGGCCACCTACAAACGCGCCAGCGGACAAAACCAGCGCGTACAGGTAATCGGGATGTCCAAGCGCCACGTGTGTAAAGACGCCAACCAGCGACGTTACAAGCAGAGTCAGCTGCGAAGTTGCCGCTGCTCTGTGCATAGTCATGCCCAGTACAAGAAGCATCAGCGGAACAAAGACTACACCGCCGCCTACCCCAAACAGGCTCGATATTATCCCGGCTCCAAATGTGGTGGCGTATACCATGGCCTTGCGTAATGGCCGGATTTTGCCTGCTTCTTTTTCTCGGAGAATAGAGTTTCTTTTGATTACATATACGCCAACTAAAAGAAGCAGTATTCCAAAGTAGAGCCGAAAATCAGCGGCAGATATCTGGTCTGAGATAAACGCTCCAAGTACGGCGCCGGGCACCGCAAAGGCTGCCATTTCAATTCCAAGACGATAGTCTATCCTCTTTTGCCGAGAAAAGGCGATTGTAGACGACGTGGCGGTAGAAGTCACGGCAAACAGGCTCGTGCTTGCAATCTGCGACGGAGCCATCCCCACAAAGGTCAGCGCTGGCACCATTATTATCCCGCCGCCTACCCCAACCATTGAGCCCAGAGTGCCGGCTCCAAGGCCCACGGCAACAAGAATAACAATAATGCTAATGATATCAAGCACGCCCAGACTCTGTTTTAAAACAAGAAAGCCTTAAAACTTTAGTGGTAAGAGAGTCTCCAGTATTACTAGGAGATCTCAAATTCCACGGTTGCGCTTACAGACACGTCGGTAAGCCCAGAGTTGTAGTAGCCAGGATAACCTACAAAGTTCACGCCCCTGTAGTATATCTGACCGCCAT
>QCWB01000149.1 GCA_013114715.1 Nitrososphaera sp.
TGGCCTGCATCAACGCGACAACTCGCGGCTTATCGACACTCTAAAAAAACTCCGCGACCTGGACAATACCTTGGTTGTAGTGGAGCATGACGAAGAGGTCATAAGAAACTCTGACTGGATAATCGACATAGGGCCGGGTGCCGGAGTCCACGGCGGTCACGTGGTGGCCTCTGGAAAACTGGAAGACATTTTACAAAGCCAAGACTCTGTTACTGGCGCGTTTTTGCGCGGCGACCAGGTCGCGGTGCATAGACGCCAGAGCAAAAAGTTTGGCAAGTGGCTTACGGTCCACGGAGCTGCAGAGAACAACCTAAAATCCATAGACGCCAGTTTTCCGCTTGGCTGCATGACTGTCGTGACCGGAGTTTCCGGCTCTGGCAAGTCGACTCTGGTAAACGACATCCTGTTCAAGGCGCTTATGGCCCAGTTCTATGGATCAAAGGAAAAGCCTGGCAAGCACAATAGGATATCTGGGCTTGAAAATATTGACAAGGTCATCGGGATTGACCAGTCTCCGATAGGCAGGACTCCGCGCTCAAACGCCGCCACGTACGTAAACGCATTTACTGCCATCCGAGAACTGTTTGCCAAGACTCCACATGCCCAGGAGCTTGGCTACTCTGCCGGCCGGTTCTCCTTTAACGTCGCCGAGGGCCGCTGCGAAGCCTGCGAGGGCGGCGGCGTCAAGAAAATAGAGATGCAGTTTCTGCCAGACGTTTACGTCACCTGCGACGAATGCAAGGGCCGCCGCTACAACTCTGAAACTCTGACCGTGAAATACAAGGGCAAGACTATATCTGATGTTCTGGACATGACGATAGAAGAAGCGCAAGAGTTCTTTTCAAACATCCCTGCGATAACAAAGAAACTGCAAACTCTAAACGACGTCGGCCTTGGATATTTGCGGCTTGGACAGCCGGCCACCACCCTGTCCGGCGGCGAGGCCCAGAGGATAAAACTTGCCGCAGAGCTTGCCAAGAGAGACACTGGAAGGACCGTCTACATACTAGACGAGCCGACCACCGGACTTCACTTCGCAGACGTAAGCAAGCTGCTTCATGTCTTAAAGCGCCTCGTGGACCTGCGCAACACGATTATCGTAATTGAGCACAACCTAGACGTCATTGCCTCTGCCGACTGGATAATTGACCTGGGGCCAGATGGCGGCGATGCCGGCGGCAGGGTAGTTGCGGCTGGAACGCCCGAGCAGATATGCGCCGAGCCGGCAAGCTATACCGGCAGATACCTAAAGCCAAAACTCGAATCAGAAAAGCTGGTAAGCCAATGAATGCTCTGGCTATAAAAGAAAAACGAATTCCGCAGGAACCCGGAGTCTATCTGATGAAAGACGAAAAAGGCTCCATAATATACATCGGCAAGGCCAAGAACCTGCACAAACGCGTCCTGTCGTATTTTACGCGACACAATCCCGATGCAGGATGGAAGACTGCAAAGCTGGTCAGCAAGATAAAAGATCTTGATTTCGTCGTAACGGACAACGAGATGGAGGCCTTTTTGCTTGAATCAAACCTGATAAAGCGATACCGGCCGGTCTTTAACATAGAACTCAAGGACCAGCAGAGATACACCTACCTAAAGATTACCGACGAGCCCTTCCCGCGGCTTCTGGTTGCCCGGAGGAGCCGGACTGGTCAGTTTCAGGGGCCAAAGGGCCGGATATACGGCCCGTTTGTCCGTGGAAGCTCAAAATACCTGACCGTTGGTCTTTTGCGAAAACTCTTCAAGATCCGAGTCTGCAATCGGCTGCCAAAGACGCCGTGCCTGCAGTATTTCATAAAAAACTGCGATGCTCCATGCATAGCCAACGTCACAGAATCCAGATACCTTGAAGGGGTAAACATGCTTGCAGAAATTCTGGATGGCAAGAGCAGCATAGACCGATTCACAAAGACGCTTGAAGCTGACATGAAGCGCGCGTCTGACATCGGAGATTACGAACGGGCCAAGGACATAAGAGACACGCTTTACCGGCTTGACAACCTCCGTGTAAGGCAAAAAATGGAGAGCAAGAGCCGGCATACAAACGAGGAGTTTGTCGGAATCCTGCGTGATTCTAGAAAAGGCGTGGCACACGTCATGTCGTTTAGGCGCACTCGGGGCGTGATAAGCGACAGAAAAAAGTTCGAGTTTGAGCTAATCGGCGACAACTCGCTTTCCTCGTTTCTGCTGCAGTATTGTTCCTCTATGCCTGCAATTCCGTCAATAATATACACAAACGAGGAGCCAGAGTCCAGAAAAATCCTAGAGCAGTCTTTGGAAAAAATGGCCGGCTATCCAGTCAGAATAGTAGACGTCTCCGGCCAGCGGCATGAACTGATGGACTTGATAATGCGCAACCTGTCAATGTACATAGAGCGCGGATACAGCCCTGCAGTGGTGGACTTGAAAAATGCGCTAAACCTGTCAATGATGCCCGAAATAATGGACTGTTTTGACGTCTCTAATCTTGGGACAGATATTGCGGTTGGGGCATGCTGCCGGTTTGTCAACGGCAAGCCTGACAAAGCCGGCTACCGGATGTTCAAGATAAAGTCTGTATTTGGCCAGAACGACTTTGCAATGATAGGCGAGATTGTCACAAGAAGATATCGTTTAGAAAAAGACCTGCCTGATTTGATTGTGATAGACGGCGGCAGGGCTCAACTTGGTTCTGCTTATTTGTCTCTATCCAGCTTGGGATTGAATATTCCATGCATCGGCCTCGCAAAGGAAAATGAAGAAATCCACAGAATAGGCTCCGATCCATTATTGCTTTCAAAGAGCAGCGCGGCATTGCACATGCTTCAGCACATCCGTGACGAGGCACACCGTTTTGGCCTTGCATACAACAGGCGGCTTAGAAAGATCACTCGACTTTGATGCTTTCTCTTCTTTGGCCTTTCTTCAATTCCTGCTCGGTAAGCTCTATGTATTTTGTCAAGGCTGACTCGGAGGCCTGCATCGTAATCTGCAGCATGCGTGCCAGCGAAAGCGATGCCATCAATGACAAATCCACAACAGCCTTGCCCACGGCAAACGGGAACAGCAACATTTCCTGCCCCAAAACTCCCTTTTCAGACATACCATGACAACTGCAATCCATGCCTTTAACTTTTTGCATCGAAACTTTATATCGCAATTCTGGGTATTTTCGGGCAATGAAAATTATCCAAGCCATGCCCGGCATGTCGTCTGCAATGACCGAGTCGGAGGTAGACTCTTTTCTAACGAGCAAGCTTAACATTCAGGTAGGCAGCATAGATGAACAGGGAGACCCAAACATCCAGCCTGTCTGGTTCTACTATGACAGCTCTTCAAAAAAGATTTTTGTCGAGACCGGCAAGGACACGAAAAAGACGACAAACATACGCAAACGACCGACCATCTACTTTTCAATAGACGACGAAAATTTCCCATACCGAGGAGTTAAGGGCAAGGCCGACGTACAGATCTCCGAGGATCCAAAAAAGAACCGTCCGATTGCCGAAAAGATAATGGTAAAGTATCTGGGTTCACTTGAGCATCCGATTGCCAAGACTCTGCTTGGATACGTGGACAGCGGTATGTCTGTCATACTGGAGATTTCTCCCAGGTTCTACTCTACCTGGGATATGAGCAAAATGTAAAAGAGCAAGGTCCACGTATTGTCTTTTATTGTCCACGTACGACGATAACCCATATTCTGTGTATTTTGCCCAGTTTGCAAACAAGCTGGAGCAGCACCTGCGCAAAAACGGCATCGCATGCAAAGACGCAGACATGATAATCGAGGAGAGCTCTGCTCTTTACTTTGAAAAGCTCCAGTCAACTGGCAAGTTCTTCAAGCTGATGAGAAAACATGATCCTGCTGAAGTGTTTATTGAATCTGCACACAAGGCAATATCGCGTCACCTGCCGGAAGCCAAGAGCACGTTTGGCTCTACGACCGAGATTGCACGGGTAATACACTAATCTTCTCTTTGCTGGATGCTGATTACGACAAAGTCTTGCAGCTCTAGGTCCACCGTCTTGCCTACCAGAGATGTGTACGGGCTTGGGTCAAACTCTTCTGCGTATTCGTAATTCTCTTCTTTGGACCTTCTTGCAAGCTTGATCACCTTGT
>QCWB01000150.1 GCA_013114715.1 Nitrososphaera sp.
CATGCTGCGCCAGTACATCTATGCTATCTGTCATCTGGCAAAATAAGGAAGGCCGGGATAATATGTGTTGAAAAGTGACACTAACTGCAGAAAGTTAGATTAATCACTTTGATCAACTGCTAGTGGCCAGTTGTCTATGTGTCTGCGACGCTGCAAGGCAGTTGTTGAAAAATATGGATTTTAGGGTGCAGCTTGCAACTAGAATGCTGTTTCGGCGAAAAGGAAGCCTTGGTTCTGCAAGCATGGCAGTGGCAATAGCCATACTTGTCATAGTAATCAACAGCATAACCTTTGAGGGCGTGGCCAATGCCATAATCCGCGACCTGATAAACTATAGGTTTGGCCACGTGCTGGTAACGGACCGGGATGGCAACATCGAAAAGCCGGACAGAGAAATGATAGGGTTTGTAGAAAACCTAGGCTACGTGGAGGGAGCCGCGGTGCGGCTTTCCTCAGCGGCTTCAATAAACAATACTAGAGAGCCCGTGCCTATACGCGCCTACGGCGTCCCTTTGATAGGTGTCATACCTGAAGACGAGCAAGACGCATCCAAAATCCGGCAGACATTGAGCCAGGGTAGTTTTGTCGCGGCCAAAAACTCCATAGTGCTTGGCGACAGCGTAGCGCGGGACCTGCAGGCAAAAATTGGAGATCCACTGAAGCTAAAGGTGACGGGCAAAAACGGGCAGGATGTTGTCAAGGCCTTTTACGTTGTCGGGATATCAAAAACCGCCGGCGGGCTTGGATTTGACACGTCTGCCATAATCCACATCGACATTCTGCGAGAGATGACCGGCAGGCAGAACGAGAGCAGCGAGATGATAGTCCGGCTATACGACCAGAAAGATTCTGACAAGCTTGTTCGGGCGTTTATATCCCGTTACCCTTCAGACCGGCTAAAGGCCGAAACCATCGAGGAGGCCGGGGAAGACATACTTCGCGGGATACGCTCAGGCATCGCCTTTATCAACCTGGTCGGATACTTTGGCATGCTGTCTTCTGCGTTTGGAATCGTGACCATCATGATGATGATCGTGGCAAGCAAGACGCGAGAGATAGGAATTATCCGGGCCATCGGCTCAAACAAGGCCAACGTCATGATAATATTCGTCCTACAGGGTGTGATTATCGGTGCGATAGGCGCGGCAGCCGGCTTTGCTCTTGGCTCTGCATATACCATTTACGCAGATACGCAGGACCTGCAATTTGGAAACAGCTTGGCCCTTGAAGTAAAATACGACCCGTATTCCGTTCTGCAGACCTGCCTGACTGGATTTCTGATGAGCGTCGCGGCATCAGTATACCCTGCCTGGCGGACCACGAAACTAGAGCCTGCGGAGGCGACTAGGTATTAGCGAAAAGATAGTAGAAGCCATCGACCTGTCAAAGCGCTATGGTTCCGGGGACACCGCTACTATAGCCCTGAGAAAGATCAACTTTTACATAAAAAAAGGCGAGTTTGTGCTTATCGTGGGGCAGTCAGGCTCTGGCAAGTCGACTCTGCTTAACATGATAGGTCTTTTGGACAGGCCCTCTGCAGGCGAGGTGGTGATAGACGGTATGCAGGTGGCCCGGCTATCCGACTCGCATCGGGCAGAAATAAGGAAAAACAAAATAGGATTTATCTTTCAGTCATACAACCTCATAACGGACCTGACTGCCCTAGAAAACGTGATGCTGCCACTCATGATGGCCGGCAACAGCTCAAACCATTACCTGAAAAACAAGGCATCGCTGTTGCTAAAAAAAGTCGGCCTTGAGCAGCAGATAGACAAGATGGCCAACCAGCTGTCCGGCGGCCAGATGCAGCGTGTGGCAATTGCCCGAGCTCTTGTAAACCGGCCGGCTCTTGTGTTAGGAGACGAGCCTACCGGAAACCTGGACTCGCACACGTCTGGCGATGTCATCTCGCTTATGAAAAAACTGAACCGGGATCTTGGTCAGACCTTTGCCATAGTTACCCATGCAAAGGAGAATTTCGGCAACGTGGACCGGATAATAACCCTCAAAGATGGCCTGATAGAAAGAAACGAGGTCTTTGACGGCGACGGGCGTTTAATGTAGGCTTGAATCAGCTTATATCCTCATCTTTACCAATAGTTTCCATTGGATTTCCGTCTCGACTTGGCGATAAAGCTGATGGCTCGGCGCAAGGGCAACTTTATCGCTGCGGTAAGCGCACTCGTGATTGGAATAATGGTGATACTGTTCAACTCGTTGATATTCAACGGAGTTGCGCAGGGCGTCTTGCGCGATATCGCCGATTATCGTTTTGGGCATATAGTCGTATCAAAAAACGAGGGCAACTTTAACAAAGATACCCTGCAGATTATAAGATATATCGAAGGCTACCCTTACGTGCAGGCTGCCGCGCCCCGCCTGTCGTCAGTAGCCTGGTTCAACTCCACAGACGGCTTTACTAAAAACGAGGTTGACAAGATACCTGTTGTAGGCGTGGACCCGGCAAGGGATCCGGGCTCTTCAAAACTCTTCCAGACAATAACAAACGGCTCGTTTGTAAAGTCAGACGGCGAGATAGTCCTTGGAAGCCAAGTTGCAAGGGACTTGAAAGCAGGAATCGGAAGCCGTATAGACGCCAAGATGATAGACTCTACCGGGCAAACCGTCATCAAGCGCTTTGTAGTTGTCGGCATATCAGAGTCTCCCGGCGGCCTTGCCTTTGATAGTTCCGTGATAATGACTATCGACGCAGTCCGGGATATTACCAATCAGCCTGACGAGACTGGCCAGATTATAGTCCGGCTTTCGGATTCTTCCTACCAAGATGACTTGAAGTCAAAACTGCTAAAGGCCTACTCCCTAAACAACCTCAACGTCGAGACTATAGAGGAGGCCGGCGAGGAGACTCTAGAGGGAATCCGGTCCGGCATCGCCTTTATCAATCTTGTCGGGCTTTTCGGGATGCTCTCTGCATCCTTTGCAATCGTGACTATATTGATGCTGATTGTCTCAAGCAAGACTCGGGACATTGGCATAATGAAGGCCATTGGGGCGAAAAGCAAGGACATACTTGTAGTCTTTGTCCTGCAGGGCTTTATCATTGGCTGCCTTGCAGCAGTCAGCGGCTTTGCTGTAGGCACGGCCCTTGCACTTTACCTGCAGTCAATCGAGTTTTCCTTTGGTCCTGGCTTGATTCTAGAAGTGGTATACGATCCAATGTTCACGCTCCAGTCTTCTCTGTTTGCAATAGTCCTTGGGACTGCGGCGTCCGTATACCCTGCGTACCGAGCTTCAAAACTGGAGCCGGTAGACGCGATGCGGCCTGGATAAATCTACTTGATTTCAGAAACTGCGCGCACAATGTCTGTCTTTGTAATGATGCCTTGCAGTTTTCCTGATTCGTCTACTACCGGAAGGCCACTTATGCCGTTTTTTGTCATCACCCGCGCGGCATCGGCCAGGTCAAAGTCCATCCTGATAGTTATCGGGTCGTACTTCATGATGTCGTGCGCCAAGAATATGGCCTTTATGCCCGGCGGCACAAACGACTTTTTGCTGTATTTCTCAAAGCCGCCGCCTACCAGGCTGCAGACTGGAAGCATGTCTCTGCTAGTTATCATGCCAACAGGCATCCCATCCTTGGCTACGACTACTCTAGAGATGTTCCGCTCCAACATTGCCTGCAAAATAATGTGTATCGGCTCGTCTGGCACCACAAATACAACATCAGAAGTCATGTAGTTTGACACCAGGTTTCTGCCAGCACAGAACCTTGCGTATGCATCGACAATGTCAGTCTTTGTCAGTATGCCGTAAAGCATGTCGTTGTCCGTGACTACAAGCGAGCTGATGCCAGCGTCTATCATCAGTTTTGAGCAGGACTGCAGATCGGTCTGCTTGATGACTGTTATCAGGTTCCTGCTCATGGCCTGCTCAAGTTTTATCTCAGACGGCCTGCGGGCCGGTTTTTCGCTGTAGACGTACCTGGCAATGTCTTTTTCCGTGATTATGCCGATTGCCTTGCCAG
>QCWB01000151.1 GCA_013114715.1 Nitrososphaera sp.
CATGTTTGACGGCTCTATCGACAACCTGATTAAAGTGAGAAAAGCCGTTTCAGCTCCGATACTGATGAAGGACATCACGGTAAACGAAGTCCAGATAGACGCTGGCAAGCAGGCAGGAGCTGATCTGATACTGTTGATAAAGACGGTCGTTGACAGAAACCTGGCAGAGGCTAGCATGGAGAAATTGTTCGACTATGCCACAAGAAAAGAGATGCAGGTTTTAGTAGAAGTGCACACCGGCCAGGAATACGACGAAGTTTTAAAGGCAGGATACGAGCTGGTGGGCATAAACAACCGCAATCTAAGCGACCTCAAAGTAGACCTGGCAAACACGGAAAACCTGATTAAAAAATACGGCAAGGCAAAAAGCACGGTAATTTCTGAAAGCGGAATATCAAGGCCTGCAGACATACAGTATCTGAGAAAGGCAGGGGCAGACGCATTTTTGGTCGGCACAAGCATCATGGAGACAGGAAACGTGTCTGCAAAAGTTGCAGAGCTATACAACGCCCTTTAGCCCTGGCAGAGCTCAAAGTTCATCAGACAGTCTTCGCAGAGGTACTTTAGCCGAGACGTTTTGATTATCTTGACTTCTTTTTCTGTCTTCAGGCAATGGTAACAGCGGTAAATGATTTCGCCGGCGGCCTGATCCCATTCTTCCATAAAGATATTGCAAGGTACTTTTATTTAAGATTCAGACGGCATATGATTAATAACCCAACTCTGATACTGCAAGCCTATGCTCAGCAGCTATCCTGTTGGAGGCAAGTTCGGCAAGTACGGAGGCAAGTACATACCAGAGACATTGGAGCCAGCCGTACAAAAACTTGAAGACGCTTACGAGAAATATAGAAACGATCCTGATTTTCAAAAAGAGCTTAACTACTACCTTACAGAGTACGCCGGCCGACCCACTCCTCTTTATTTTGCAAAGAACCTGACAGAGTCTGCAGGCGGGGCCAAGATCTACCTAAAGCGCGAGGACCTGCTGCACGGCGGCGCGCACAAGACCAACAACACCCTAGGACAAGCCCTGCTGGCAAAAAGGATGGGCAAAAAGAGAATAATCGCAGAGACTGGCGCTGGCCAGCATGGAGTAGGGACCGCGATTGCCTGTTCTGTACTTGGGCTAAGCGGCGAGGTGTACATGGGCTCAAAGGACGTCGAGAGGCAAAAGCTGAACGTCTTTAGGATGCAGCTGCTTGGTACCAAGGTCCATTCTGTTGATTCCGGTTCGCAAACGCTCAAGGACGCGATAAACGAGGCCATACGCGACTGGATATCAAACGTCCAGACGACGTACTACCTGATAGGCTCCGTTGTCGGCCCGCACCCGTACCCGATGATGGTCCGGGACTTTCAATCAGTTATAGGAAACGAAGTAAGGCAAGAAATGCTGCAGAGATACGGCAGCCTGCCATCGGCCATCGTGGCCTGCGTGGGAGGAGGCAGCAACGCGATGGGTTCTTTCTACCCGTTTTTAGACGATTCTTCTGTCAGGCTGATTGGAGTTGAAGCCGGCGGCCAGGGCTTAAAGACCGGCAAGCATTCTGCCACGCTGTGCGCCGGATCAGAAGGGGTTTTGCATGGCATGTTTACTTATTTGCTGCAGGACAAGCAGGGCCAGGTTATCGACACCCACAGTGTCTCTGCCGGCCTTGACTATCCAGGGGTGGGGCCAGAGCACTCTATGCTAAAGGACGTCAAAAGAGCAGAGTATGTATCATGCACCGATGACGAGGCCATTGACGCCTTTGTGGCGCTGTCAAGGCTTGAAGGCATAATACCTGCTTTAGAATCATCGCATGCCATTTCCCACGCAGTCAAGATGGCCAAGGAGATGGACAGAGACGAGATAATCATAGTTACCCTGTCAGGCAGAGGCGACAAGGACGTCCAGGTAGTCCAGGAATACTTGGCAAAGAGGGGCAAAAAGCGTGCAAGGAAATAGAATAGACGCCAAATTCACAGAGATGGCCGGCAGAAAAGAGGCTGCGCTTGTCTGCTATGTCGTTGCAGGCTACCCGGACATGAAGGCGACTGAAGAGGCAGTAGACCTGCTTGTAGCCGGCGGCGCGGACATTATCGAGCTTGGAATCCCGTTTTCAGACCCGATTGCTGACGGCCCGACCATCCAGCAGGCCTCAAATGCAGCACTGCAGGCAGGAGTCACGCCGGAAAAAGCAATGCAGCTGGCAAAGAGAATCAGAAAAAAGCATCCTGCCCTGCCGATTCTGTTCATGACTTATTCTAACATCCTAGTCCACGCCGGCTTTGAGCAGTTTTTGGAAAAATCAAAGCAATCCGGGGTTGACGGATTTATACTTCCAGACATGCCAGTCGAGGAGGCTGGCCAGTACTCGGCTCTGGCAGAAAAGCAGGGCCTTGCAACAGTGTTCCTTGCTTCGCCAAACACAAGCAAAGAGCGGCTGCAGAAAATAATCGACAGATCGTCTGGCTTTATGTACCTCGTTTCCGTGTTTGGCATAACTGGGGCGCGCAAGTCCTTTGAGGGCTATACTCAAGACGCGATAAAAAGGTCCAAAAAACTTGCGGCAGGCAAGTTACCTGTTGGAGTGGGCTTTGGCATAAGCAAGCCAGAGCACGCAAGGTTCATGGTTGGGGCAGGTGCAGACGCGATTATAGTCGGCTCGGCGATAGTAAACAAGATAAGCAACGGCAAGACGGCAGAGCTCAAAGCACTTGCAGCATCGCTGAAAAAAGCCTGCAGAAAATAGTCAGGGTATCACAAGGCCGCTGTGGTCGCTGGCAAACAGGATGTTGTTTATTGTTACCTGAAAGCGCTGGCCGTTGTGATTGACAATGACTTCGATGTCGTCTAAAGACTCGGACGTTTCGTTGTCTTCGAGCCGCTTTATGATGACATGAAGAGATTCATGCGAGACAAGCGAGTCCATAAACGGCTCGATGTAAGCGAAGCTGTTCACCCCGGCCTTGGCGTCAGAAGCTGACTGGATTATCATCATAGTGTTTTTATGGTACGTGAAATACGCCGGCGACTGGTCTATAGAGCAGGCAATTGCAAAGTCGTTTATAGCCAGATTTCAGTCACCAGATTATCGACAGCAATCAGGGATTATATTTCATTTCTGCCAGATCTGCGGATAACGAGTGGGTATTCTATGTCTGTCAAAAGTTCTGGCCACTCGACCAAGCTGCCAATCCAAAAGCCATCGAAGTCTGCGAACAAAAAGCTGAGATTCTAGTAAAGAAGGACAAGTTCAAACCCTGGAGCTACCAGTTCATTCACGGCGATTCGCGGGTAGGATTCAAACTCGAAAAGAAAGCAGGGTTAGTCCTATTCTCTCCACCTTTTGGTATCAGAGCCACCGTCGGCACAAAGAAACAATACAGCAACGAGTCTGCAGACATCACAAACGCTCCGGACTATCCGGCCTGGCGAGAGGGTCTCAAGGCGATAATGAAGAATTGCTTTGACATCCTGATGCCTGGAAGGTTGATGATTGTTGAGATGACCGCGCAGCGTCGAAGGCCATGACATGCCGATGGATCTGTGGATTCAAAACGACGCAATGGAAATAGGGTTTGAACGCTGGTCAAGGATAATCTCCGTGGTGGATCCGTGGCGAATGTATACGGTCAAGGACAAGGAAAACGGGTTTGTAAAGCCGTTCCCGGGACACTGCGACCTACTGATGATGAAAAAGCCGTTACAAGGAAGCCGGCAAGCCAGTCAACCCCGCGGTCTTTAACGCAAAATATCAGGCCAGAATAAAGGACAGATTGGCTGAACTAATACGTCCCGGTGGAAAGTGCATCTCGTTTGGCTGGAACAGCAATGGCTTGGGCAAGAAAAGAGGCTTTGAGATTACTAGAATTCTTTTGGTAGCCCACGGAAGAATGCATAACGATACCATAGTGACGGCTGAGCAGAAGATTTGATATGTAGAAATTTTGGTTAGTGGTTAAGCAGTAATATCAAAACACGGTGCGG
>QCWB01000152.1 GCA_013114715.1 Nitrososphaera sp.
GCCGGTGCTAAGCAGGGTAATGGATATCCTGGGCCTCCGGGTTGTTGAGGCAACACCAGCAGAGCGCACAGAAATTGAAAAGCTTATCGCAGCCAGAAATAGCCTGCGCTCAGAAAAAAAATTCCAACAAGCCGACGAAATACGCAAGAAGCTTTATGACATGTCAGTTGAGCTGATGGACCACAAGGGCCGCACAATCTGGAAAAAAGTGGAAAAGGCCGAAAAGCTCTAATCAATTTTCACACTTTTGTGCACTAAGATGCACTTCGTGGCTAATGTCATACTTTAGTTAGGTTACCTTTAACCAATGAAGATAGTGGACGGCAGGCGCATCGGTTCTGTCACGGTCAGCGAGGATACCCTGCTGCTGGCAGAAGTAGTTGGAGATGTGATACTCAATATCGGTCATCTTGAGCTGAAAGGCAAGATACTTGGCAACCTGCATGTCCGGGGCGGCACTTGCCGGCTTTTGGGAATAGTCAAAGGCAACGTTGTCAATGAAAAAGGCGACATGGAAATTTTCGGAACAGTCCACGGCAAGGTAATAACAAAGACCGGCTATACCTACATCAATCCCGGAAGCAAAGTCGGCTCAATAGAAAAGGGGTTCGTAGAAGTAAACAAGGTCTGAAACTTTACAAGATTTTCAATTGTTCCAGTATAATCGAGTGAGGAAAAGCTGCTAGAATAAATTATACAAGAAAGTATCAATAGGAATATTCTAAATGCTGCAAAACGACGTTAAGGTCTTCGCCTATCTTGCGGTTGCTGGTTTTCTGAGCGCTGTGGCTCTGGGTCTGTATATAGTCGGCATGAATCAAAAATGGGAGGTTGGCGTAGCTGCCGATGTTGTATCATCTTTTGCGATTGCAGTCTCAATTATTATTCTCGTTATAGACAAAATTTTTGAAAAATCTCACTTCGTTATGCTTCGAGATAGACGCATAACACAATTTGGAGATGTGGGAATAAAGTACCTTGCGTTGTCTGTTCTAAATGATGGAACAAAAGACTCCAATCTTGTCAAAGCAAAAGCAATCCTTACTGCAAGAAAGTTCAAGGAACAGAAGGCGTTAAAGGAATTACAACTAGGACATATTATTGACAGTGACGACAAGGAAAGGAAGGCCATTTCTGTCAAAGCTGGTGAAGAATTCGAGGTTTTCATTCCTATAGAAGACCTAAGGTTGAATAGTTGTATCCCGTTTAAGGGATGGATCACTGTCGTCTTATTGTCCGCGTACGGTCAGTATTATTTCACACTTTCTTACACTATCCACGAAAGGAATCTTCAAGTAAAGAAAACCAATCCCATTATTCAATTTCCTGTTGAAACAATAGTTTTTACTAAATATCGAAGAGGGAAATCTAATGACGAAATGCTTGAAATTTGAATATCTTGCGTCTTAGCAAGGGGCCTATTTGCTTTCTACTCTGAATCCTGCATGAAATAAGATTCAGGACTTTATCTTTTCTAGGTCCTTTTGCAGCGCTTCGATGGTTTTTGGTATTTCAGTCTTGGCGCAGTCAAGGCAGATCTGCTGCAAAGACAGCGGATAGACAAAATACTTTTCGTTCAGAGCGATGTCTTTTTTGCAGGTGACGCATTTTTTCAGCTTGTAGGGGTCAGTGTTTTTGATTATCAAACGTCGACGATTTCTCCCTGCTCGGGGGCGTGCGCATCAAAGCCGTACTTTTGCCTTATCTCTTCAGCAAATTTCTCGCATGATGGACCGTCGCCATGGACTGTCAGGACCTTCGGGTTTCCCTGCACCCTGTCTAGGATCTCGAACAGCTCGCTTCTGCTGTTGTGGCCAGAGAATTCAAAGCGCTTGACGTCAGCGTAGCATTTCTGCATCTTGCCATCAAAGTTGGCCATCCGCTTGTCAAGCAAGAGCCTGCCTGGGGTGCCTTCACCCTGGTACGACACAAGAGCAATGCCGTTCTTTTCGTCAGTCATGATGGCCTGCGTATAGAAAATTGCAGAGCCGCCAACAAGCATGCCTGCCGGCGAGATGATAACGCACGGCTCGTTGACAACTTTTTTCCGCCTGCTCCAGCCGGCTATCCATTCAGCTCCGCCAACAGCGCTCTTGAACAGCTCGGCGTCGCGCAGGAATGCCGGATGGCGGCCCATTATCTCGTTTGCCTTTAGCGCCATTCCGTCCATGACCAGCTTGTGCTTAAAGTTGTACGCCTTGAAAACGCAAGCTATCTCCTGGGCCCGTTCGACTGAAAAAGACGGGACAAACAACGTGCCGCCCCGCTCAATGACTTCGTAGGCAAACTCGACTAATTCGCGCTCTGATTTCTCGCGCGGGGCCTGCTCTGCCTGCGAATACGTGCTTTCAATAATCATCATGTCAATAGGTCCAAAATCCAGGTCTGCCCGCCGGAGAAGTTTTGATCCGCGTGTATTGATGTCGCCAGTGTAAAACAGCTTTTTGCCTTCATGCTCTACTATCACTGAAGCACCGCCGACCACGTGGCCGGATTCGTGCAGCGTGACCTTGGCGTCGTTTACCATAAACGGCTCTCTGTACTGCAGCTTTTTTGAGCTTTTGAGCATGGTGACTACGTCAATGTACTCAAAAGGCAAGTAAAAGCCAGAAATCTTGATCATGTCTTCAATTAAAAGCTCTGAAAGCTCGAAGGTTGGCAGCGTTGCCAGAGCCGGGATGTCTGTAGAGCCAGACAGGTAAAGCGACGGAACAAACCCGGAATGATCCAGGTGGGCATGGGTTATCACGACTGCGTTGATGTCGCGAGGCTTGACGTGCATTGGGAATATCGGCTCTCGTTTGAGCAGAACGCCGTAGTCCATCAGGATGTTTGTGTTATTGCAGTTAGCTAAAAAGCCAGATCGACCAACTTCCTTGGCCGCTCCAAGAACAGTAACTTTCAATTTTCAATTACAAACCTGTTTGCAGGCGCTTTAAATCTTGCTGATCAAACTGTATCTGCCATAGCGGCTCCGGAGCAGCCGGATTTTCCAGTTTTTGCATCCTAGCAAATCCAAGCTCGTCTAGCACACTTTCAAAATCGTACTGCTCGTCTTTTTCCTGCAAGCTTTCGATGGCTTTTCTTACCTGGCCTGATTTTTCTGGCCGGCAGTAGACGTACCAAAAATTGTGGGCGCCGCGCATTTTTGATAAAGCTTCGCGCTGTTTAGCAGGGATACTGCTGTAATACTTGTTCATTATCTCGATGTTCACGTCCTCCCAGGACGGCGTCCGCCACCAGGCTATCCGCTCAAAGCTGTGGCCGTCAAACTCTGCTGCAAGGCTGATTCCCTGATCCAATGTGGTGATTATCACGTCCGTGTTTCTGGCCACAGAATCGCGGAAATCCTGCCCCGGCTCCATCCAGCCGACAAAAATGACGTCGTATCTTTTGTCTATCCAGTGGGCGTCTGAGATGCTGATATAGTCAGGTTTTTCAATTCCTAGCCCGTAGTAGATGCTGGCGTCTTTTTCTAGGCCGGTGGCTTTTGGCAGGAACTCTCTGACACGCTTTAGAAAATCCCCATACCCGCAGCCTACGTCCAGATAACTTGGATCTCTGCTCACAGATTGAGCAATCGCAACGACCCGCATGACGTCTATCTTGCGGTAAGTGAAATACGTGCCAGAGAAGAACGGAAAGCTGAATCGCTCATGATGCGGAGATACGGCCAGCGCCCGAAACTGCGACAGCGGCGCCATTGCCTTTTGCAAGTCTTCCAGATTAAACGGCATTAATCTAGGATCACTTCCCAGAGCCTCTTGGCTGTAGTCAAGCTCGGCAGTTCTTCTTTGTAATGAAAGCCGCATTCATCTAGCACAGACTCAAAATCATAGCCGCCGGTTGCCTGCTCCTTTTCTAGCCACTTTTCTAGGCCGTCTCTGATCTGCCTGTACAGGTCAGGGCGAGCGTATACGTACCAGAAATTATGCGCGGATCTAAGCTTGGCAAGCTGGTTTTTCTTTTCT
>QCWB01000153.1 GCA_013114715.1 Nitrososphaera sp.
GTCGCGGTATTCTCTGTACAAAAACGAACTGGCGACGTATGCGGCCGGATCGACCTTTGACCAGAGTCTGGCAAAGGGCTTTGTTGAGCTGTGGGGACTGCAATCGATTATAGCAAACTCGGTTGCAGATGCGGCCAACAAAAAAACAGCAGCAAAAAAGGAGGTAAAAAAATGAAAACAAAAGTAGAATGCCAAGAATGTGGAGCCGAGATCAGTATACCTGAAGACGCAGTGGTTGGAGAGATCGTTACCTGCCCAGACTGTGGTGGCGATTACGAGATTGCAACCAAGGCCAACGAGAAGGTAGAACTAAAGCCGGCAGAAACAGTAGGCGAAGACTGGGGACAATGATGTGCAAGTCTGCATAATCTACGACAAGGTCCGCTTTGAGGAAAAAGCCCTTTACGACAAGGCGCAGGAAAAGGGCCTCAAGGCACTGATGGTGGATGCAAAGACAATCACCCTGGACACAGACAGCAAGAAGGAAGACCTTGCCCTAGGAGATGTGATACTGCAGAGAAGCGTCAGCCATTACCGTGGACTGTACCTTACTGCATGCCTCGAATTTCTTGACTATCCGGTTATCAACAGGTTCAGCGTTGCCGAGACGTGCGGCAACAAGCTTGTAACGTCGCTTGTTCTTGCGAAAAACAACATCCCGACCCCAAAGACCCACTTTGCATTCAGCGCAGAATCAGCCATTGAAGTCATCCGCAAGACGGGCCTTCCGCTGGTTCTAAAGCCAATTGTCGGCTCGTGGGGCAGGGGTGTATTTCCGCTGCGCGACGAGGAGACTGCAAACATGATAGTAGAGATGCGCGAGGAAGACGACAGCCCGCTTGCCAGGATCTACTACGTGCAGGAGATGATAGACAGGCCGCCAAGAGACATCCGCTGCATAGTTGTCGGCGACAGGGTCGTGACGGCCATCTACAGGTATTCTGCTGAAAATGAGTGGAGGACCAACGTTGCTCGCGGCGGCAAGGCAGAGCTTGCCCCAGTAACCAAGGAGCTTGAGGACCTTGCTCTGAGGGCTGCAAAGGCAGTAGGGGGAGGCATTGTTGGAGTCGACCTGATGGAAGACAAGGCAAAGGGGCTTGTTGTACACGAGGTCAACAACACCGTCGAGTTCAGGGGCGCCGCAACGGTATCAGTAAATGACATACCGGGAGCAATGATAGACTACGCAGTCAGCATCGCAAAAAAATAACTTGACCAATTCTGGCCAGAATTAACCTGCATCAGGTCATATCTGACCAAAAAATATAAATGAGGATTTTTGAGGCAAAATTTTCATAAGAATGCATTTAATAGAAACAGCGGAGGACTTGTCATAAATGAAGGTAGGAGTAGTAGGCGCTTCCGGCTACGTCGGCGGCGAATTGCTTAGGTTGCTTGTAACCCACCCCAAGGTAGAAGTCAGCATGGTGACTTCGAGGCAGAAGGCAGGCGAGTATGTGCACAGAGTGCACCCAAGCCTGAAGGGTTTCATTGATATTTCATTTTCACCGATGGACATGGAAAAGCTGGCCAATACCTGCGACATGGTGTTCACGTCGGTGCCGCACGGCAAGGCCAACAAGATAGTCAAGGACCTGTACGACCGCGGAGTAAAAATTATCGACTTGTCTGCGGATTTCCGGCTAAAGAATCCAAAAGACTACATAAAGTGGTACGGCTGGGAGCATCCATTCCCCGACATGCTGTCAAAGTCGGTCTACGGCGTGCCAGAGCTTCACAGAGAAGAGATCAAAAAAGCTCAGCTGATATCCTGTCCCGGATGCATGGCAGTCACGTCGCTTCTTGCTATAAAGCCGCTGATAGAGAACAACCTCATAGACACGGATCACGTGGTAGTGGACAGCAAGATAGGATCGTCAGGAGCTGGCCAAAAAGCCAACGCCGGCACCCACCACGCCATGCGCTATGGGGTAGTCAGGCCGTACAAGCCGGCAAAGCACAGGCACACTGGCGAAATTGAGCAAGAGCTCTCTATGATAGCCAAGAAGCAGATCAAGGTGAGCATGACCCCGCATGCAGTAAACATTGTTCGCGGAATACTTACCACCAACCATACATTTCTTACGCGCAAAGTCGAGGAGCTTGAACTCTGGAAGATGTACCGCCAATCCTACAAGGGCGAGCCGTTTATCAGGCTTATTCGCGACAAGAAAGGCCTGTACAAGTTCCCGGATCCAAAATTCGTCGTTGGCTCTAACTTTTGCGACGTGGGCTTTGACATAGACGAGGACAACTCGAGGATTGTAGCTCTTTCAGCATCTGACAACCTGATGAAGGGCGCTGCAGGCTCTGCAATACAGAACATGAACGTGATGTTTGGCTACGATGAGACGGAAGGCCTCCGGTACACCCCGCTGACACCGGTATGATAGTCATAAAGATAGGCGGCAGCGTAGTCGACGGCCTGCACCCGTCAACTCTTGCAGACATAAAGGCGATCTCTGAAAAAGAAAAGCTGGTCTTTGTCCATGGCGGAGGCAAGGAAGTCACGGCCACGGCGACAAAGCTTGGCAAGGAGCAGAAATTCATAGTCTCTCCAGGTGGCGTTCGAAGCAGGTACACAGACAAAGAGACTTCAGAGATATACACCATGGTCATGTCAGGCAAGATAAACAAGGCTATAGTCGGCATGCTTTTGCGGCAGGGGATCAACGCAGTAGGAATCGCAGGGATCGACGGCGGAATCCTGAAAGCTGAGAGAAAGAAAAAGCTTGTAGTGATAAACGAAAAAGGAAGGAAGATGGTCATAGACGGCGGCTATACAGGCAAGATAAACGCGGTCGACCCTGCGCTTGTAAACAACCTGGTCAGCAACGGCTACACACCCGTGGTTTCCCCGATAGCATTGAGTGAGGAGTTTGACTTTCTTAACGTTGACGGCGACAGGGCTGCTGCCTACGTGGCAGGTGGCCTGAAGGCAGACAAGGTAATTTTCATCACCAACGTAAACGGCCTGATGCTCAACGAGAAACTGGTCACGGCGATGAACCTGGAGCAGGCAAAGGCAACTTTGCCAAAGATAGGATTTGGCATGGAAAAGAAGGTCCTGGCGTGCACTGAGGCGCTAGAGATGGGAGTAAAAGAGGCCATCATCGCTTCCGGGCAGGTCGACAACCCGATCTCGTCGGCAATCTCTCACATCAACTGCACGGTGATTTCAAAATGAATGGCGAAGACAACTATCTTGGAACCCTGTACCAAAGATTCCCGGTCAACGTAGCCAGGGGCAAGGGAGCTAAAATCTGGGACGTCACAGGCAAGGAATACATCGACTGCATGGGCGGCTATGGAGTCGCGCTTGTAGGCCACTGCAACGACAGGGTGGTGCAGGCGATAAAGAACCAGGCAGAGACCCTGATAACGGCCCATATGTCGGTCTACAACGAGACGCGGCTTGGATTCATGAAAAAGATGGCTGCCTTGGCGCCACCAGGCCTAAACAAGATGTTCTTTACAAACAGCGGCACGGAGTCAGTCGAGGCTGCCTTGAAATTTGCCCGCAAGTACACTGCCAAGCCAGGCGTTATTGCTATGAACGGCGCGTACCACGGCAAGACCTTTGGCGCGCTGTCTGTAACCTACAGCGAAAAATACCGCAAGGCTTTCATGCCGCTTTTAGACGGAGTCAAGTTCATCCCGTACGGCGAGCCGGAAAAGCTGGAAGAATCAATAGACGACTCTATTGGCGCAGTGATACTTGAGCCAATACAGGGCGAGACCGGAATCATAGTCCCGCCGGACAGCCTCATACCAAAGATAAGGGAGATCTGCGACCGGCGCAAAATAGTCCTGATATTTGATGAAATTCAGGCGGGCCTTGGGAGGACCGGCAAGATGTGGGCCGGCCAGAACTGGAACACCACTCCAGACATAATGTGCCTTGCAAAGGGCATAGCAGGCGGAGTCCCGATGGGCCTTGTGCTGACAAAACAAGAG
>QCWB01000154.1 GCA_013114715.1 Nitrososphaera sp.
ATTATTTTTTCACCATCTTTTCAAGCTGGTCTGCAACTATGGGCAGAAAAGCCCCGACGTCGGTGACGATTCCAATGGCCTGGGCGGTGCCTCTGTCTATCAGCTTTGTGACTACCGGTTGGCTGATGTCCACTGCAACTACTTTGACAGACGACGGGAGCATGTTTCCAACAGCAATAGAGTGGAGCATCGTGGAGAACATCAGGACCATCCTTGCGCCCTTTAGCACTTCTTTGTATCTGCGCTGGGCCTCCACGACGTCAGTAACCACGTCGGGTATCGGCCCGTCGTCACGGATAGAGCCGCATAAAACATACGGGATGTCGTGCTTGATGCATTCGTACATCACTCCTGATTTGAGGATTTTTCTGTCGACCATCGGTTTCAGGCCGCCGGCCTTGAACACCTCGTTTATCGCCTGCATGTGGTTTCTGTGGCCTCTGACCGCAAGCGTGCCGTCCTTTACGTGCATTCCAAGCGACGTGCCCAGAAGGGCATTTTCCACGTCGTGCACCGCCAGGGCGTTTCCGGCAAGCAGGCCGTGGATAAATCCCATCCTTATCAGCCTGGCAAGAGCTTCAGACGCGCCAGAGTGTACTATGACCGGCCCAGATACCACGATTATCTTGCCGCCTTCTTTGCGCGTGTTGTAAATGTCTTCGGCTACCTTGCGGGCTATGTGCTGGGTAGGCCGCTCACTTGAGCTGCTGCTGCTCATGAACTGGAAAATGTCCACGCCTTCTCTTGGGCGCTCAAGCGGGGTTATCTTGACTCCGCGCTCGCCTACAACTACCATATCGCCTTTTACTACATCGCGGATCATCTTGCATTGCGCTGTTTTTTTCTTGGTGTCTACTACGATGCACTTGTCCATCATCATGTTTGCAACGTCTATCCAAGCGCCAGAGTAGAACAGCTGGGTAGGGTTGTTAGTCGTGCTGTAAAAGTCGTCAGGCATGACCATGTCTGCCTCTGAAGCGACAAGCCTGACTTCCTGGACGGAGACTGGCTGCGCGCCTTCCCTGTAGACTGCTTCAAGCAGCCTGTCAAGGTGCTTTTCGTCCCTGCCTTTTATCAGGAGCCTGGCGTAGCTTGGGTCCTTCTTTTTCTTGCCGACTGAAAATTCCAGAACCTGGAAATCTCCCTTCAGGTCCATGATGTGGTCAAATATCCTTGTAAGTATCATCGAGTCGATAAGGTGACCCTTGACCTCTATCTCCTGTTCGTTGTGTGCCAAAGCAAACCGATGATATGTTTTCAGGTATTAAAGTTATATCGGAAGCGACAGCTTGCCGAAATATTCTGTCATGTTCTGCTCTGACTTGAGCTTGGCTGTTATCTCGTTTTTGATTTCTTCAGTAAACCACTGTGCAAGGGCTTTTGCGATGCCCTTGCTGTCGCAGAGGGCTATCATGTAGCCGTTTTCCTCCTTTACCACTGCAAACAGGTTTTCCTCTCCAACCGGCTCCCATTTGTTGTCCTTGTTGTCCCGCAGGGCCAGAGCTGGCATTGCATGGCCTGTGTATTTGGTAAGCAGGTCCTGCGACGTCTTGACCCTTTTTTCTCCCATCTTTAGAGCCGTGAAATACTGCATTAATTTCGTTTAGAAGCCGACCGATTTAAAGCCTTCAGGATGTCTTTTAGTATGTCGTCTTGCGAGTCAATTGTTTTGTGCGCGGATTCAAAGAATTGATCCAGTTTGTCAGAGTGCCCCTGGCTTTTGTATCTGTCAGCCTGCAGGGCCATTTCCAGCTTGTCTATTCTGTGGACAAACCTTGATAATTCTGTCTTGTTTTGAAGGTATTCTCTCCAGATTTCTGCATACTGCCTTTTGATTTTTGCCGGCAAGCTGGACAGGATCTTTTTCATTGCTGCGTCTTCCTCCTTTTTCTTTTGAGATTCGCTTATCTGGCCGGGCATATAGTCTCCGACAATCGATTCTGCCAAGTCGTGCAAAAGTATCATCCTCATCGCCTTTTCCGTGTCAAGGCCAAGAATATCTGAGATGAGCATGCCAGAGGCGCACATGGAAAATACATGGTCCGCCACCGATTCCGGGCTGGATATTTCTGCCTTTGAAGCCCAGCCTGCCCTGTTTACAGATTTTAGATCCAAAACAGCCTTGAAAAAAGGATCAAGGTCTTTGGCCGACAGATCAGTTCACCGTCATGCCTGTTGCCTGGCTTAGCCAGACTAGAAAATTCGAGCTGTTTCTGACGATCTCTGGAATCGAGTCATAAAGGAACGTGAAAACCACCATAGCTACGGCCATGGCGGCCGTTATGGCTATTATCATCATCACGTTTCGTATCTGTCCCAACCTGTGTTTTTGAACAAAATACATCATTTTAAGGTTGATCTTTTACCCATGCAACATCCGCAACGCCCTGCCTTCTGTTGGCAAGCCTGGCTGCAACAAACAGCAGGTCAGACATCCTGTTGAGGTAGGTGATTATTGCCGGATTGATGCTGCTTGACTTGGCAAGGGCTACCGCTGTCGTCTCGGCCCTTCTTGAAACTGCCCTGCAAACATGCAAAAACGCTGCTTCGATGCTGCCGGCTGGCAGGATAAAAAATGTTATTGGCTGCAGCTCTTCTTCAAACTTGTCGATTACTGACTCTAGTCTGCTAGTCATGCTGCCGACTGTCCGTGGCGTGTTATACTTGCTGGCCGGATAATCCGGGTCTGCAAGGTCAGAGCCTACCAAAAACAAGTCATTCTGGATTTGAGTCAAAACGTCTATCAAATCATGAAAAACAGCTTCCTTTAGCTTTAGATGAGAAATTGCAAGCCCGATGTTGGAATTAAGTTCATCCACAGTCCCATAGGCAACGATCCTCAGGTCGGCTTTGCTTACACGCTCGCCGCCGATAAGGCCCGTCTCGCCCTTGTCGCCGGTCCTTGTGTAGATCTTCATATTTCAAGCAAGCCTAGCAGGTGATTTAAGATTAGCTACCTGATATCTTGGACTTGATAAACTCGACTAACTTTATCGCATCCATCTCCTTGAGGCTTTTTCTGCCGGTCTTTATGTATTGCCTAAACGCTTCGATGTCTTGGATTTCTGGATGCCTGCTTTTTGCAATATCCAAGATGTCCGTGTAATTTCTGTGCGGGAAGTAGATCTCCTTGGCTTCTGTCGTCAGAACAGTCTTTGTATTTTTGCTGATTACGCCTTTTTTGTAGGCAAGATACAGGTTGTATCTGATGTCTATCATCGCTTCTGACTGCAGGCCAAAGTCGCCGTCAGCAAAGGTCACAGCAACTTCGTCGTCTGCGTTTATCTTGTTGCTCTTGTACAGGTTAAAGACCCGGCCGATGCCTATCATGCCAAATTTCTCCAGCTCCACTGCACGAAGTGCGCCAAGGCTTGCTGCGCCGGCAAGAACCATGCCTTCCTTTCTTGCAAGCTGGTACACCTCTATTGGGGTGGGCGGGTAGTCCTGAAGGAACACGCCGTCGACAAAGCCTACCAGTTTTACGTCTGGGCTTGCGGCCAGCCTCAAAAAGTCGCCCTTCTTTGCTGGCGGCCTGTAATCCGCGTCCGGCAGTATCTTTCTGGCCTTTTCATGGCTCAGGCTTGGGCCTAGAAATATCACTGGTTTTGCCATTGCCTAAAGCACTCCCTGGCGCGAACTCCCATCACGGACTTTGTTATCTTGAACGTCTCGAGGCCTGGAACGATGGCCCTGACCACAGGTATGGCCAAATCTGGATTTGTAAGATTGACAATGATGGCCTGGGTCAGGCCGACGTTTTTGAGCCGTGACAGAATAAAGTTGATGTCGTCTAGTATATCTTCATAGAAATACGTCTTGACGTCAGAGAATCGAATTTTCCTAGTTGACTGCATGAACTGCCATGCGCGCTTGTCGTCCGTGTTGTTCTCGCCGTACTTTATCTTTCGCAGGTCATCTCTGGCGCCCTGTATGTTTGCTGCACGAGTCTGGGCCAC
>QCWB01000155.1 GCA_013114715.1 Nitrososphaera sp.
GCAACAAAAATAACGAAAGTGACTATGGACAGAATCGATAGCATTCATACGTACAGGGTCTTGCTATGGTCCAGCTCCACAACTACTGCAGAGATCTATTACTTTCCGGACAATGTGGTGTCCACGATCCACGCAGATGTTCTGATCCCTTAGCCAGGAACGGGATAATGAGGCTGGACGATTAAGTAGTTCTTTCTTTCTCTTTTTCTTTTTCTGTCCTTGGATGCCAATAGTTGCAGGAGATATTGATTTTCATCTTTCAGGCGGAGCAGGTAACACAGATCCAAACGCTGCTCTTGGCGGGGCCATTTCGACCACACAATTAACAGACAACACGCTTAACAATTTATGGGATGATGTTTCGGGTGCTGAAAGCTCAGCAGGCGACACAGAATATCGTTGTATCTACGTAAAAAATGCGCATGGCACTCTGACATTGCAGTCAGCTAAAATCTGGATCGAGACAAACACGACTAGCCCAGCAAACGCTATGTCGATTGCACTTGGCGGTGAGGGCATGAACGGTACGGCTGAAACTGTGGCAAACGAGTCAACCGCTCCGGTCGGAGAAACATTTAGCCAGCCAACAAATTATGCAGGTGGGCTTTCATTAGGTAATCTTACAGCAGGCTCGACTTATCCCATCTGGGTCAAGCGTGTTATTCCTGCATCCACCAGCGCAGTAGACAATGTGACGTATGTTCTGAAAGTGCAGGGCGATACGGCAGCGTGATATAGATGGCAACAACAACACGTTTCCCTATTGACTTGCGCCTGCCAGGCTCAGTGAATGCTGGCAATTCCTTCTTTATGGATCAGGTTTTGACAGCTCCAACGCCTGATTTTGATCTTGGACACTGGCAATTTGTGAAGGATGTAGTCGGTGATGTGTTTGGGCAAGTAAGCATACCAAATACGATTGGAGCCACCCCCGCGGCCAAAATCATCTTGACTATCGCAGCAAACGCAACCACTGGGGTTAGCTCGCTACGCGTAGACGCCCGGCCAATCGCGAATGATGCAGAAAGTTTGGACCAAGCACTGGATACTACTGTGGCAACACAAGACATCACCGTGCCGGGCACAGCTTTTCAAACAAAAGAGGTCAGTTTTACTCTACCCACAACAGGCAACGGCTTTCCAGTTGCGGCAAAAGATGTTCTTCTCGTGAGAATCACACATAGTGGCACTGATGTAAATGATACTTTGGCAGTGAATACTCTTCTTATCAGGGCAGAATTGGAGATTGACTTATCATGACCTTGACAGCAAACCAGGAAAAATATGCATTCAATCAGTTTGTAGATGAATTTCTCAAATTGTATGGGGCCATGCCATTTACGAAAGCACAGATCAAACAAGCGGTAAATGAAGCTCATACATGGGCCGAGTTAGCGAGCACAAAAACGTCATTCAACAATGCATTGACGGCTGGACCGTTCAAGACAAACGCAACAGCTGACCAAAAACGTTTAGCTTTGATTCTAGCACTGCTGGCGATAATCAAGGCCTGAGACAATGGCCCGCAGTTTCACGCAATCATCGACAGACAGGATTGACTGTGGGGCCTCACTGAATGCTGCTACTGGCACGCTGGCTATCTGGATGTATAACACTGGTCAAACGTCGAATTTCAGACTTATCGCTGGAAACAGGACAGGCTCAACAGGCTACGTGCTCAGACTGGATTCTGATGAAACACCAGATTTTTTTATATACATGAACGGCACGATAAGGCGTCTGAATGCATCCGCTACTGCAATTCCAATCAATTCTTGGTCTGTAATTGTCTTTGAGTGGCAAGATGGCGCTAGTGCAGCTATTGAATCTTACATCAATGACATGACCACTGCAGACGATAGCACTTCAGGCAACTTTGGAAGCTACGATAACTCTGCTATCAACTTTCAAGTTGGCGACGTGGGCGCTGGTGGATTCTGCGCAGGTATGTATGCAGCACGGGCCTGCGTCTGGAACATCAAACTGACTGAAACAGATAGAAAAATGTTCAAGGCTGGCCACATACCGCGACGTGAAAATCTTCTCATCCACCAGGAAATTATTGGGGTGAGCACAGAGCCAGACTGGAGTGGGCAAGGTCACAACGGTACAGTGACTGGCACAGGCACCGTAACTGTTCACGCTCCTGTTGGTCGTTATGCCCCTGCTCCAAGACACTGGCCTATTTTTGTATCATCTGGTCTCTCTGCTGTATCGAATACTTCGACACACCTGTTTAATATCATTGCACAGGTCAGTCAAACCAGCACGCATAAATTCCATATCGCTGAAACTGTCAGCCAGACAAGTGCACATCTTTTCAATATCTTTCAGCAGGTGGCCCAAACCTCCACACATATCTTTAACATTCGAGAAATCATAAGCAATACCTCTACCCACAAGTTTAACATTGCCGAGATTGTCGCTCAAACTTCTACCCATATTTTCAACATTGCGTCTAGCCTTACTGCGGTCTCGAATACCCTGACCAGCCTGTTTCATATTCGTCAAGAAGTTTCGCAGACCAGCACACACAAATTCAACGTTATGGCACAGATTGCTCAAACCTCAACTCACATTTTCAACATCCTCAGTAGTGCGGCCGTTGTAATCGCAACCGTCAAAGTCCGAGCCTTGCGCAGTACGGTAAAAGTGCAATCGCTGAGAAACACGCTCAAAACTAAAATACTTCGCCACACTGTGAAAAGCAAGGAGCTAAACCCGGATGGCTGAGACTAAAAAGTGGCATGTCATTGATGTAACCGCTTTTGACCGCGGCAACGTAAATGTAGAACTCTATCAGTCAGACGGGTTAACTGCAGAAAATGGTACAGGCAACACTTACACGATGCGCGTATTTTCAGCCAATTACGGCACGCTCAAGTTCAGCACAACTCTCGTTGCAGACACCGCGGCCAGCGGACTGTATCACTGGGCAATAGCAAGCAGTGAAATTGATGACGAAGTAACAAGCGTGCAAAGCTACAGGTTCAAGATTTTCAAGAACTATGGAGCAGTGCAAGTTGGATTCCAAGAGGGCATCTTGAATATCTGGCCAGACGGGCCATAACCTTTTTGTAGACCGTGTTTGCTATCTTTCATGATGGTAGAAACATCAGCAATACCAGTCGAGCTGATTTTGGCGATTGTCACAGGTATCATTGCTGCAGTTGCAAGATATTTCCAGGTCCGTGCAAATGGGCAGGCTGCAGAAAATGCCAAGCTGATTCAAGACAGCCAGCTACAACAAGAAGCGATTATCGACCTTGCAACAATTGGAGCAAAAGCATACGCGCTGAATGCAGACGGCAAAATCACACAAGAAGAGTACAACATTCTAGCAGAGGAAGTAAAGGCAATGGTGCTAAAGTATGGCGACAAGTTCGGATTCAAGGAAGATGTCCAGACGATCCTTGACAATTACAGACCAAGAGAGGAATAGAACATGTACGAAGTATCAATACAGTATCCAAACGGCGAACGCAAACTGAAGCTGCGATGTAAGATGATTGAAACTGCAATAGCGTATGAAGACAGCCTTGACAAGTTTTTTGCAAGGCTTGGAATCACAAAGACGCCAAGCGGTGTCGAAGTCAAGGCAAGCGATTGTAATGCAATCATCGATGAAGTCTAAACTTCTTCCCATCTTTTTTGATTACGCTTCCGAGCTAGCGAAAGCAAAAGGACTGACAGGTCATCCAAAATGCAATCAAAAATTATAGATTTCATTGACAAGCACGTTTCCAATGAGGCAGTACGCAATTTTCTCTATGTTCTTTTTGGCGTTGGAATTCTGCTAGAATGGCTAATATTCGGTCCAGATGGCGAACGGCATAGATGGTAGCCTTAACTGCCAGAAAAACAACACAGGAAGCCTACTTCCGACAGCCTTTTTTTGCCAGTTAGGCATAGTTCCGCACGA
>QCWB01000156.1 GCA_013114715.1 Nitrososphaera sp.
GAGACCAAATAGAAGTAACATTCCACGATCTGTTCGACAATTTCCCTAACAGTCGAGATTCAAGAGATGCATTGTCCATTGGAAGAGAAACCACAGACATCGAGTTCTCTAGAACAGCCGTTCCAATTCCACCAACATCCACAGGCGACTTGGCAGACATTCTCGGCGACGCTGTAACAACAACCCTGATCATTAGCGACGCAGACGAAAATGTACAATCTGCAACAGAAGACTCTATTGAATTCGTATTCGAAGATGACGCAGTCCCAGGTCAACCATCTTTCAGAGTTGAAATTGATGCAGATGGAAGCGCAAATGACGAAACCATCACTAGCTTTAATGAAGCTGAGAATGATGACAACAACTACGTAGGCAGTCTGCTTGAAGACATCACAGATGGACTATTTGCAGAAGGTGCATTCACCCTAAATGAGACAACAAGAAATTCCGGCATCTTTGATGAGGATGTTGAATTCATAGATGTCACAGCACTAGACTCGGGTGATTGGCAGAATCTAGAGATCATATTCACCTACATCGATGCAACTGGCGACGAACAAAGCACAGGTATAACATTCAGAGGAAACGACGGAACCGTAACGGTCGACAACCTGAGTGTAAAGTCAGGCGACATCGTTACAATCATGCTTCAAGACGAAGACTTGAACCTTGATGATGGCGATGTTGAAGAATTCGAAGCATCAGTAGGCACCAACGGTCCATTCGTCCTTTCAGTCGAAACAGAAGATGACGAAATTGAAGGCACTCGCACCGAGACATTCACAGAAACAGGCGATGATACCGGTATATTCGTAGCCGAATATATTGTCGGAGACGACATTCCTGTAACAGATGAAGTCGGTGGCGACGAAATAGAACAAGCAACAAACATACTCATTACCTACAACGATGAAATAGACTCAACAGGCGGCTCTGGCGACGAAATAGAACTCAACCTTCCAGTCGTATCAAACACTGCAGCAATGATTATAACACCACAGCTAGTCGGTCCAGGAACAGAACTTACAATCCAAATCATCGATGCTGACCTAGACAAGGATCCAAAAGGAACCGAAACATATGACCCGGGAGACCTTGAAGACACAGACGACTATTTCATAAACTTCACTAGCGATAGAAACGAAGTGGGAGACGCAAGTCCAGAATTAGAGGAAACAGGTCCAAACACAGGAGTATTTGAGTTCCAGCTGGAGCTTGTAACAGACGAGACTGCCTGTGAAAACGACGACCTTGATGATGCCAGATTCCAGGCTGACGGTGGAAACGAACCAAGCATTGGAGCATGTCCAGGTGACTTTATCTCTATTGAATACGAAGACGAACAAACAGCAGATGGCTCAAAGAGAGTTCTTTCTGCAGTAGTAGTGGTAAACAGCTGGGATCCAGAGTTCGTTCTTGAAACACAGAACCCACAGATTGGAGAGAGAGTAACAGTTGTCATCAACGACCCAGACGCAAACCACGACCCAGACATCGCTGACTCACTATCAGACATCCGAGTATTCTCTGACACCGACTTGGTAGGAGAGGAAATCTCTGCAATCGAGACCGGCAAGAACACAGGAGTATTCAAGATGAACTTCCGCTTGACAGCAGGTTCTGAGAGCGGCGCAATCAGCGTTGACACAGGAGATGAAGTAACAATCGAATACACAGACGCTTTCCCAGCCGACTTTGAAGAGGAAGAAGATGACAAGGACTTTACCTTTGTCTTCACAGTAGGCAGACCAGTAAGCGACCCGACAGCAATCTCACCAACGAACCCGCTCGTCAAGGACTTTAGAGGCGAAGAACTTGATGAAGTCAGCACAGGACAGCAGGTAGTTCTCTCTACCACACTTACCAACACAAAGAGCACACCACAGGAATTCGCAGCAATAGTTGAAGTCAGAGACGCAGATGGCTTCACTGTATACTTGCAATGGCAGACAGGTACGCTACGAGCTAGCGGTAGCACCGATGTTGGCCTGTCATGGACACCAGATGCCCCGGGTACATACACCGTGAGGACATTTGCCCTTGACGCCATCAGCGGAGCTCCGGCAGTACTGTCACCAGTTGCAGAGTCAACTGTTACTGTGAGTTAAGTAGGTCATCTGACCTACTCTTTCTCTTTTTTTTGATATTCCATGAAAGTTCTGTTACTTTTCTTAGCAGCAATAATTTTCCTTTCATTAACTCATGATAACGTTTTTGCACAGACTAGATCTATTGCGCAAATAAACCAGAATTCATTTGTACCAGGAGAAACTCTGATTGTTTATGGAAGAGGCCTTTCTAATGATGTCATGGTAGTCAGGCTATCAGATCCAGAAAATCAGTCAATCAGGATAGACACAATACCGGCCGACGAAGGCGGCAATTTTGCAAAGCAGATAATCACTTGGCCGCAGCCGTCAAGAAACTTTGTGTACGGCAATTATACGTTGGAGGTAAGCTCTGGCACTTTTCCAAACAGATCAGAGACCTTTACTGTTGTATTTACAAACAACAAGGCAGTAGCGCCAAACTCACCAGAATCCAACGTGCTGTCAGTAAAGCTGGATTCTCCGACAGAGGTGTCAACAGGAAAACCCTTTCGAATATTTATCCAAGTGACCTTTGACGAGGCGCTTGTCAACATCCGGCCAGAAGAAATTCTGCAAGTCTTGGGGTCATCGCACATCCATTCCGGCGATTCTACCATCAACCTGTCTGACAAGATAAACAAGCTTCACGAAGGGCTCTACTATGCAGACGTGGTGCTTGATAAGGAAGGAGCATTTGTGATACATGCTGTAGCCTTTTACCAGGGATTTCTGGCCAACGACTCCAAGGTGATCTCTAGCGGCAGCAGCATAGAGGACATACAGACAAGCATAGACCAGCTTTCAGAAAAGCTTGACAGGACGCAGGAGGAGCTGGACAAGACTTCCCAGACGCTTAACGAAACTAGGACCGTCCTAGACGCATCGGTGAAGGAGACTAGGGCCTCAATAGAGGAGGACATCTTGCAGGCAAAACAGGCCGTAGAGGAGATGAAAGAAGCTTCCGGCCAGATAAACTCGATAATACTGCCCATACTTGCGCTGGCGTCGGTCATCATTGCCCTTCAGCTGTCGTTGTTTGCAAGGATACGCGCTTCTTACAAATGACTCTAAAACATGGCATTAGTAATGAACCTAGGTATGGCCATAAAACAGATGTCTGATGACGCATCGCATGATTCTTTCGATAACTGGGAACGAATTCGGAACACGGGGTTTCAAAGTATAAATGCATGCATATGCATTGTACTAACGTGGGAACCACCACTATTTCTTTGAGCGACGAAGCATACAGGATACTCAAAGCCCAGAAAAGGGAAGGGGAGTCTTTTTCAGACTTGATATTGCGCAAGTTTGGAAAGGGCAACCCGGCTGCCATTCTGGCCTACCTGAAGGAAAAGAGCCCAAACTCTGATCTGGCAGACGCTACTGAGAAAGCGAGCGAAGAGCTTCGCAGGAACCTGAAACTAGAAAAGGTTGAACTGTAGTATGGTTTGCATCGACACCAGCTTCCTTGTTGCCCTAGAACGCCGCGACAGCGATGCACTAGAAAAGATGCAGGAACTGGACGACAATGGCGAAGTAGTTTATACCACCGCTGTCACTGTTGCCGAATATTACCGGGGTGCATACGGATCAAAAGACAGGGCAAAAGCATTGAAAGACGCCAAGGACATGCTTGACCGGTTCGCGATTCTCAACCTTGACTACGAATCGGGCAGAATATGGGGCGAGCTGGCACAGTCGCTGAAATCTGATACAATAGGTGATAGGGACCTCTTTATTGCCTGTATTGCCCTTTCCAACAAGCAGACGCTGATAACAAGAAACAAAAAGCACTTTGAAAGAGTATCTGG
>QCWB01000157.1 GCA_013114715.1 Nitrososphaera sp.
GCCCTGATGAGCCAGCTGCCCAAAGGGGAAGAGATGGGGATTCAGCTGATGTTTCAGGCTGTCGAAAATCCCTGGGCCGCGAGCATGTTGCGGGCGGCCAACGATGGGACAGGGGAGAGCTTTTTCCCAGACGAACCTTTGTTTCTTGACCAGACCCGCGAGAAGGTCTCTTCACCTTTGTTTGCTGCCTCGATGCGATTGTATGCGGTCACTCCAGATGAAGATCGCTCAGAGGGCTTGGTTCATGCCATGCTCTCAGCCATGAATGCACAGAGTCGTCCAGGAACCAACCGCCTTATCCTGATGAGGGAGGAGTGGGATCGCCTCACCGATGTTCGTCTTTTCCGCATGACCCGTGCAGGTATGATTCTTAATGCCCGCGAGCTGGCAAGTATCGGCCATTTTCCCCTCATCCCAAGTCTGTTCCCCAAGTTACTTAAACCAGCCAAAGAGGAAGTACCTGACAGAACAAAAGCGGTGCCTGATGTGGCGATGGGCCATTCCTTGATTTTGGGTATCAACCGGCATAAAGGTGTGGACACACCCGTCACAGTCTCTGAAGAAACCCGTCTCAGGCATATGTATATTGTCGGAGCAACCGGCATGGGCAAGTCGCGGCTTATCACCTATATGGCCGGGCAAGATGCGCGTATGGGCAACGGCTTTGCAATTATTGACCCCCATGGTGCACTGGTTGCCGATGTTCTGGAATCTTTGCCACCAGAACGGCTCAAGGATGTGATTCTCTTGGATCCCAGCGATGTGAGCAGACCTGTGGGCTTCAATGTTCTCTCAGCCAAGAATCCATATGAAAAACAGGTTTTGTCGTCAGACTTTGGCTCCTCGGTTGAGCGCTTCAGCGGAGGCAAAATAGGGGTGGGGATGGAAGTCATTCTTATCAACGCTATCAATGCCATGCTCTCAAGCCCGCGTGGTGGCACTCTTTGGGAGCTTCGGCGCTTCTTGATGGAAAAGGACTACCGCAAGGAGTATCTTAAAACTGTCACTGATCCCAGTGCGCTCTATTACTGGCGTCACGAGTACAAAAAGACCGGAGATTCTACGAATCTTATCGCAAACCGCCTGGCCCTCTTTATGAGCAATGAGCTGGTCAGAAATGTTGTTGCTCAGCCCCAAGGTCTGGATTTTAGCGAGGTCATGAATGGGAAGAAAATCCTCCTTGCACGCCTATCGCAAGGCATCATCGGGGTAGAGAATAGCCACTTTTTGGCCTCTCTGATTCTCCTGAAAATTCTCCAGGCGGCGATGGCACGGGAAGCGATTCCCGCACATGAGCGCGTGCCGTTCTTCCTCTATTTGGATGAGTTTCAAAATTTTGTCACGCCCAGCATTAATAAGATTCTGTCTGAAGCACGTAAGTATCGACTGGGTCTTGTACTGGCGCATCAGCTCCTGAGTCAGATTCATAAGAATGACAAGGAGTTGCAAGACAATATCCTCCAGAATCCCAGCATTTCGGTCTATTTCCGGATTCGCGAAGATGCCAAGCGTTTGGCCAAGGGTCTGTCCTTTTTCAATGAAGACGATCTGCAAGAGCTGAATAAGGCCGAAGCCATTGCGCGAGTTGATGGGCGAACAGGAGACTGTAACCTCAATACCTTCCTGGATTTGCCACTGGATGGTCCCTTCTTAGACCCAGACGAAGCCAAGGCCCATTCTCGTGAGTACTATGGCTCTGATCCACCAGTGCTGGAAATGCCTGAGTTTGTAGACGATGATGATGAGCCCGAAGCCCTGCCGAAAGCCAGTAAACCGAACAAACGGAAAGTTGTGGCGAAGGCTATTCAGGCAGAACCTGATGACAGCCGAGAAATTGAAGAATCTGTCACGGAAGAACTGTCTGACTTCAAGGAAGAAGCCGAGGTTCCCAGCGTAGTATCTGAAGACGAATACTGGGAAACAGCCTCATCGCAAGAGAGTGATTCAGAAACCAGTCAATACCTTCTTCAAGAAAATCAGCTTATCGCCCCTGACACAATAGAGTTAGCAATAGCAGCAGTACCTCTGCTCAGTGAGGGTGCCACTCCTGAGGAAAAGATTCATCGCCAATTGCAGCAGCAATTTAAGACCCAGGCTCAACAACTTGGTTTTCGCGCTCGGATTGAGCACACAACCCCCAACGGTGGACGGGTAGACGTGCTGCTGGAAGGTGAAGGTCGCCAGATTGCGATTGAAATTAACAGCGTTAATAAGCCCGCCTATGAGGTAGCCAATCTCCGAAAGTGTCTGCAGGCCGGGTATCGACCAGTGCTGATGTGTGCGGTTGAAGCCAATAAACTCAACAATATAAAACGGGCAGCCAAGAAAGTGCTCAGTGAAGAAGAGCTGGAAACGGTTCAGTTTCTCAGGACAGATGCCCTTGTTCGATACCTCAGCGAGCTGGTAGTTCCCCCACAATCAGGCTCTGGCAGAGCGCCTATACAGGTACATGGATATAAGGTTAAAGTCGTTGGGTCTGGTCAGCAGGGAAGCAAAGCAGCGCTTCGCCATGTAATGGCGAATGTCCAACGTGAGCTCCACGAAAAAAATCCAGATCTTGAGCTTTGAAAACAATGTAAAATAACCAAAGAAGTGGAGGCATCAGCATGGCGCAGAATACCTTCTTCGATAAACAATTTCTGCATTCTTTAGTCAAGTCCACCGTTGTGAGTAAATACTTCTATTTCTGGGCAAAGGTCATTGTCTCACGTGACACATTTACAAGTTGGCTGCCTAACTGGTAGTGGCTTGTCTACCTCGACCTGTTCTCTGATCCGGGTGTCTACAAAGGCAATCTCTCTGGCCATCGGATCTGGACATTGCTGTGCCAGTGCGCCTGAGGTCAGAAGAAATTCCTGCAATTGTATCATGCCTAGGAAACTCCTGAAAAAGCCTCAAGAAATTAAGACTTTTGAGCTAAACATAGTATCACAGCCTTTGAGCTGGAAGGCCTTCTACAGGCCGTCTGGTCGTTTGTCTAATAATCCACTGAAACAGGCAAGCCCGTACGAAAATGGGCTAAACTCGATAACGAGAGTGTACGGGGCCTGGAGCGGGGCAAAAAGATGCTGTCATGATGGCACCACTATTTGCCTTCAGCCCTTGCCTGGCGCTTTTCGTGGGTAGTTGCAGCAGATACTCCTTAAAGTATCTAAGGACTTTTATTCAGTTCTTAGTTGCTGATATAATCGACTCATAAGGTGTGACTTCAATAGCAAAGAGGAAATACTGACTATCAGTCAATCGTTAGCCATGTGTTTTGATGTAGTCTTGCAAGGAAAAAAGTAAAATGACGTTAGCTGGTTCAAAGGGTGGAATTTATTGGCAGCCTTCGGATCCCCAAGGTACCCAAAACCTGATTGTCAGTAAATGGCTAGAAGTCGGGGAGAAGAAAATTACTGGAGCAGCACTCTATAAGGAGTTGCTGCAAAATGCAAAACCAACTCAGGTTGAACTTGGCATCGGTAACACATGTGGGCTTCAATGTAAACATTGCTTTTTGGGTTATGAAAGTGGTCAAATGAAGGCCGAGCTCGCCTCATTGACCAGACTAATGGATGTTTCTACTGAACTTTTCAATTCCTTACAAACGAAAATCTTTTGCTTAACTGATCGGGATGCCTTAACCCCAAATAGATCTATTCCTATGTTTGAGCATTTAGCTGGGTTAAGAAAAAAAGATCCAATGTTAAAATTTGGTGGTGTTACAAATGGTCTCTTTATAGAAAAATATTTAAAACCATTATCAAAGATAAGGTTAGATTACTTGGATGTTTCTCTGGATGGCTTGAAAGAAGAACACGATTACATTAGAGGGAAGGGAACATTTCTTAGAACATTATCAAATATTAGACTTGCACA
>QCWB01000158.1 GCA_013114715.1 Nitrososphaera sp.
ACGCCATTGTCCAGTTTATCGAAAGCGATGCAGCATGCCATAGCGGCATGAACACAATCCGCCCGGCAATCGAACAGTATCGCTCGGCCTGTAGTCGCAATGCCGAGATTGTTTCGCTCAGCGACAGTTTGGAGGAATGGACAGTTTCTTCAGAATCCAAGTACACTTTCTGGTTGCAGCGTCCGTCTGATCCATACATTACTGAGTTTCATCTGTCTGGTCTGACGCGCGAAGAAGCCTTGGCAATCCAGAAAGAAACTGATCCTGGCGAACCGCCTGCAATGCCGCAGCGCGATGATCGTGGGCGGGTTATTGGCCAGCAACCCAATCCCAATGATCCATTGTATCAGCGCAAAGCTAGCCAACTGAACAAGCGGCAGCTATTGCTTTACCTTCAGAAGTGCATGTCATTTAAGATTCCTGGCGAAACCGAAGAGGAACGGTCAGGCTGGCTTGGCAAGCGACTAATCGGAGATTTGGTTTTGCTTAAAGAGTTCATTGAAACGAACATCCTTTCAGCCGAAGGGGCGATTGGAACTTTTTAGATAGGCTATTGCCAGAATCCCTGAAGGGCTATAGCTTTGTTCGGGGGAAAGACTCGATACCAGCTTTGGAGATTGGCCGCGAGTTGCGCGATGCAAGGGCAGCGAAGTTTTGGAATAAAACACTGCCAGAGTTTCGTGCAATGGAGGTCAGGGACCAAGCCGAATCAATAGCCGTGTATATGGTTGAGCAACAAATCGAGTCGTATTACGCTAGCGAGATGGAGAAGCGACGAGAGAAGAAGTAGCGCAGTGTATTGCTAGGCCGCATAAATTTCCACTGGAAAATTGCCATGTCGCTGTTCATGACATCTCGTGAAATCAAGTTAATCAAGCGCGACTTTGAGAAGTTGCTGCAATCGCCAGAGGCTTGCAATGCCACCTTGCGTTTTTATGTAGACCTGGGTGGCGGCGAATTGGGTGAGGTTCCGCAAGAGTTGCCGGACGTTCGCTGCGTCCAGCAAGTGGTTGGGCCTCGTGATCTGAGGCTGCTCAAAGATCGAATCATCGAAGTTGGCGATGCGATCTTTTATTTCTCCAGCACCCAGAACCTCAATGAACCAATTGCCGGCCAGCCAATCGCCCAAGGCACACTTAAGATTGTTGATCCATCCGGCCTTGTCTGGTCACCTAAGTTAATCGATCAAGGCGAAGCCGCACGTTTCTTAACTTTCCATGTCATGGATATGCAAATTGGCCAAGTAGTAGTCTGTGCTCTGGAGAAGTAACACGGAGAAGTAGTTTGGCTGGAACATTCGAGAATACCTTTCAAGTTTTGTTTCGCGGCAACATTCGCGCTCACCGCAAGTGGCTTGAATGGCTTGTCAGCGATGGCTTTTTCTCTAGTGTCAAGCAACGCTACGAATCTGCCACCAACATCGCCAAGATGCACGACATAGCGCAGAAAGTCGTGCAGGAAGAAATCTACAACAAGCACGACGGTGAGGGCCGAACCGGTGCGCTCAAAGATTCGTTTTACGCGGTCGCCGTTGACGAGCCCAATCAAGCTGGCGTAGCAGTCATCTCTGGCCCAGTGGTCGCCACATCTAAAGGGCCGTTTTCCAGTGGAAATCCTAGCGAGTTTTCCTACGCTGCTTTCTTTGAAGAACCGGCCTTCAATAGTTTTTTGCTCGGCAGTGGAGTGGACGTGTACAACCCAATCAAGTTCCGGCCTTTTATGGAACCGCTCGAACGGGCCATGGAAGAGCAAGCCCAGGAAGCTTCCATGAAAGCCTTGCTGCGAGCAGTGCTTAGCAAGATGCCCAAACAAACACTAGATTAAATTATGATTACGCCTGTCACATTCCCGAACGTCGAAGGCACGTTTCAGGTTGCCTGCAACGAGGTCCTGAATCCATTCTTCTCGGGAGGATTCTATGGCCTCGTACAGGGAATTCAAACTTCGATCAGTCAGGTCGATATCCACTACAACATTGATCAAGTTGGGGCAGGAACGCTGCCGCGATTTTGCCTTGTCGGCACTCGCAACCTTGACATCTTGCAAGCGAAGTGCGAAACACCTGAACATAGCTTGCTGCGAGTCCGCAAGCTATCTCTCCGCAAGACAGCCTATCTCAGCATGCCGAAGCAGGGGCCGATCCGCGTGAAGAATGGAGCGGAGAATAAACAGTTTGTTGCAAGCTGGGATTTGCTGTTGCAATTCTGGGCTTCGTTCTCGCTGATATTCCATTCTCAGCAGTCGGGCTTTAGGCTGCGAGGCATCTTAAATCCACGACTCTCCATGACTCCTGTACAGGTGCCAGACAAAGAGTATTTTGTGGGCCTCGGCGGGTTTGATTGCAATGTGCAAGTGAGCTACCAGGAAGAATAAGAGCAGGATAATTTCCACTGGAAAATAGGCGGTACCAATATGGCCGGCAACTTGGAATCCAATATCGTTTTGCAGACTGTACTCCCTTTGCCAAAGGGCAATGGGTTTGAGTCGCTGCATCGTCAGTTGACGAAGATTGAAAAGAAGCTAACAGACCTGACAGCCAAGGAATGGAAGATCAAGGTTGTTTTGGACGACAACGCTTTGGCCGCAGCCAATCTCAAGATTGTTTCGACGCTGAAGGAGGCCACAAAACAGGCACAGCAGGCTGCGGCCAAAGCTAAACAAGCGGCAGCTGGCGCTGGCGGTGCAGGTGGCGGCGGAAGCCCAAGCGGATTGGGTGGCAGTGGAGGCGCTGGACGCAACATCTTAACTGAAGTGCGCACCAACAAAGAGGGCGAGAAGACTAGGGTTTTTGAGAACGTGACAGGAGGGATTCAGAAAAAGATTTCCAGAAAAGAAACAGAAGATGGAATCGAAACGACTAAGATAGAAAAAGACCTTGCGGCAAAGCAACGGCTTGCTCAGCAAAAAGAGAATGATCCAGCAGTAATTGCAGCCCGCAATCAAAAAATTACAGATGCAGCAATTTTATCGGATCACAAACTTCAGGGCCGAATTCTCTTGCAGCAGCAGCGGGAGCAAGAAAGGGACTTGCTTTCTTCGGCAAAGCAGCAAAAGAAGCAGCAGGAAGACTTAGACAAAATCACCAATAGGGCGATCCTGGAAGATTACAAAAGTTCTGGCAAGCTGATTGCGCAAGAGGCAAAACAGCAAAAAAAACAACAGGAAGACCTAGACAAAATTACCAATCGGGCGATCCTGGAAGATTACAAAAGCTCTGGCAAGCTGATTGCGCAAGAGGCAAAACAGCAAAAAAAACAACAGGAAGACCTAGACAAAATCACCAATCGGGCGATCCTGGAAGACCGGAAAAATACAGAGCGACTGCTGACCCAGGAGGTTCGTCAAGAAAGAAAGAGGCAGCAAGAGCTTGATCGCATTACTAACAAGGCTGTTCTTGATGATCATCGCAATCAAGGAAGGATTTTACTTCAACAGAGGCGCGAGCAAGAGCAGCAGCAGGCGCAGCAACGCAACCGGCGAGCTGTGACAGCGGAAGTGAATCGCCTTCAGGGTGATGGTTTTATTCTTGGTGCTCCGCCATCGCGCACTTATAATCGTCGCACTGGGCAGTTTGAAGAAATTCAAGAGCTTAAAAAGATTACCGGCAATGCTCTGCGCGGTTATCAAGTGGAAGTAGTCAAGGCCAACTTAGTGACCGGGCAATTTAACCATACGGTTTTGGAAGGTGCTCGCGCTTCTAAGGCCATGGGCGATAGCCTTGGTCACGCCATTGCCAAGGTAACTCTCTGGTCCATTGCGACTGGTACAGTCTTCCTTGCTACTCGCGGCTTCTACGAAGTTTCTCAGGCTGTCATTGAGCTAGAGAAATCGACTACCTTGCT
>QCWB01000159.1 GCA_013114715.1 Nitrososphaera sp.
ACAAGGATGCCATTTCCAAGGCAGAGCCAGACTCGTCGTTTATGGACCTGTTCTTCAACGCCAAGTCTATTGCACTTATCGGCGCCTCACCGGAGGCTGGCAAGGTAGGAAACTCTGTGCTTGAAAGCATGGTAAAGCATGACTACAAGGGCAAGGTATACCCGGTAAACGCCAAGGGCTACCCGGAGATAATGGGCATCAAGGCCTACAAGAGCCTTGACGACATTGAAGACCCAGTCGAGCTGGTGGTAGTGACCGTAGACCTGAGATTCGTGCCTGACCTGATGAAGTCTGCTGCAAAGAAAAACATACACAACTTTGTGGTGATTTCTGGCGGCGGCAAGGAGCTGGGAGGCGAGCGCGCTGCAATCGAGGCGCAGGTAAAGCAGCTGTCGCAGGACTTGAAGATAAGAATCATCGGTCCAAACTGCATCGGCATGTTCAATGGCGAGAACAGACTGGACTGCGCATTCCAGGGACACGCAAGGATGCTTCGTCCAAAGAACGGCAACGTTGCATTCCTGTCGCAATCCGGAACTGTTGGAATCGCGTTCATGGAAACGGCCGACGCGTTTGGCATGAGCAAGATGATCTCATACGGTAACAGGTCTGACGTCGACGAGGCAGACATGATCTGGTACCTTTCAGAAGACCCGCAGACAAACGTCATCGGACTCTACGTAGAGGGTCTTGGAGACGGAAGGAAATTCCTGAACACTGCGAAACGGGTAATCTCTGAAAGAAAGAAGCCAATAGTTGTATTCAAAAACGGTCGAAGCGCAAGGGGCGCCAAGCAGGCGGCCTCGCACACTGGCTCTCTTGGCGGCTCCTTTGGAGTGGTCAAGGGCGCGCTGGAGCAGGCAGGCATAATTTCTGTAGACAGCTATGAAGAGATGACAAGCGCGCTAAAGGCCCTTAACTGGCAGCCTACTCCAAAGGGCAACCGCGTTGCTCTTGTGACAAACGGCGCTGGCCCCATCATTGCAGCGATAGACAACTTTGAGCGCCTTGGACTGCAAGTAGCAGAACTGTCAGAATCCACAAAGAAGGCGTTCAAGGAGCACTATCCGGCCACCTACGTGATTGGAAACCCATGCGACATCACCGGCTCTGCAAACGCGGACGACTATAGGTACGCGATCCAGGCATTCCTAGACGATCCAAACGTGGACATTGTCATGCCGTGGTTTGTCTTCCAAGACGACCCGCTTGAAGAAACCATCGTCGACGTCCTAGCTGACCTGCAGAACCAGAGAAAGAAGCCAATACTCATCGGCGCGATGGGCGGCCCGTTCACAAAGGATATCTCTAAAAGAATCGAGCAGGCCAACGTGCCAGTCTACCTCTCAGTGGTGGAATGGGTAACAGCAGCCGGAGCCATGGCCAAATGGGCCAAGGTGGCTGGCGAGGCCAAGTAAGGCCTTTCTCTTTCTTTTGATTTAAATTATCTATCGTCTCCTAATCTTGCGTTGGAGAATTCCGCCCTCGTCACGCGCAGGGCTTTTGGAGTCCTTTTTGTCGCAGTCTCGGTAGCGGTGGGTGTTGGCTCGGTTCTTTCTGAAATTGTGTACCAGAACAATTCTCCGCTCTATTACTACGCCATAATCTGGATAGGCTCGTTTGCCGGGGCCATCGGCGCTGCAGGCCCCCGTTTTCGAAAGGCAGTCCCTGCTATCCGAGGCAGGATGAAAAACAGCATCAAATGGTCAACTGCTGCCAAGGCAGTCAACGGATTGAGCTGGGCAGGGCCGTTTGCAAGCATTGCTGCCTTTCCGTCTCTGTATCAATATCTTATCTTGCTTGGAATAGGGCTTGGCAACCTGTCGACGTATATCATGATGAAAAAATACAGCGGCCTTGACAACCGAGAGCAGTTGCTTGTTGGAGCAATATCTCTAGCAGCGCTTCCAGTTGCCGTTGTAATTGACAGCTCGCTTTTTGCAACACACCAGGACATTGCTGTCATGATTTCAAGGATATTGATTGCAATCGCCTACGCGGTTGGTGGCGCGTATGCCTTGCTGGCAAGAAAGTAATGGTATTTTGACCTGCTGACCATTTCAAGGTACTACGTTCTGATGCGGATAGTCTGTCAGAAAGAACGCAACTCATTTATGCAAGTTTGTGTCTAATTATACAAAAATGCGTTTTTCTATAATAACTAATCAGCTTGTTATACTACTGTATACTGCGAAAGACCGTTGCTTTAAGGGGTGATGGGGTGGACGTATCTGCATTTACAAAACCGTTTGGCAATCTGGTAAAGAATAAAGACAACCATCTTACATGTGCCAGATAATCTGCCGCCGCGGATTAATTATGATGAAAGTCTAACCAGCCTGGTATCAGAAGCTAGCATACAGCTTAGCAACCTGTCTGGAATCGGCAAGCTGGCGCCTAATCCACGCTTATTGATCAGGCCGTATTTACGGCGCGAGGCGGTCTTGAGCTCCAAGATAGAGGGCACGCAGGCCTCGATTGTGGATGTCTTTCGTTTCGAGGCTGGAGGTATAAGCGGACAAAAGGAAAATGAAGCAAAAAGAATCATGGAAGTAGTAAACTATGTACATGCTTTAGACGAATGCCTGGACGCCGTAAGAAAAGACGCGCCAATCGACCTGAAGATGATAAAAAACGCGCATAAAATATTGATGCAAAATGTGAGAGGCGAGGAGATAGAATCTGGCAAGTTTAGGATAGTTCAGAACTGGATAGGAGTTGAAGGGACCCGGATTGAGGATGCAACATATGTTCCGCCGGCACCAGAATACCTAAACGACCTGTTGGCAGGTCTTGAAAAGTTTATCCAGAATCCCCCTGGGCGAATATCCGTACTGGTGCAGTGCGCCATGATGCATTACCAGTTTGAGGCGATACACCCATTTAGCGATGGAAACGGCAGAATTGGCCGGCTGTTGATATCGCTTCTGCTCGCCCAGAGAAAAGTGCTTGACTTGCCGTTGTTGTACCTTAGCGCGTACATTGAGCGCAATAAATTGCAATACTATTCTTTGTTGCTCAAAGTCAGCCAGCAAAGCGCCTGGGAAGAATGGCTAAGATTCTTTTTGTATGGGGTGATATCTCAGGCAAGCGATGCAGTAAACAGCATACAAAGACTGATGGCATTGAAGGCAGCATACGATCAGAAATTGAGGTCCAAAAAGGCATCCGGCAGCATGACAAGAATTACGGATTATCTGTTCTCAAATCCAATTATAACCATATCTAAAGCGGCGGAGTACCTTGATGTAACATACCCTCCTGCAAAGAATGCCGTGGACAAATTGAAAGAAATGGGTATCCTGGCAGAGCAGAATGACCGAGAACGTGGCAGAATATTTGTAGCAAAAGAGATAATGGACATCTTGAGCTGAAAACTTGGCATTTTCCAGCTTTATCTACCCCTTTGACTACCTCGTTTAAAATCCCGCTGGCATAGTTGCACTTCCATCATTTTTTCTTTGGAATCTGCTGAAAAGAACTGAAATAATGGCGGGCCCGGTGGGCTTCGATCCCACGACTTCCGGCTGTCTTCATGAGAATTTAGAAGGCAGGCGCTCTATCCATGCTGAGCTACGAGCCCGCGGCAAGGAAAATGCCCCTCCGTCCTTTATAAAATGGTTTTGAGGGCTATTGTCCAAGCCCCTTCTTTAGGTCTTCGAGGGTCATTGCTGGGTGAAACTCTACTTTTGCTCCTAGCATGAACAGCGGCTCTGCAAGGCTTGGTATGGCATCGACGCTTGACATGTCTACTATAAAGACTGCGGTGCGGTCGCCGTTTAATTCCATAAAGTATGCAGCCTCTGCTTTGTTAGTCTTGATGTATTCTTCAATGTTCTTT
>QCWB01000160.1 GCA_013114715.1 Nitrososphaera sp.
ATACTGGAGGAGGCAAAGAAAAAGCAGGGCGTTCACGCAGACAGCGACCTAAACGAGCAGTCCCTAAGGCAGGTGGTCTCAAACTACAAGGAGGTCTGCCAAAAGCACACGGGAAAGCCGTTCCCATCAAACCCGGACGACCAGTTACTTTTAGCAATAAAGGCAGTCTTTAACAGCTGGATGGGCGAGCGGGCAATAGTATACCGCGAGAAAAACCACGTCACGCGAGACATCGCAGACGGGACAGCAGTAAACGTGGTTGCGATGGCATTTGGCAACATGGGAAGCGACAGCGCCACAGGAGTGGTGTTCACAAGAAACCCAGGAGACGGCACAAACAAGATCTTCGGCGAATACCTGGTCAACGCGCAGGGCGAGGACGTCGTGGCAGGAGTCAGAACGCCAAAGCCGGTGGACGAGATGAAAGCAGAGATGCCAAAAAGCTACGATTTACTAGTAAACACGTGCAAAAAGCTCGAAAAACACTACAAGGAGCCGCAGGACATCGAGTTCACAATAGAGCAGGGCAAGTTCTACTTGCTGCAGACAAGATCCGCAAAGATGAACGCAGCCGGAATGATAAAGACGTCAGTCGACATGGTAAAAGAAAAGCTCATCACAAAAGACAGGGCGCTGCTCAGACTGCAGCCAGACCAACTTGAGCAACTGCTCCACAAGACAATCGACTATGAAAAGGCAAAGGAGCACAAAAAGGTGGTGCGCGGAATTGCCGCATCTCCTGGCGCCGCAAGCGGCATCGCAGTGTTTGACGTAAAGCACGCAGTTGCAATGGGCGAAAACGGTGCAAAGGTGATTTTGGTAAGAGAGGAGACAAAGCCCGAAGACGTGCCGGCATTTTTTGCATCAGTGGGAATTCTCACCAGTAGAGGGGGAAAGACGTCACACGCAGCAGTTGTTGCAAGGGGAATGGGCAAGCCGTGCATAGTCGGATGCTCAGACATGAAGATCAACCCGGATGCAAAGCAGGCAACAGTAGGCAATATTACGATTCACGACGGGGACCAGATCACAATCGACGGCAGTCAGGGGGATGTGTACCTTGGCGACGTTCCAACTATAGAGCCGCAGATTACCGACAACTTTAGGACCATTCTGGAATGGGCCCAGAGCGCAAAGAAGATTGGAATTCGCGCAAATGCAGACACGCCGGACGCAGCGCAGCTTGCAAGAAAGTACGGTGCCCACGGAATAGGCCTCTGCAGGACCGAGAGGATGTTCAACGGGACTGACAGGCTGGGGCTGTTTGTGAACCTGATTATGTCAAAGTCAGTCGATGAGAGAAAGCAGCACCTGCTCAAGCTCCAAGAGCTGCAAAAGAGCGACTTTATTCAGATACTAAAGGCGATGGAGGGATACAAGGTAACAATAAGACTGCTTGACCCACCACTGCACGAGTTCCTACCAAATCCGGAAGAACTGATAAACAAAATACACAAGCTCGAAAGACAGGGTGGCTCATCGGAGATGGAGGACGTCAAGGTAGTGCTTGCGCGCGCAAAAGAGCTTGCAGAGATAAACCCGATGATGGGCCACAGGGGCGTCAGAGTCGGAATCACGTATCCGGAGATATACGAGATGCAGATAAGAGCGGTATTTGAGGCGGCGGCAGAGCTTGCGGCACAAAAGGTAAACGCGTTCCCGCAAATAATGATCCCACAGGTAGGCAGCATTGCAGAGCTGAACCACATAAAGTCAATCTACGACAGGGTAAAGGCGGAAGTCGAGGCAAAATACGGGCAGAAAATAAAGATAAACTTTGGAACCATGCTCGAGGTAGTCAGGGCGTGCCTTACATCAAGCGAGCTTGCAGATACGGCAGAGTTTTTCAGCTTTGGGACAAACGACTTGACCCAGGCAGTATTCAGCTTTAGCAGAGAGGATGCGGAAGGCAAGTTCCTCCCAGAGTACATAGAAAAAGAGATTCTTGAAAGAAATCCGTTCCAGACGGTGGACGTAAATGGTGTAGGCAGCCTGATGAAGATCGCAATTGCGAACGGGCGCGCAGCAAAGCAGGCACTGGAGATTGGCGTGTGCGGCGAGCACGGCGGGGACCCAAGCTCAATCAAGTTCTTCCACAGCGCCGGGGTGTCATACGTTAGCGCATCGCCACACAGAATTCCAATTGCAGTTGTCGCAGCAGCGCAGGCAGAGCTTGCGGCAAAATCTGCCAAGACAAAGGCAAAGCCTAAACCAAAATCTAAATCTAAAAAGAAATCACGTAAGTGACTGGATCTTCCTTTCCAGCTGAGACAGCGTGAACGGTTTTTCCAGGACCAAAATCTTGTCCACCAGATCGTCCGCCTCGTCTTCTAGTGCCCACCTCTGATAGCCCGTGACAAACAGTATCTTCTGGCGAGGGTTCTTCTCAAGTATCTCCTTTGCGGCCTTTGCGCCCGTCTTTTTTGGCATGTTGTGATCAAGCAGGACTATGTCAAACGGCGATTCGTCAAGTGAGTCAAACTCGGTCTTTTTGAGAACTTCCTTGTACTTTTTGACGCAGTCTGCGCCGTTGTCCACTGTGGTCACCTTGTGCCCTTTTTTTTCAAGGATTATCTTGTACTGCCTTGCTGTGAATTTGTTGTCCTCTGCTACCAGTATGTTCAATTTGGATTTGGTTGGGAATCGGCAATTTTGAGATCTAGTGTGTATTTTTTGAACAACAATTTTGAATTGTTCACGAATGATTCCTACGCAAGCCTTTTTTTATCAGAACGGCTAGTTTGTGCAGGTTCATTCGGCAATACCGAGATAGGGCCTGCCAAGACCAACCAAATCAGGTGAGGATATCAAAAAGTCGGCCATGTTCTTCCGATATCCTCACTATTTTCAGTAAAATTCATACCACAACCCCCCATAGTGGAGTCATGCTTCCGCGTCTAGACAGCATAAAGCAGGCACGAACAAAGATCGGAGTCACCCAGAAACAGCTCGCAAAGATGACAGGTGTAAGCACATCCATGATAAACCAAATAGAGTCCGGACGCAGCCAGCCAAGCTACGAGACGGCAAAGCGCCTCTTTGACAGCCTGGCTACGCTGGAGGGACGGGCCGACCCAAACAAGGCAGGCGACATCTGCAGCAAGGAGATAGTCAAGCTAAAGCCAACCGACTCGCTTCACGACGCAATACACAAGATGCAGAAAATGTCAATCAGCCAGATTCCGATATTCAACGGGGTCGAGCCGGTAGGAATCATAACAGAGGACGGCGTCGTAAAGCATCTGGCGGACAGCGACGAGTCGTCGTGGAAGAGAATTCAGCTTGCAGACGTGATGGAGCCGACTCCGCCGATAATAGACCACCAGACCCCTGCAAGGGCGCTGGTGCCGCTGGTCAGGTACTCAAAGTGCATACTTGTGACAAAGTCAAGAAAGATAATCGGAATCATCACCGCATCAGACACGCTGAAAATGCTCGAATAAATGCGATTAATTGAGCCGCAGATCATTTTGCCCAAAAATTACCAGCATCAAGCAGATGCTTGGCGCTCGATCATGCAGCGGACCCACAATTATGATCGACCTCAAATCACACTAGTTACAATGTCATCTTGACTGTCTCCTGAAATCCAGATGCCGCAGTTGTATCCACATCCCAACTACGTATGTTGTTGTATTGTGGATACAAATGTTTGAGACAATGGCTGTGGATTGGATAAATCATCCCACACAAAAATCTCAATTATGTGCGATTTGTCATCCTTCATGAGCCATTCTGACTTTAGATCTGTTGTTTCTTTTGGGGCGATGGTGACGGTGGACCATGAAATATTCTGAATTACGCCATCAGAGTTTGTTATCTGAGT
>QCWB01000016.1 GCA_013114715.1 Nitrososphaera sp.
TTTTTCAATGGACTTGATGGCCGGATCAAAATTTCCAACGCCCGGCAGCACCAGCCCATCGTATTTGTCCAAGTCCTTCATGTCGTGGATTATGGTTACGTCCTCTGCGCCGTTTCTCTGCAAAGCCGATTTCAAGCTAAACAGGTTGCCGGCCCCGTAATCGAAAATGGCTATCTTCAACTACATTGCCCCCTTTGTGCTTGGGACTCCTTTTCTCTTGCCGTCGATGCTGACTGCAGCCCGAAGAGCTACGGCAAAGGCCTTTAGCGCCGCCTCTACCTTGTGATGGTCGTTATCCCCGTACTCTACTATCACGTGCGTGCATGCATTTAAGTTCTGCATCAGAGACCTGACGAAATGCTCTAGATCCTCCCTTGGCAGGCCTTCTATGCTGTCACGGACCAGCTTTAGCTCCGTCTTGTGGAACTGCCGCTTTACCAGATCTATTGCCACGCTGGCCAGCGACTCGTCCATAGGCACCATGGCCGAGCCAAACCTGGTTATCCCTTCTCGGTTGCCCAGAGCCTTGTCTATCGTCTGCGAAAGGGCTATTGCAACATCCTCTGCCAGGTGGTGCAAGATGTCGTCGTTGGACTTGCCGGTCAGGGTAATGTCAATCATCGAGTGCTTGCCGATTGACGTGATTAAATGATCGATAAACGGAATCCCTGTCTTGACAGCAGTCTTGCCAGAGCCGTCAATGTTCACCTCGACCGTGACCGCGGTCTCTTTCGTAACCCTCTCTAGCTTTGCGATCCTCTTGCCTGCTGCCAACACTGATTAGGTCGCCAGTACTTTATTTATTATTGTCGGCAAACTGTCTACGCTTCTGCAAATGGCCTCTGCTCCGTGTTCTTTGAACAGCTTGGCAGTTTTGGCAGGCTGCGGGCTAAAGCCGTATATCCCGACAAAAGAGATCTTGCCTGTTTCTTTTTCGGCCCTTCTGGCCATCAGCATGTCTTCCTCAGAGTCGCCAGCATACACGGCAGTCTTGGCCTTCATCACGCCCATAGCGCGTTTGATTGCGTAGGGGCTTGGCTTTGCATACTCTCTTTTCTCGTCTTCAAGAAATACGCAGGCATCGATGTTAAAGTAGTCCATGACTGGCTTTAGCGAATATTCTGCCGCAAGCCAGCTTCTTCCAGAAACTATTGCCAGCTTGCCGTCAAACCGGTCATGCAATATTTTCATCGTCTTTTTGCTCACCACCAGCCGGTCGTTTTTGATAAACGGTCTGGCCGGCCTGCAGTACTTTGGCTCAAGGCCGTTTTGCTTTTGGAACAACTCTGGACCGTAGAACAACTCGTCAAAGACTCGGCCGACGTAGCTGTCCTTTACCGGCGCCGGGTAAACCAGGACCTGCCGGTGTTTTTCTATCCCGTATCTGGACAGGAACTTTTCAACAGACAGGATGCCGGTTTCGTCAGCGTTCTGCGCCACCTGCATGAGGAATTTCCTTGCAGCTGTTATCGTTTTCTGCGGGTTTGCCAGCATTGCCAGAGCTATCGCATAGGTAGTATCTGTATCGTTGTTAAAGCCGCCGGCCTGCCTGAATTTCAGAATCAACCCGTCGCTGACCAGGTTTTTGTATTTCTTGCCAGAGACCTGCAACAGTACGAACTCCACCGCCTTTTTGATTGCCTCGTTGTATGATTTTCTGATGTCTACCAGCACACCGTCAATGTCAAACAGCGCGCAGTCAAAATCCGCCATCAGCTAGCAGCCTCTTCAACGCAATTTAGGAATTTTTCATTCATCTCTTTCGTGCCTATTGTGACGCGCATGCAGCCGTTGCGGCCATTCATTTTTCCAAGGGCCTTGACTACAATGTCAGCTGCGTCAAGGGCTTTTAGCAAGGCATTGTATTTCCTGCCTGTCTCCATGAATATGAAATTGGCATCCGACTTGAAAGCTTTGATGCCGTTTACCGAGGCAAGCCTGCCAAACATCCTCTTTCGCTCATTTTTGATTTCGTTGATGGTGTTTTTCACAAAATCTGATTTTTCCAAGACGCCGGCGGCAATCGTGAGCGAAAGCGTGCTGACAGGGTACGGCGACTGGATAGTTGTCCGGAACAAATCGGCAAGCTTTTCATTGGTAATCATGTATCCGACACGCGCCCCGGCAAGGCCAAAGGCCTTTGAAAGGGTCCTCAGCACTATTACGTTATCGCGTTTTGTTGCGCTATCAGAAAGCGAGTAGTCTGCAAAATCAGAGTACGCCTCGTCTACCAGTATCAGCTTGTCTTTTAGAGATTCGATGACTTTGCTGATGGTTTTTTTGTCAATCTGGTTGCCAGTCGGGTTGTTTGGCGAGCAAAGATACACGATGTCTGACTTTTCTGCGCTCTTCAAAAATGGCTTTAGGTCCAGCTCAAAATTCTTGTCAAGCGGGATTTCGTCTACCTTTATGCCGTGCAGTTCGCATCTGTTGATAAAATAAGAGAATGTCGGCGTGAAAACCGTGGCGCGGCAGTCCTTGCCTAGGGTAGAGAGCAAAAGCTCGATAATCTGGTCAGAGCCGCTTCCGATGCCGATGAACTTTTCATTTACGCCTGTGTATCTGGCAAGCTCCAAATACAGCCGGTCGAGTTGCTCCAGCGGGTATTCTCTGATGTCTGTTTTTTTCACTGCATCTGCCGCAATGGCATTGATAAACTCAAAATCAAGGGCGAAATTCTCGTTGGAGTCCAGTTTGAACGCATCTTCTATCTTGGACGGCCTTACGTAGCTGTCCAGTTTTGAGATCCGCTTTATCTCTTTAGATATCCTGCTTTTCATTTCCGCTTCCTTGCCTTTACGGCCTCGTAGTGGTTTGGAAGGCCTTCAGCGCCGGTCATGGCCTTTATTGCCTTGTCGACCTTTGCCAGCCCTTTTTTTGTTGCTTTGACCTTGTTGACTATTTTTATGAAATCCAGCACTGAAAGCGAGGCTCGAGATTTGCCAAATCCCATGGTTGGAAGCACGTGGTTTGAGCCAAGGCAGTAGTCACTGGCAGAAGATGGCGTATCGCTTCCAACCAGCACAAGGCCAGCAGAATCTATCTTCTTTGCGACAGAGTCTGCGTTTTTGCAGATTATCTCCACGTGCTCTGGAGCAAACTCGTTTATGAATTTCAGGCACGCATCCTGGCTGCTGCAAACCGCGACAAAGCCGTTCTTCTCAAGGCTTTTTTTAACAATCTCTTCTCTATCTATCCCAGTCATTTTGTCTATCGCCGCTTTGACCTGCATGGCCATCTTTTCCGAAGTCGTGACAAGGCCGCAAACCGTGTCCGGGCTGTGCTCTGCTTGAGAAACAAGATCCACCGCGACCAACGCCGGGTCAGCCGACAGGTCCGCGTAAACCAGCAACTCAGTAGGGCCTGCAACCATGTCCACAGACAGCCTACTAGACGCCACGTGCTTTGCAGCAGTAACAAACATTCCGCCAGGACCGACTATCTTGCTGACCGGTCGAATCGACTGCGTGCCGTACGTCAGAGCCGCAATGCCGTGGGCTCCGCCTATCTTGTAGAACTCGTCTACGCCGCAAATGTCTGCTGCAACCAGAGTGAGGGGATCGATGCTTCCGTCCTTGGTAGGAGGCGAAATGGCAACTATGCGCTTTACGCCGGCAACCTTTGCCGGGACGGCGCACATCACCACGGTGCTTGGATACCGCGCTTTGCCGCCAGGGATATAGCAGCCGACGCTTTCAACAGGCAACACCCTGCGGTCTATGGTGACACCGTCTGACTTTATTGAAATATTGCCAAGCCTTTTTAGGACAGCCAACTCGCTTTTCTCAAGCCTTTTTTTCATCAACTTCAGAGCCGCAACCTGGTCCTTTGTGGCTTTGTTATAGGCCTGCTTTATCTCCACATCTGTGACTCTGACTGAATCTAGCCGGACTCCGTCAAACTTGGCAACATAATCTAGGACCGCCAAGTCGCCGTGTTTGGCCACATCGCCCATTATTTCTTTGGTCTGTGCAATCAGCGACTCTCCTATTTCCGTAGTCTTGCGAAGCCTGGCTGCTTCTGATAGCGGGTCTACTACGCCGATTATCTTCATTATGAATATCCGTCCAAGTTTATCTCTTCGAGCGGCAGTATCTGCTTTGGCTCAAGGACCACCAGGCCCTGCGCAAGCTTTCTCATCTTAGGTACTATTCTGATAAACTCGTTTTTGTCGATTATAGTGTTGACGCTAAACCAGCCTTCCTCGCTAAGCGGGCTGACTGTTGGTCGCTTGAGCGCTGGAAGCGTCTGCAAGAGCCTGTCGAGGTTTTCCTTCTTTACGTTAACAAATAGGTGCAGCTTTTTGCGTGCTTCAACAACCCCTCTCATGAGAGCTATCATGTCTGCAATCTTTTCACGCTTCGCAGCATCCTTCAGGGCCTTTTTGTTTGCCACCAAAACTGCGGTGGACTCTGCCACGGTATCAATTATCTTTAGGTTGTTCTGGACAAGCGTAGTCCCGGTCTCCGTGATGTCAAATATCGCGTCGACGTCTTCCGGCGGCTTGGCCTCTGTCGCGCCAAACGACAGGAATATCTGCACATTTTTGTTCTCGCCGACCCGCAGCCACGGCGTTATTATTGTCGGGTCTGCATTTCCAAAATGCTTCTTGTAGGCCTTGGTGGCCTTGATGTGAGCAGAAGTCGTAGTCAGGTATTCAGATGAGAATCGCAGCGTCTTGCCTTTGGCGGCGAAATCAGAAATAAGATCGTCTAGGTTGCTGTATGGAAAGCTGGCTGGAACAGCAATGACCTGCTTGACGCGGCCGATCTCCAAGTCGAGCAATACCTCGATATCGGCCTTCGCTTCCAAAATCCAGTCCCGGCCTGTTATTCCAACGTCGTAAAAACCCTCCTGCACGTAGGTGGGGATCTCTTGCGGCCTGAGGATCTTGACCTCAATTTCCGGGTCAGAGAGCCTGACTCTGTATGTGCGGCCTCGCCCGCTGACTGATTGCCAGGCCTGCTCAATTAACTTGAATGTGACTTCCTCGATGCTGCCCTTTGGAACCGCAAATTTTACCGTAGACATGGGTAATCCTGCAAGGCTTCTAACTGGATATATACCTTATATGTAGTCTATCCGCGCAGCTCTTTTAGCAGGCGCCTGGCATTGTCAGCATTGACTGGTCCTCTCGCCAGCCTTTCAGCGACAATGTCTATTTCCTTTCCCTTTGCGCCGGCCGCAGCCGCAATGTTTCTGGCGTGCAGCCTCATGTGGCCCTTTTGTATCCCCTCTGAGGAAAGGGCCCTTATTGCGGCAAAGTTCTGCGCCAAGCCAGCCGCGGCCATGACCATGGCCAGGTCGCCGGCGCTTTTTACCCCAAGAATCTTGAGCGCAGTCTTGGCTGTGGGGTGAACTGCCGTTACGCCGCCTACAATCCCTACTGCCAGCGGCAGCTCTATCTCTCCAGATAGGTGGCCTTGCTTTGTTTTCTTCCACCTTGTAAGCGACCGGTAGCTTCCGTCGCTGGCTGCATAGGCATGGGCAGAGGCCTCTATGGCCCGAAAATCCTGGCCGGTGGCAAGAGCTACTGCATCGACTCCGTTCATCGCCCCCTTGTTGTGCGTTACTGCGCGGTAGACGTCAGAGTACGCCAGAGCATAAGCATACAGTATCCTGTCAACAACCTCGCTTCCGCCAAGCTCGTCTTTGTCAAAAATAGCGGAGCATTTCACCATCCTTTTCGTGGCGTAATTGGATAGAATCTTTAGCACCACTTGTCCGCCTGTTATCTCTGATACTTTGGGAGCTATTGCTTCGCACATTGTGTTTATCGCGTTTGCTCCCATCGCGTCTTTGGTATCGACTATCAGCTCCACTAGAAGCATCAATCCCATCTTGTTTGGGCTGGCGTCGCGCAATTGCCGGACCTGCAGGCCGGTCGCGGCTATGGACCTGCTATTAGAGTTGGCTATCTCTAGCAACTCTTTTTTCCTGGCCAGAACCTTTCTTTTTGCCAAAGAAATATTCGGCAGGGAAACGACCTGCACCTGGCCTATCATCCTCGGCTCGTCTGCCGTGGCCGTAAACCCGCCGTGCACTCTGGCTATCTTGGCGGCCTTGCTTGCCGCTGCAATGACAGACGGCTCTTCTATTGCCATCGGGACAAGGCGCTCTACTCCATTGATAACAAAATTGGTCGCAATTCCAAGCGGAAGGCAAGTTATTCCTACCGCATTTTCTATCATCCTGTTGGCATCGTCAAACGCCAGGGCTTTTCCAAGCGATTCAATCTCTTCGTCTGATAGACCGGACTCTTTTTTCAGGTACTCCAGCCTGCCTTGCCTGTCTATCTCGTGGAATTTGGCCATCTGTCTGCCTACGGGCTTGACACCCTTAAAATCTTGTCATCTCCAGGGTCTGCTATGGCCCTGCCGTCGCGGTTGCTCGTAAGGACATACAGCGTGCCGTCCTTGGCCTCTATCACGTCACGCAGCCTTCCGTAGCTTGTCAGGATGTTGCTTTCAGCGCCTGATTCCAGGTCCACCAAGCGCAGCTGCTTTGCCCGAAGAGAAGTAACCACCAGATCGTTGCCGTAACCAAGTCTGTCTGAGGAGGCAAAGGTCATGCCGGCCGGCGCGATGGCCGGATTATAGCACACTACAGGCTTTTCAAAGCTCTTGGCGTCACACTCTTCAATTGGCCATCCGTAATTCTCGCCGGCCTTGACTAGGTTTATCTCGTCGTTGCCCGACTCGCCGTGGTCGCTGACATACATCTCTTTTGTCACAGGATCCCACGCCATTCCCTGGACGTTCCGGAATCCAAAAGCGTAAACCGGCGATCCTGGAAAGGGGTTGCCTTCTGGGATGCTTCCGTCTGGATTTATGCGCAAAAGCTTGCCAGCAAGGGATTTTGCATTCTGGGCCAGATCAGGCTGCTTTACGTCGCCTGTGCTTATGTACAATTTGCCGTCCGGGCCGAACTTTAGCCTGCCGCCGTCATTTCTGTCTGCAGCCGGTATGCCGTCTAGAATGACTTTGGACTCGATAATCTTGTTGTCCTTTTCCGTAAGCATCAGGACCTTGTTGTAGACAGCCGTGCCGTCAGAATAAGTATGATACACGTACAAAAGATGGTTGCTGCTGAAATCCGGGTGCAGGACAAGCCCAAGCAGGCCAGCTTCGCCGCGCTGCTCTGCATTGATGTATGCAGCAGGGCTTTCAAGAAGGCTGCCGGCTGCGTCAATTATCCGGATTCTGCCGGGGCGCTCTGTAAAGAAAATCCTGCCGTCGTCTGCAATGTCTATGGCCCATGGGACTTCAAGGTTGTCGGCCACCACCTGGAGCCCGGAGCTGAGACCTTCATTTCCTGCATTGTTTGCTGGCTCGGGGATCGGGATGCTGGTCCCAGACGGGGTGTAGAAATAGGTAACTGCAGCCGCAATGACGACCGCCGCTACGGCCACTAGTGTCAGCCTGCGCTCCTTTTCCATCAGCCAATACTGAATATACGAAGGCTTAAAATGTAATCCTTATTCTCTGAATATGCAATGAATGTTTCAGAGATAATGGTCACAAAAGTGGCCAGTCTTGAAGAAGAAGACACCGTTGCAAAGGCCTTTAACTTGATGGGAGACAGGTCCATCAACCAGATACCCGTGGTTGGAGAGGATGGCAAGTATGCCGGAATGATATTTGCCAAGAGCATTCTGGGCTCAAGCGCCCAGCCGTCTTCAAAATTGAAAAGTTTTGTAGTAAAAACCTCCACGCTAAAGCCGTCTGACGACGTTGAAAAAGCTGCCGCGATCCTCATTGGCAGCGGCACCAGGGCCCTACCAGTGGTGGAAGGCGACCGCCTAGTTGGCCTGCTAAGCGAGTCTGATATTGTCCAGACAGCAGATTTTGGCCATGCGACAGTTGACGAAGTGATGTCCGGCGCCATTGTAATAGAGGAAGACACGCCTCTGGCAGATGCTATGACCAAGATGCGCAGGTACAACATTTCGAGACTGCCAGTCATCAACTCTGACGGTGTTCTTCGTGGCACGCTAAATATCCTAGATGCCGCCAGCGTCATTGCGGCGCCAAAGGAGCGGACAAGCCGTTCTGCAGGAATCAGCGGCGCAACGTCCCATGTAAAGGGCGACGTCAAGGTCAAGGATCTGATGCGCAAGCCAGTCTCAGTAGAGCGGGGCACAAAGCTAAACGACTTGATAGCCAATTTCAAGAACAAAGAGGAAGTCATTGTTGTCGGAGACAGCAGGCCCATGGGGATAGTCACTCCAAAAGACGCACTGGAGTTGGTACTTCCTAAAAAAGACGAGCCGGTAATACACATGGCCCATCTTGAAGACGAGCAAGACAGAAGGGAAATCGAGGAGCATATCGCAAGATTCCTGAAAAAGATTCAGGGCAAGCTGGGAGACATCCAGTCAGTCGTTGTATACGCTGACAAACACAGGACTCGAAAATACTCTATCCGGACGCGACTTATCACGGCAAAAGGTGTTATTAACGCCAAGGCCATCGGCTACGACCCGACAAGCGCAGCAAAGGAGCTTATCAAGCGCCTTGATCGGCAGATAAAGGCAGAGCACACCCAAAAGGTAAAGGGCAGAAAGCAAAGAGAGACTTCTAGAAAAGTATAGGCGCAGATGAGGAGATTCGAACTCCTGATCGCCCGAAGGCGAATCGGCTCTCCGGCCAAAAACCGACTCAAGGCCGACGCATTATTTTGTCCCCAAGTGGGGGAGACCACTCTGCCACATCTGCGCAGGCTCTTTTTTTCCCAGCCTACTATTATATGTTATAACTTTATCCTGTGTAGACGCCTTCGATTTTTATACTTGAGGCGAGCAAGGTATGTCGTTGGAGAAAAAGGGTAGGCAGCAGCTGAAATCGATATCGGTGCTGGTCTCGCTAGAGCAGGTGCAAAGCAGCCTGTCAGAAATAGGTTTTGCACTCCAGACCTCGGCAACCGTGGTTGCAGACGGCAAGTTCTGGACAAAGATGCTCTACGTCAAGGGATCCGAGAGCATCAGCGTTTCAGAGGAAATAGGCGACATCTATCCAAAGGATCCAATAATCACCATCTGCGGGTCAAAGGACACCATAACACATGTCGTCCGGGGCGTCGGTGGATAATGCCGCTTTACGAATGCAACGAGCACCAATTTGTAGAGAACATACGCCGGCTTTTGGAATCGAATCAAAAGTTCCTTGTGAACCGTCGCGTGACTGTTCATGACGACGCAAAATACGGGCCGGCAACCCTTCCAGACGAAGAGTTCAAGCGATACCAGATGCTCTGTGATAGAAAGTCTGTCGGCTCGACGGTATTTTCCAAGGTTCCGTTCATTGATGGCTTTCACGGAGGCCGATTCCACGATACCGGAGAAAGCCTTCATTCAGCAACCGCGCTGAAATTTCCGCGCATGTCCATCCCGTATTTCCGAGTAGAATATTCCGTAAACGTGTGGGGCGGCACATACTTTTTTGCCTTTGACGTGCTGTTTGACCCAGAGATAAAAATGGAAAAACGCAGCGGAAGGCAACTAGGCAAAGGCGCGCTGGTGCACGTCATAAGGTACAACCAGCCAAACGAGGGAATAATGACCATAAACCTGCCAAAGGAAGTCATGGTCTTTGACGTCAAAAACATGGTACGCGTCGTGGACCATTCATCAAACTTTTGAGGACATCCAGTTAAAGAACGGCTCAAGCGAGCTTGCAAAAGGCAATGACTTTGAATTAAAGCCAAGCAAAAGCATCCTTGCTTCCAGCTTGCCATAAAGCCGGGAGGGCAGCTGCTCTTTTCGAAAGGGGCCGAAAATCTCAAAATAATATTCCTGCTTGAAATGCGCGACATGCTGCGCAAAACAGTCAGACAGTATGCTTGGGTCGCCGGCCACGCGCCTGTTTACTTCAGCCTGGTCCAATGCTGCATTGTCCACTATAATCTGAAGTGATCTTTTTGTGTAGTTTTCCCTGGTAAACGCTGAGTTCAGACGGTTTGGAGTGGCAGCATACATCCTGATGTCCTTGGCGGCCTGCTCGACGGTTCTTTTTGCAAGGTCCCTGACTTCCTTTATTTCATTATCGCCAGAAACGCCGTAATCCTTGCCAAAAATATAGAATGCGCCAATTATCTCGCCCTTTTTTATATACGGGAATTCTACTTGTCCAGCCAAGAACCTGGTTATCCTTGCAGTAATGTCAGCCGGAAGGAAGATGCCCATGTACGAGTCTACTAGGACTGGCAACAGTCAAGCAAAGATGACGGCTGAATTTAATCTTAAAGAAAAGAAAAGAGAGTTAGTGGGCGTGAGGTGGCGGTGCTGAACCCTTTGACAGCGCCTCGTTGAAGGTACCTGCAGCCTTCTCGTGGAATTCGAGGTTTGACTGGTCGACTTTGACTGCCTGCGGAGGACATACTGAAACGCATGCCATGCACCAGATGCAGTCGTGTTCCCTGATTGGGTCTGCCTTGTCGGTGTAGTCTTTGCGTTCTTCCTTCACAGAGCTGCCAGTTCCGGAGAATGTGTGGTTGCATGCATCAGCGCCAGGAACGTCCTGTTCTGTTCTGTACCACTGGTACACCTGAACCGGGCAGGCCTCAATGCAAGCACCGTCAGCAACGCAAGAGTCCCAGTCGATGGCAACCATCGTGCCGCTTACGCCTAGCGGGACGATCTCCTCGCCTCTTGACTCGTATGCATGCTTTACCTCTTCGTTCTCTGCGGCCTCGGCTACCTTGCCTGGGCCCCAGAAGAAGTGGAAGTGCTCTCCGTCTGAGTGTGCTATCTTGCCAATTACCTGATGATTCCTTGGAAAGTCTGGATCTATAGGCATTCTTACTCGACCGTAGAATGATGCAATTATTATATAAACTCTCTGACAATTACAACCTTCGGACTATGGTCATTTAGCCCGGTTTATGATCCAAATTGGGCTTTTTTTCAAAAAGCACCGTCAGCTTTTTGTCTTCGAGCCTGGCTTTTGACAGCTTCATGCCTACCGTCACCGTGGGAAGCGGGACTATGTTGACTATTCTGCCTGCAGCAGTTTTGACTCCGACTGAAAGATGGTCACCAATCCGCTCTATGTCAAAATCGTCCTTCTCTGAAAACGGGACCTGCACGGTCATGCGAACCCCGCTCTCCTCGGACTCGAACCTGTACGGCTGTCCGCGATAAAATACGCCGGCTGGATCGTCGCTTCCAAAAAGCTTGTCGCCGTGCTGCGAGAGCATTTCTACGCCACGCAGCTCGGTAGGATAGAGCTGCACCTCTCTTATGGGGAGAGGGAAAAAGTTGGCTTTTGCCTCTTCGACTTTGGATTGCTGAAAGCTGGCCCAGCGAGCATAATACTGGTCAGTTGAATCAACCATTATCTTGTTTATCACGGCCATGTCGACGTTTATTCCGTACAGGTTGGCCGACATCATGGCGCGCTTGGCATTTTCAATGCTAAAGGTATCCGGATTTGCCACAAGCCGGATGCTTGTGACATCGTTGTCCTTGATAATGTCTGAAAGGTTGTCCAGTCTGTCGATGAGCTCGACTTCGCTTCTTATTACTTCCTTGCTTGGCACCGGGATGCTTGAAATAGGCTGAAAAACCTTGGCAAAGCCGCTAAACAGGCCGGCAATGCCGGACAGCTTCCGGCCGATGCTTCCTACCAGCTTTGGGAAATACAGATACCTTAGGGCCTCGCCTGAAGCTGGCATGTCCAGCACTATTGCCTCAAAGGATTTTGTCTGCCAGACCTCTTCTATCTTTAGCAGCGAGAACAGCTGCGTCATTCCAGGCAGCATGGCTATCTCGTAGGCAAGAGTCTCGTCTATGCCCTTTGCCGAGAACACGGAGGCCATGTACGACAGGATGGTGTTATACTGCTTGCTCATCTCTGCAACAGGATCAACCTGCAGCGCATACAGGTTTGGCAGCACCTGCTTCTGCTCATAGGCAATGTCCGGGGTGATAAACGCATCACTCAGTGTGTGAGCAGGGTCTGCCGATATGACCAGGGTCTTGTAGCCTCGCTCGGCAAGCTTTATTGCTGTTGCGCAGGACGTGACAGTCTTGCCGGTGCCGCCCTTGCCAGTGTATACTATGAGACGCAAATCAACGAAAATGCAGTCTGTAAAGATAAAAGGGTTTAGAAAAAAGTAGAGGGGCTCTAGTTGACGTATGCCCGCTCTGCGTGCTGCGTGATGTCCAACCCAATATCCTCTTCTTCTTCCTTGACCTTGAGGCCTATTGTTTTGTCTATCACCTTCATGATGATGACGGTTCCACCAAATCCCAGAATTGCAGCGACACCTACGCCAAGCGCCTGGATGGCAAACTGCATGGGGTTTCCATACAACAAGCCGTTAGGACCTGCCGGGTTTACTATCTGAGTAGCCAGGATACCGATTGCCAGCGATCCGACTATGCCAGTGATTCCGTGAACAGAGCTGACATCAAGCGCATCGTCGATATGCCAGTGCTCCTTGAGCAGCAGGATTGCATAGTAAGACGCAAGTCCCAGAACGATTCCCAAAAAGAACGAGCTCTGCGCGTCTATGAACCCTGCCGCCGGCGTTACACCTGCAAGGCCAGCGATCGCGCCGTTGATGACTGCAGTAGTTGACGGCTTGCCGGACCTTCTCCAGGAAAGGACGATCCAGACCATCGCTGACGTGGCTGAGGCAATGTGCGTTACAAGCAGTGTGTTGGCAGCCAGTGATCCTGAAGCAAGGGCGCTTCCTGCATTGAATCCAAACCAGCCTATCCAGAGCAACGCCGCGCCGATGACTGCAAGCGGGATGTTGTGCGGCACCATGATCTCAGGTCCAAAGTTCTTTCTTTTTCCAAGGACCAGAGCTGCAGCTAGTGAGCCCAGACCTGCGCTTGTGTGGATGACAATACCGCCTGCAAAGTCAAACACTCCCAGGTCTGCAAGCCAGCCCCTTCCCCAGACCCAGTGGGCAAGCGGGAAGTAGACGAATATGCTCCATGCTATAATGAAAACAAAGAAGGCTTTCCACTTGAGCCTTTCTGCAAAGGCACCCGTCATCAACAAGGGCGTAATTACTGCAAACATCATTTGGTACGAGCCAAACGTTACACCTGGTATGGTCGGCGCATAATCCAGTGTGTCGTTGAAAGGCACGTTGTTAAAGAATGCCCAGTCCAGACCACCAATAATACCGCCCTGAGACGGCGCAAACACCAATGAAAAACCTACTACGAACCAAAGAGTAGAAAGAATGGCCAAGCCAGAGAATGTCTGCATTATTATAGACAGCGAGTTTTTGCTTCGAATCAGGCCTGCTTCAAAAAAGCCAAGCGCAGGCGTCATCAACATGACGAGGCCTGTAGAAATAAGCATCCATGTCGTATCTCCCGTATCGATCGGCATTTCCAGCCTGTAGTTACTGGTCAGTTAATATAAAAACGCATCGCACCATTGATACTAACATAAAATGATAGTTTTATGTTAATATCACGATTTTGAGCTCACTACTCTTTTGATCGCCTCACGAACCATAAAAGCTATTCTCTGCAAATCTTCTTCGTCTACTCTTGGATGAACCGGAAGAGACAATACCAGTTTTGAGATGCGCTCGGTCTCGACAAGCTTTATGCCTGGCATAATCCTGCGGTAATAGAGTGTCTTGTGGACTGGCGGATCGTAGTAGACGCCTGCAGCAATCCCTGCGTTTTTCAGCGCCACCCTTACCGTCTCTCTTGTCCTGCGTTTTGCAAACGCCACAGTATACAGGTACCAGTTGAACTTTTTATCCTGACCCTCTATTGGTAGCGAAATTCCAGAGCCTGCCAGCAAATCAGAGAGCATGGCCGCGTTCTGCCTTCTTATCTCAAGCAGGCCGGCAAGTTTTCTCATCTGCACCTTGGCTATTGCAGCTCCGATTTCCGAAAGCCTCAGATTCAGCCCAAAGCCTCTTGTATCGTAGCCGCTGACCATGCCGTGATTTCTGATAATCCTCAGCCTGTCTGCCAGCTTGTCGCTGTCGGTGGCAATCGCGCCGCCCTCTCCGGCAGTTATTACTTTTGTAGCGTACATGCTAAAGCAGCCCATGACGCCAAAAGTCCCTGTCTGTTTTTTCTTGTACGTGGCTCCAAGCGACTGGCAGGCGTCCTCGATAACTTGCAAGTTGCGCTTTTCCGCTACTTCCAGAATCTCGTCCATATCGCAGGGATGGCCGTACAGGTGGACTGGGATTACCGCCTTTGTTTTCTTTGTTATCTTGCTTTTTAGATCCGCAACACTTGTTGTGTACTCCTTGATGTCTACAAATACCGGCTTGGCCCCTGCGGCTAAAACCGCGTTTGCCGTAGCGACAAAGGTAAAGGACGGGACTAGAACCTCGTCTCCAGGCCCAATGCCTGCTGCAGCAAGTGCCGCATAAAGAGCAGAGGTCCCAGAGTTGACGGCCACAACATGTTTGACTTTTAGGAAATCGCAAAGCAGAGATTCAAAATCCTGCAGCCTCTTGCCGCCTTTAAAAGACGAATCGGTAAGCGTGTTTTCTTCAAGCACGCGCAGTATTTCGCGAATTTCCTGATCGTCTATTACTGGTTTGTTTATCAGGATCATTGGCTGCCGTCAGAAATAATGTATCTGGATTCATAATAAGACATCTTTTCGAATGATAAAACAGTTATAAGCAAAATAGGACAAAGAATTGCGTATGGCCACAAAACAAGCTACCAAGCCTGAAGATGGACTCTGGCCAGAAGAAATTGAAGCTATAAAGAACATCAAGAGTGGAAAAACCAAGATGATAACACAGGACGCCGACGAGTTTCTTGCAGATATGAGGAGACTAATCAATGAAAATAAAAAGAGAAAGGCTTTGGAGATGCTGGGGGTCTCGTGCTAAAGATACGAAGCCAGTATACGTTTTTACACTCATAACCAACTGTCAAACAAACAACTAGTCAAGTAATAATACCCCCTACCTGCAAAATTTATGTTCGAATCAAAATTCTAATCTACAAAGTGCGTAAAAAGAAGCCACATCGCCTGCTGTACGAATAATCAATTTTTCTTCGAAACATCGACGAAATGCATAACCACATTTCACAAAAACTTATGAGATAGCTAGAAAACTATTCTATATTAAATGCAACCTTATACGCCGCCTCAATATAAAAAGAGCAGTTATAATTGCCCAAGTTGTGGTGCGTTTGCACATCAAAAATGGTATCAAGGGCTACAAAATGAGCATAGTATGGCAGCTTTTAAAGTCGCGGGTCTCGAGTTGACAAACTGTATACATTGTAAAGCAATTTCGATATGGTATCTCGGTAAGATGGTTTACCCAGAAACCAACATCGTACCATTACCAAACTCTGACTTACCTGCAGATATAAAATCTGATTACGAAGAGGCTGCAAAGATCATTCAAAAATCGCCTAGAAGTGCATCTGCGCTTATGCGTTTATGTATTCAAAAGCTAACAAACAACATTCTTGGCATTACAGGTGACTCTAATTTGAACGATAACATAAAGAGACTAGTAGAGAACGGCTTGCCAGAGAAAATACAAAAAGCTCTAGACATTGTAAGAGTCACAGGTAATAATGCAGTACACCCGGGTTTAATAGACTTGCGAGACGACGTTACCACCGCCGCCAAACTGTTCGACCTAGTAAATATCATAACAGATTACATGATAACAAACCCCAAGAAAATTTCCGACTTATTCGATCAACTACCAGCAAAAGACAGAGAAAAAATCGCCAAACGCGATAGGCAAAAGTAAACATACATGCTGCTTTTCACTCGCTCTGCGTTTTTACGTATACTTAATAAGCAAAATAATACATCTCTTCTATTCTCATGACAGACATATCGGTACCAGATTTACCTGCACCAGCCCATGTCGAAGAAACAAAAAACGTAATGACTACCGTCCCACCCACAACAGACAAAGTTGTTAAGAAACCGATGTCTCTAAAGAAGCAAGTTCAGTTTGTCAAGAAAAAATTCGAATCTGGCGAGGGTTATCTTGTAACGATTGAGGCGAAAAGAGTGAATCAAGCGCAGGCGGTACTGCACGGCAAAGTTTATCGCATGAAACGAGGTAAAGACGAACTTGCGTATGAGGGTGTATTAACATACTCTATTAAAGACCCGAATTTTAAATACCAAGATTTCGTTCTAGCGGCGAATATTGGCGAAGAATCTCTAACAGCAAAACTAGAGTCTGCCCTGAAAGGTAACGCATCTGATGTAGTTGGTTCTATTGTTCAGGTTATTACTAGTATAGGCATTAGGTTTGCCTAGTAATACTTTGAGACGACAATCTATTTTAGCCAGCAGAATACACCGGACTCAATACTCGGCAATGATTTCTCGACGGTCATCACCAACGGACTAGATAAGATACGTGTACAAATATACAAATGGCTTATCTGAATAACTATTGGCTCACTATCTACGATGTACTAGAAAGAATCTCCCACAAATTAGAGAAACCCTGAAAGATAGATCAAGCGAGCATAAAAGCTAAATAGAACGTATACGTTTTGCATGATGATGTTTACCTGCACGAAATGCGGCAAGAAGGCCAAAGCGAGCTACAAACGCATTTTCGGCGACAAGCCGACATTTTAGCTAGTAGTTACTACTGCCGCACATGTGGTATTTTTTTACGACGTAACGACAAAGCAAGCATCAAAAGTTGTGATAGTGTAGCAAAAAATGAAGACGGCGGGGTTAAGTCAATGGTCGCCGCCTTAGAGCAAGAACGTATACAAACGCTGCACAAAACATATGCGAAATCAAGAGAACATATACGAAAATAGAGTGGATGGGGAGAGATTTGAACTCTCGACCACCTGTGTGTGAGACAGGTATCCTAACCAGGCTAGACAACCCATCCACTATCTGTCTTCTAAAAAAGACTGATAATATATTTTCAGCTACTGTTTGTAGTTCAGCAGGTACGGGTCAGGCGCGTAAAACGATCCGTGCTTTGCTTCCAGGTCTTGCAGGGTCTTTACAACTTCCTTGACTCCAAACTCCTGGACTGTGGCAAACAACTCCTTCTTCAGGCCCATGCCAAGCTTGAGCGCCTTTTCCAGGTCCTCTTTATCGCAGACGTTGTTTGAGATGAGCCACGCGGCATTGTTGGCTGCCACTGCGACAAGCTTTATCGGGTTGTATTTTGCAGCCTCTTGTTCTGTCAGGTTTATTCTCTCGTATTTGTCGCCCTTGTATTCGTAAAAGCCCTTGCCTGATTTCTGTCCTAGGTTCTTTTCGTCGAAAAGCTGCTTTATCGCAGGATGCGGGTTTATGACCTTGGCGTCCCGGGAATGCATCTCTATCGTTGCCTTGTGGATGACGTCCATTCCTGTATAGTCTGCCAGCTCAAAGATTCCCATTGGAAATGACATCCTGAACTTTACTGCAGAGTCTATCTGGGTCATGGTCGCGCCGTCCCTGTCTTTGCAAAATACGGCTTCGTGGACCAACGGTATGAAAATCCTGTTGACTATAAAGCCCGCAACGTCCTTTCTGCAAAGCACAGGCTGCTTGCCGACTTTTTTGATAAAGTCCATTGCCAATTCCGTGGTCGCCGGGTTTGTCTTGTTGCCAGGGATAACCTCTACAAGCGGCATCAACTGCGGTGGGTTGAAAAAATGAATACCCACAAATCTATCAGGCCTGTTGGTAAGCGCGGCCATCTCTGTTATTGGAAGCGTGCTTGTGTTGGACGCAAAAACCGTCTTTTGCTCTGCTGCACTTTCGACTTCCGCATAAACCTTCTTTTTCAGGTTCATGTCTTCCGGTACTGCCTCAACTACCATGTCGGCGTCCTTGAGGGCTTGCTTCAAATCCACTATCGGTGTGATTCGCGCAAAAATCTTGTCTGCTTCTGCCTGCGAGAGCTTTTGCTTCTCGACTAACTTGCCCAACGACCACTTTATCTTGTCCATGGCCTTGTCAAGAAATGACTGCTCGATATCGCGGAGAGTAACATTGTATCCGGCCATGGCAGAAACCTGCGCAATCCCGTGGCCCATTATTCCGGAGCCTAGAACGGTTATCTTGTTAACTGTGAATGACATTTTCTTTTATGAACTCGTGGCTAATTTTTAATGTTGCTGCACATCAAACCGTATCAGGAGACCATCACAAGCATGGCCACGTAAACTGCAAAAGTGATTCCTACAAAGAGCTTGGTTACGCTCATGGTCTTGTCCAGCGCCCTTGAGTAGTCCTCGAACTGCTGCTGGCCCATCACCTTAACAGTTGACTTTGCAGAACAAACCTCAAATCCTGATTTTGAAACCCGTGCAGCGGCCTTTTCGCACATGCTTCCAAAGACAGACGCAATCTTGTCCTGGTTGCTAGTCATGCCAAGCGCAAAATAACCTTCCCTGGTACGCTTGCCAGAAGTAGAGTGAGTGTCGGAGCTGCAGACCTCCAGCATCAGGACATCGCCGGATGCAGCGGAGATCACCTTGTCTCTAAGCTTGTTTTCCATGTTGTTTGAATCAGACCAGCCAATTGCGTATTTCTTTCCGTTTGTTTTGATGACCATGACGGCAAGACCTGCCTGCCCAAGTTCAGACTGGCTGGCTGGACGGCCTGACATGTCGTCTAGGCTGGCAAACCCTACCTCAAACTCGTATTGCGGCATATGCATCAGCTTTTCAAGGCATTCCTTGGCTGCTGCAAGCAAGTCGCTTTCGTCTTCCTTGCCTATGTGGCCGCCCATTGCGTTGTGGCAGTCAACTACAAGCAGGTTGCCAAACCCTATGCCTGAGGCATAGCTTTCAAGCTCTGCCCGTATTTGCTGTGGGACATCTTCCATCCCCTTGGGGGCAAGGGAAAGCATGACTATTGCGGACCTGTCAAAGGCCAGGCCGGTAACCGTCGCATTTGCCCTCTTTATCTGGACTGGCTCTGCGCATTTGCTGCCCTTGCCCTGGACAGACATGCCGTCCAAACTCTTGATGTATCTGTCCACCTCGCGCTTTGATGGGATGTTGAGCGAATGGTCCGAGACGCTGTGCATGACTAGGGCCTTTTTTCCAAAAGAATTGTACAGCACATACGGCAAGTAGCTGCCGCCTACCATGCCAAACGGCCCCGGATGGACGTCCGGCAGGACTATGGCATGCGTCTGGGAGTTGGAAAATTTTATTATCTTTGTGCCAACGATTGTTTCGTAGGACCTGCCTTCAAAGAGGTTCTCCATCTTGTCGACCTTGTTCTCCGTCCAGGCATCCAGAAATGCCTGCAGCATCCGAAAAGTGCTCTTTATCGTCGGCCTTCCAGCCTTGTCCGTGACTACTGCCCAGATGACTCCAAGCGCCATGAAAATAGACCCAAAGACCAGCGCAGGAGGCGTGAATACAGTATTGTGAAACGACGGCGGCAGAAAAGAAAAGAGCAAGATAACAGGCTGTATAAACGAGATTGCAATCGCCCTGTACAGGCTTGCGCCAAACACCGAGACGTAGATGCCTGTTCTAAGACCTGCTGCAAGCATCATGCCTGTGATGATATAATCCGTGGTGTACGCTGGCTTTGAGAATACCGCATTTGCTGCAATTCCCATGATGACTGTGATGGCCCAAAGCAAATTGGCAAAAGACGAGACATGGATTATCTTGGACAGGTTGTTTACCGGCGTCCCGCGCAACAAAAACCGGTCAAGAAACGTCGTTGTAAAAAGAACAACAAGCGACAGCGGAAGGTAAAAGGCAAGTTCAGAGCCGCTTGTCTGAAGGTGGAAGACGTGGGAAACTACAATGACTGCGGCAGCGCACGCAAGGGTCATTGCATAGGACGACTTGAGCGACCCTGGGGTAAGCCTGGTGAATGACCACCTCCTATGGATATTAGAAACGTCGTCTTGCTCTGACGCCAGCATCGGTGATCAGGCAGGGAATACGATTCTGATAATAATAGATATTCCTATCATTGCACCGGCTATACCAAGCACAATCTCCGGCTTGACTTTAATACCCCGAGTCTCGTCTTCAAAGAACCTAAGCAAACCAGCGCTTGAAGCCGGTAGTGGGGCATTCTTCTTTTTACTACTCATTACAAGTCCCATCGTGGCAATCTTTTAAATACATTGCGTTATTGCTGCCTGGCCAAAAACCTCAATCTTTCAAGTATGCCTAGATAACCTTGGACAAGCTCTATCTTTTGCTTCTGGATTCCGATGTCGGATTCTGATTTTATCTCTGCTGCAAGGCTTGTTATCTTTTCTTCGATGGCAGTCGCGGCTGAAGCAAGGTCGGACTGGACTATCGGGGAACTTGGTTTTGGCAAATCCACACCTGTCTCGTTGCCGCAGTTGATACAGGTAATCTTGCCTCCAAATTTGACCTGCACGCCGCCGCATTTTGTGCAGGCTTCGTTTATCAAAGAACCACCTTTGAGCAGCAGCGAAGCCGCGGACTTGAACCTTGAACTCTCTTCAGACATCAGAATAATGGATCTGCAAGCCTTGTAAAATCCTTTATCCGACACTCAATAAGGCTTAATAATAGGCCGTGCGAAATTCGACTTACTCGATGGCGGTTATCTGCAAAAAATGCGGCCTCCCTGACGACCTGTGCGCCTGCGGAGAGCTGGACAAGGAAGAAGCACGAATTGTTGTCCGCCTTGAAACAAGACGTTTCT
>QCWB01000161.1 GCA_013114715.1 Nitrososphaera sp.
TGTCCTCAAATCTCTTGGCTGTGTACAGCTTGGCCAGGGTCACTCCGATTCCAACGACTGGGACTATGAAAAGAGGCGCCGAGGAGACAAGGTTCTTGCCCCATTCGCCAGTTCCAACCGAGACTTCGAAATTCTCTGGCGCGCCTTTGATAGTGATATCTGTGCTTCTTCTTGCGCCGGCAACAGTCCTGAGCGCGCTTACCTTCCTTGCCTGGATGAAGAACCAGGACGGCGGGGCCGTCGGGTCCTTTGACAATGCAACTTCAAAGCCGTTTTCCTGTAAATAAGTCTCAATTCTGTTTGCGAGCCTTTCAATGTCTGTGTTTAAACCGGTAAATTTCTGGTTCTTGCCCATGGCCTTGTAACAGGCAAAAAGACTCTAAATGCTTTGCTAAAATCCTGCTTTCTTTAGTTTTGAGCCACAGTTTGGGCATTCGGCCTTGTTGTGCTTGGTACCGCAGTTCATGCAGTAATAGTCTATGCCCTTTGAGGCAAAGGGGTTGCCAAACATGCCGGCTGAGGAGCCCATCTGCCGCATCATCCGGCGCCTTCTCCAGTAGGCAAGGCCAAGTATTATCCCTATGAGTATGATAAGGGAATACGGAAACGGCACCAGAATCGAGATTATGATGCTAATGGCAAAGTAGATGCCAAGCCACATAAGCTGGTTCATCATGAACCGCTTGGTGTTTCCGTCCATTGCTAATTACTTGGACTCGGTCCCTTATATCTGTGATATGTTTAGGCCCGCCCTACACTGGAGCCGGAAAGGGGAAAGTAGAGGGCGGACCAGCATTATGCCACGGGAAACTCTGCGAGATCTCGAACTGTGTCCAGAGTCGGCCAAGTCCCGAACATAACTAAAGATTCCAGAGTCAAGCTGATTATAACCAGTAGGTGTACACTGCCTTGCTATTCTGGGACAAGCCTTTGCAAGAAATGTCCAGAGCTTTCGTGGCTTTGTGAAGCCTTTTCTGACAGAAAAAGCATCTTGCAGTCCGGGCAGTATAGGAAATTCGTCTTTTCTTCCAGTATCGGACCAGACGCAGCCAATAACTTGACTGATACCTGCAAAGCTATAAACTCTTCGGGCTAACAATCTAGACGTACGGGGCCAAAGACGTTAACCTGCCACCGGGCTTTTCCCTAGATTTCGTTCTGCCAGCTCTATGACTGGATGGCAAAGATAACAATATCCGCAGCGAATACAGGAGCTGCACGACCTTTTGCCGCACCTGGCACACTCTGAATACTTTGCCTTGAGAGCCGTGAGGTACTGGTGCATGTTAGTTATTTGTCGAATCAAGTACATTATCTTTCTGTTTAATTCAAATAGTGCCACATCTATCGAATTTCATGCCAACCGGAAAAATCCAGACGAAATTTGGTGACATTAGCATCGAGTTCCTGCCAGACGTTGCCCCAAAGCACGTCGAGAATTTCAAAAAGCTTGCTGCAAGCGGCTTTTACGACGGTACGATATTTCACAGAATAGTTCCAAACTTTGTCATACAGGGCGGCGACCCTCTGACAAAGAACGTGGCCAACAAGAGCAGGTGGGGAACCGGCGGCCCCGGCTGGACAGTCAGAGCAGAGTTTAACAAAACCAAGCACTCTCGCGGGGTTCTGTCCATGGCTCGCTCGCAGGATCCAAACAGCGCCGGCTCGCAGTTCTTTATCGTGCTAAAGGACTCAAACTTTCTGGACAACCAGTACACCGTCTTTGGCAAGGTGACGTCAGGGATGGACGTTGTCGACAAAATTGCGGCGCTGAGCACAGACAGGTCTGACGCTCCGACAAACTCTGAAGACGCAAAGATGATAAAAGTCACGTACAGCGACTAATCGCCGGAAACCAGAGTCCTTATCATCGCCAGCCACGCCTTTTTGTTTGCCGGCTCGTCAAATCCAAGCATCTTGCTTGCAGTAAGGCCGTCATAAAGCGCGACAAATGCGGAGGCTAGGCCCTCTACGTCTAGGTCTTTTCTCAGAAAGCCTTTTTCAACTAGCATGTTAATCTGCTCTACAATCGCGCTGCAGATCTTTAACCTATGATCGTACATGGCCTTTCTAAGACGCGGATTTCTTGCAGACTCGACAAGCATCTCAAACATCAGTTTTTCAGTTCCGCGCATTATTCGCCGCAGGTTGTCATAAATTGCCTCTGCGTCGGCCAAGATGCTTTCCTTCTCGTTAAACATTGTTGCCATGGTGACCATCGACTGCTTGTGGTGATATTCGCAAATGGCCATGAACAGGTCTTCTTTGCTCTCAAAATACAGATACAGCGTGCCCTTGCTCAGGTCGAGGCTTTTGGCAATGTCGTCCATCTTTGTCCTGTCAAAACCGGTCTGTGAAAAACTCTCAATTGCTGCATTGATGATCCTCTCTTTGACTTCTGTCTTGTGCATGCTGGTGACTTTTGGACACATTGCTTTTGGACTGCTTGCCACTCAGCTACTAATAAAGATAACTGACCAGTCAGTCAGTTTGCTTATCATGCAATATATTAGGAAAATTGCAACCAAAGTTCTCCAGTCAAAGGTCATAGTGTCATCTCGTTGAAATATACGCTTCGTTCTCTGAATCTTGTAGAATCTGCCGGAATTGGCGCTACTGCCACGTTCATGCCGTTGTTTGCAAATTCAATCACCAACTCGTATTTTCTGGTGGGCGCCATCGTGGCCGGGTACGGCCTTGCACAGGCCGTCTCTTACGCTTATTTCGCAAAGCAATACGACAAGCGTGGCGGCAAAAGCCGATTATTCCTGATTCGTGTCGGATATCTGCTGTGTGCGGCGGCGTTTTTCATACACCTTGCCGTATTTGATGGACTGTCTCTTTTTGCCGTCAGGATTTTTGCCGGCGTTGCAACCGGGATTTACGCCGGCGCACTGATCGCCAAGGCCTACGAGGCGACCGACAAAAAAGTCGTCCTGGCAGGAATCATCTCATTTGGTTCCCTTGGCTGGTTTGTCGGAACCGTCGGGGCCGGGGCGCTCAAGGAAGCCTTTGGTGGAGACGCAAACATTGTCTTTTCGCTGTCCGGAGCAATGTTTCTGGCCGGCTTTGTCATATCGTTTTTCCTAAAAGACTACAAGCAGGAAACTGAAAACCAGCAGGTGAACCTAAAGTCAAGTGCCACAATTCAGATTCTCAAGCAAAACAAGATGGTCTACGGCTCATTTTTCCTCAGGCAGATGGGCGCCAGTGCCGTCTGGAGCATCTTTCCAATATTTCTGGCCAAGGATCTTGGGGCAAGCGATCTGTGGATAGGCGTGATCTACGCCACAAACGCCATGACGCAGTTTATCTTTATGAACCGTTTTGGCCACCTGATTCAGGCAAACTACTACAAGTCAATAGAGCTTGGAGCGGCGTTTTCGGCAGCTGTGTTCATTGCGTATTTCGTCTCGCAAAGCTACGTGCATGTATTTCCGATACAGGTGTTGCTTGGAGTGTCATGGAGTTTTCTTTACATCGGCTCGCTTTTGTTTTTGCTTGACAGGAACAAGGAAAAGGCCACCTCAAGCGCGCTGCTAGAGTCAACAATCAGTGTAGGGGCCATCGTCGGCCCGCTTGGTGGCGGCATCGTTGCAGAGCTGTTTGGGCTACGCGGCGTTCTGTTGTTTGGGTTTGCAATAACCCTTGGCTCGTTTGCCATGTCCAAGCAGCTTGAAAAGCAAGCAGTATCTGCAAAGAGCTAATTTGGATGAGTCTGGAAAAATATTTTTAATGATGATTCTATTTAAAACGTGAGATGGAGAAAAAAGATGCCGGAAACGAAGAATTATCTAAATTCATT
>QCWB01000162.1 GCA_013114715.1 Nitrososphaera sp.
AGAACATCGCGGACGGGGTATTCAGCCCGCTTGAGGGTTTTGTCGGCCAGGAAGATTTCCAGAGCATAGTAAGCAAAGGACGGCTGAAAAACGGCCTTGCATGGACCGTGCCCATAGTACTTGATGTAGACGATCAGACTGCAGCAAAAATAAATCAAGCAGGAGACGTAGCTCTTGCCAGCTCTGGCGAGCGGTTTGCAATATTGCATGTTGACGAAATCTATGGCTTTGACAAATTAGCCGTGGCAAAGACCATCTACCAGACAGACGACACCAAGCATCCAGGCGTTGAAAAAACAATTGGCATGAAAGAAAAACTGGTTGGAGGCAAGATTAACGTGACTAGAAGAATTGCCCAGTCGCCACTGCGCAGATATAGAAAAACACCATCAGAGACTCGCGCAGAAATAGCCAGAAACGGCTGGAAAACAGTAGTCGGCTTTCAGACAAGAAACGTGCCGCACGTCGCGCACGAGATGCTGCAAAAGGCAGCGCTGAATCTTTACGACGGGCTGTTTGTCAACCCGCTGATAGGCAGAAAAAAGCAGGGCGACTTTAAAGACGAAGTGATACTTGCGTCCTACGAGGCCCTGATTGACAATTACTATCCAAAGAACAAGGCCATGTTTGTCACCCTGCACACAGAGATGAGGTACGCCGGCCCAAAGGAAGCTATACACCACTCTATCATGAGGACTAACTTTGGCTGCTCGCACTTTATCGTGGGAAGGGACCACGCAGGAGTCGGGACCTACTACCACCCCTTTGCAGCGCAGGAGATATTCAAGGACTATACGGACCTTGCCATAAAGCCGGTCTTCTTTCCGGCATTCTACTATTGCAAGAAATGCCTGTCCTACGCAAATGAGCGAAACTGCCCGCACGGCCCAGAAGTTCGAGAAGAATTGAGTGGCACAAAGATGAGAAAGATGGTCAGCTCCGGCGAGATTCCGGCAGATCACCTGATGCGGCCGGAAATATCAAGACTAATCGTCTCGTTCAAAGAGCCGTTTGTATAAAAAAGGAGTCAGCTCTGACCAGGCAGGACGATGCTTGCAGAGTTACTTCTGAGAACAGCAGAAACGTAAAGACAGGTGGTCTACAGACCAAGGCGCTGACGGGTGTAGCTGTTTATTCAGAACGTCATTATGCGGTTTTCTGGTCAAACCTGTATGCAGCCGGTCCGGCCATCAAGGATGTTGTAAACGCCGCCGCTCCTTGCCTGTTTGCCATAAACGCGGTCTTGCTGTCCTTTTGTGAATAGCACGGCAGTAGCCGAGTCGATTATATTACTAGACTGCGGACGTAAGGCAAATGTATCGTCTGGCAGTTGCACCCGCAATAATGCTGGCAATCCTTTCGGCGATATTTCTGCCAGTTTACGCGCAGACCGATGATTATAAAGTCATCAAGGGCAAGCAGAACGAGACTTTTACTTTCCCCTACCAGGCTGCAAACCGCGATAGAAATGACCCGCTTGTTTATACTTATGAACAGCCAAGAGGCCCAAGTTGGATTCTGAACATCGAAAACAAGCTCGAGTACGTTCCGCGTGACGGCGCAAAGGCAGTGGTAATCCTTCGCGAGGCTGCTCCAAGCGAGAAATATATCCAGATTTCAATGTGGGGAGACGAGTCAAAAAGATACCAGATAGCAATCAATACGCCGGAGCTCGGTCATGTTATAGTATACAACAAAGACGAATTTGGATGGAATCCAGACGGAACCATTGCTATGGGACATGCAAACAGCCAGGGTCTCTCTTCTAACGATGGCACAAGAATCGTGCTTGACAGATTTGAAATAAACGGCTTTTCAGTAAGCTCTATTGAAGTGTGGGGCAAAGAAGATCCATCAGAACTTGGCAACGCCACTGGAGGCCACATGACATTTTTCATTAGCTTTGGAAGCCCGGAAAACACCCCAACGTATTACGTCCCCTTGGCCCTGGCAATAGCCATGGGAGGCATTATGGTAGTCCTCTTGAAATTCAAGCGGAGAAAGTAGACTGGTAATACCTGCAGCTCTTTTTCAAGTCGCAGGCCTTGCAGTTTGGCTTTATCGGCAGACAGATGTTCTGGCCGTACATTACAAATGTGTCGTTGACCTGCGTCCACAAGGTCTTGTCCACTAGTTTGGTCAGCTCTTGTTCTGTCTGCTCTGGCGTCTTTGTCGCTACCAACCCCAGTCGGTTTGAGATCCGATGAACGTGTATGTCCACCGGAATAGCAGGCCGGTCAAACGCATAGACAAGCACGCAGTTTGCAGTCTTGCGGCCGACTCCTGGCAACTCTAAAAGATGGTTTATGTCAGACGGGACCTGGCCTTCGAATTTTTCTACAAGAATCTGCGCGACCTGCTTTATCCTTGCTGCCTTGACGTTGTAAAAGCCGATGCTGTGGATGAGTTGCTTTACATCGTCAATGTCAGCTGCCGCCAGCTGCCTCGCCGTGCCGTACTTGGCAAAGAGCTTGTTTATCACCTTGGTAGTATTTTCGTCTCGCGACCGGGCAGACAGTATGGTTCCAATCAAGATTTTGAATGGATCACCCCTCTCTTCGCTCTGGAGGCCCTTTAGCGCAGTCATTCTGGGCGGCTTTTCGCGGTAAAGAGCGGCCTGCATCTTTTTTAGTATGGCAGCCATGTCGCGGGCCAACGGCAAAACTTGTCGCCAATGGTTCTTATACTCTTTTGTGAAAATTGCAGTCGTGGAGCTGACCAAGGAAGAAGAGAAGGCTCTGAAAGGCGATCAGGGCGAGGCGCTTGCAGCAGCCTACAGGATTCTAGTTTCAATCGGGCAGGCTACCGACGCAAAAAAACTGGTCCCGGTAAAATGGGCGCATGTTTCCGGCGTGAATTACAACACGATTGGAGACGCCGGCGTGCAATTTCTAGAAAAATTCAGCAAAGACGTCCGCGTTGCGATAAAGACCACCGTCAACCCGATGGGCTACGACAGGAGTAGACCTGAAGACCTGTCAGACAAATTCATTGAAAATCAGGCTCGCATTGTAAAGTCGTATGAGCGTATGGGAGTAGAACCGTCTTTTACCTGCACGCCGTACGAAGTTTTTGACGTTCCGGCCAGCGGGACTGCTGTAAGTTTTGCCGAAAGCAACGCTGCAGTATTTTCAAATTCCCTCCTCGGCCTACGGACCAACAAGGAAAGCGCGCTCTCTGCCCTGGCAAGCTCTGTAACAGGCATGGCGCCACTATCTGATTTAAGATTGGACGAGGCCAGGCAGCCAAAGGTATCGATTCAGGCTGGCTACAAATTTTCAAGCGAGCTTGACTTTGGGCTGCTTGGGTATTTTGCAGGCAAAACAGTCAAGGAGAGCAGCGTATCGCTTGCCAACGTCGGCAGCTCAATTGCCAAGATGCAGGCAAAGGCGTTATCTGCAGGCATTGGCACGTCTGGCTCCTGTGGCATGTTCTCGCTTGGCGATTCTGGCAAAGAAAAGATAGCTTTTGGCAAAAAAGAGGCCAAAGACGTGTTAGACGAGCTCAACACCGCAGAAGACGGCGACATCATCACGCTTGGAAGCCCGCAGCTTGGGCTTGAAGAACTAAACCTGCTTGCAGACATGACTGCAGGCAAGAAATTCAAGAAACGCTGCATGATATTTTGCTCAAAGGCCATACACAACCAGGCAACCAAGATTGGCCTTACAGGCAAGATTGAAAAAGCTGGCGGCGAATTCATGTGCGATTCCTGCACTTGCCTGACTCCGTACGTGGACAAGGACAAGTATGAC
>QCWB01000163.1 GCA_013114715.1 Nitrososphaera sp.
GGCTTTACTAAAGTTCACAATTTACTATTGAAGACAGAAGTTCAATTGACATCCTTGGAAAAGGATATACTTTCGGCAATTTATTGGCTAGGCAAAGCAGCAATCGACTATCTTAATTCAGATAAGCTTGTGAAAATCGTTGTTTCCATTGATCTGTTGTTATCGCAAGGGAGAAACAACAAAAAAGAAACTATAGCAAAAAGGTACTCTTCAATAGTATTTGCAAAGGAATCCAATGAATTTATTCTTTACATCTACAATAAAATTCAAGAATACTATATCATGAGAAATGAAATACTACATGCGGGAAGAAAGTATATCGATGAAGAAACACCTTCCTCCGCTGAATTGTATGCAAAACTGCTTGTTGCTACTCTTTTGAAATATGTTGAATCTTATCAGTCCATATCTGCCTTAATCGAGAAAGAATTTTCTATAAGAAACGATGTTTTCTCTACAAATTGCAAGTAGGACTACAACTCCTATTCTTATAGTTAAAATAGAAATTTCTTTTTCATCCATGTTTGAAATATCATTTCAGAAATCCAGAATAACAAATATAAATTTTATAATAAAATCCATCCATCATAGTATATTTTGATTATTCCGGATTCCAAAAAGCGGTCCGAACGGATTATTAATAGGCTTTGCAATTCTTCAGCTCGACTCGGAATGTCTGAAAACGATAATTCTGTTGTTAACCAGACGAATTACGATGTTGTTATCATTGGATCCGGCCCGGCGGGATACACTTCTGGGATTTACACTTCACGGGCAAGGCTTGCCACTCTTATCATTTCTGGCACCCTGCCTGGAGGCCAGCTGATGACCACAAGCGAGGTTGAAAACTATCCTGGCTTTCCAAGCGGCATATTTGGCCCGGAACTGATGATGAACATGCGCCAGCAGGCCGAGCGGTTTGGCGCAGTAGTAACAGACGACGAAGTCATCAAGGTAGATTTCAAGAAAAGACCGTTTAAAGTCACGACTCACTCAACTACTTATGAGGCCCAGGCAGTCATTGTATGCACTGGCGCCTCCCCGCGCAAGCTGGGCCTAGAGTCAGAGCAAAAGTTCAGCGGCAAGGGCGTGTCGTATTGCGCTACGTGCGACGGGCCATTCTTCAGAGGCGAGGACATTGTTGTTGTAGGCGGCGGCGATACTGCTATTGAAGAGGCAACGTTTCTTACAAAGTTTGGCAAGTCGGTCAAGATTGTGCATAGACGCGACTCACTTAGGGCAAGCAAGATCCTCCAGCAAAAGGCGATGGAGAACCAGAAGATCGAGTTTATCTGGAATTCCGAAATATCTGACATTCAAGGAGATAAAAAGGTCGGTTTGGTTTCAATCAAGGATATCAATACTGGCAACGAGTCAACGGTCAAGGCCGGCGGTCTATTCGTGGCAATAGGCCACGAGCCAAACACGTCGATATTCAAAGGGGAGCTGGACCTTGACGACAGGGGATACATCGTGCTTAAAGACCATACGAGGACAAGCGTCGAGGGCGTGTTCTCTGCTGGAGATGTTCATGACCACAGGTACAGGCAGGCGGTAACTGCAGCAGGCTTTGGCTGCATGGCAGCCATCGACGTTGAAAGATGGCTGTCAGAGCAAAAGCTGCGTTAAAAGCTATAAGCCAGCCGCGACATGTGCTTTGCATTTGAAAGATTGCTGTCGAATTGTTCTTCTGTAAAGATGCCTTCCTTTACGTAGAGACTTTTGAACTTGCGGCCGTCGTCTGCAAAGATCCCTACAATTACGCCTTCGTCGACCTTTTCTGCAGTCTTGAGCATGCAAGTCATCGTAGAGCCAGATGACGGGCCTACAAGCAGGCCTTCTTTTTCCGCCAGCAATTGAACAGCTTCAAACGAATCCTTGTTTGTTGCAGTCATCCAGTCGTCTACCACGCGGACCCGCTTCTTGAACAGATCTGGCATCGCGGACTCTTCAAAGTTCCGCAAGCCCTGCAGCAGGTGATTCTTTTGCGCCTGGATGGCAATGACTTTGATGTTCTTGTTTTTCTCTTTTAGAAAAGTCGCAGTGCCGGTTATAGTGCCGCCAGTACCGCAGCCGGCAAGAAAGTGTGTGATTTTGCCTTCGGTCTGCTTCCAGATCTCTGGGCCAGTGCTTTCGTAATGAGCCAGAAAGTTGGCGTCGTTTTCATACTGGTTTGGCATAAAGTAAATGTCAGGCCTTGGCTTTGATATCGCCTTTGCCAGGGCAATGCTCTGGTCGGTTCCTGCCCCAACTCGCGGGCACAGGTCGTCAGAAGTTTCATGCAGGGTAGCGCCAAGGTGTCGCAGAATCTTTTTCGTCTCTTCGCTTACTTTTTCTGGAATGACTATCTCTACTTTGTATCCAAGGGCACTCGAGATCCCCGCCAGGGCTATACCGGTGTTTCCAGACGTCGGCTCGATAATTATGCTCTTGTCTTTTTTCAAGATGCCGTGTTTTTCCGCGTCCCTTATCATCCAGTAGGCTGCCCTGTCCTTGACAGAGCCAAACGGGTTGTGCCATTCGAGTTTTGCGTATAGTTTTACCTTCTTTGTTGAAAATGCGCTCAGCTCCACTAACGGTGTGTGTCCGATGCGCTGTACTACGTCCGGGCTTGCAACTGTGGTCAACTCATTTCGCCTTCTTTATTATAAACTCCAGATCGTTTGCAGTCTTGTTTATTGCAATTAGCTCGTGACCATTTCTCTTGACCCAGCGCGATATATCCTCTTCAGATTCCGGGTCGTCTGCAACTATCTTTAGAACATCACCTATTGACAGGCGCTCAATCTCCATTTTGGTACGGAAAACCGGCTCGGGGCAGTAAAGTCCCCTTACATCAATAGACTTGGTCGGGTTAATGTTACTGCTCGTACTCATTGTGAACTTGATAAAAATAACAACCGCGTTATATTAAACCTTACCAACTAAATACCGGTAGTAATCAGCTGCCACGTAGCAGCTTTTCAACACGGGCAATATTCGGATTATTTGGGTCCAATTGCTTGGCCATTGCCAGCTCTTCCTGTGCAGTTTCGTAGTGATGCAATTCGTAGTTTATCCTTGCTGCCGTCAGGTAGGCGTTTGAGAGAATCAGTGGATTTTTCTCCTCAAGCTTTACCATGTCAACTACTGGAATGCCAAGTTCCGGGTGCCCCTGGTACAGGTATACTTCAACTCTGCCAAGCAGGGCGTTGGACCGTATCTCTGGTATTTTCTCAAGGGTTTCATACGAGGCCAGCGCGCACTGGAAATCCCGATGAAAATCACGAACGTCGTTCGTTATTGCAAGCGCCGTCAGCGGGTCTTCGATGTCGATAGAGTATTTTGCCAGGCATTCTGGGGCCAAAAATTTCTCTTCTGGGATAAAGCCGTAAAGATCTGTCTTGACTCCATAAATCGCAAACGAAGTCAGCCCAAGAGCAAGAATCACCATGGCGACGATTGTTTGTTTGTCCACTTAATCCCGCCCATAGACTGAGAGGCTGGACGCGTTATATAAACAGGACCGTGGTAGATAACTTCCACGTTTGACTATCTAAACAGGTCTTGTTTTTTTGGCCGTATCAGGTCTTTGGCAGTGCCTGATTTTGCAAATTCATAGCCGCGTATTATGGCCGCAGGAATGCCGGCAGACTTGCCCATGACAAGTTCCGCGGCAGCTGCAATCTCGTCTGCGATAGCAATCTCTGTGACCTGCAATTTTCTGCCAAACATGTCTTTTTTGCCGATGTAGCTCTTGATGGGCT
>QCWB01000164.1 GCA_013114715.1 Nitrososphaera sp.
GTTAAACAAATTGGTTTCCAGAACACAAGCAGATAGGATTATGGTACACTACAACTTTCTCAGCGCTTTTGCTCATCCATCCAAGAATGGTGTCAAGTTATGGCAAAGTAGACAACGTGTGATAGTTGGAATAAATGCATATGATGAAAAAATAATCAAAGATCTGATAATTCTTTATGTAGCAAAATTAATGCAATTGTACATTAGGACTATTGTTTATCGATACAGGATTGATTGGAAAATCCTTTCTTCAGAGAAATATGACAAAATAATAGAGGAGTTGAATACCTTCTCCAAAGACCTTTGGTTTTTTGATAACGAACCAATATCATATGATGTATGGTGGTCTGACGTAAGAAAGCAAGCCGCCCAACACCGTGGCAGAAAAATTAGCTCTACCGAAATACTATATTACGATGATCCTTATGAAAGACTAAGAAAGGTCAGAGCAAAATAGTCGTAGTTGACGGTATTGTGACCAGTAACAAAGATTCAGCTGAATTCCTTCAGGAGTTCTCAAAAGCCGGTGAAGCCGGATTGTTGCAACCACTTCTTGGAATGGCCCTTCAACGGCCTGTTCGCAAAGTCGTCCTCACCAAATATGTTGTCATGCATAATGATTGTTGTGTTGCGGTCACGCATTCCCGGTCTGTTCTCATCTGTCTGTCCAATTTTTTCGCTTGTTTGAGTAGGCTGCAGGGTGTAGAGACATCAACTTCGTTCATCGTGACGATGCCGGAGGCGACCTTTAATTAAAATCAATACGAGATTTGAAAATATGGAACTTGATTTTGTAATACGCGTTTAATGACTAGATTATGTCAAGCGTGACACCATGATAAATGGAAGAAAAAACAGACCTCTCTTGAAAGGTTAAAAAGAAAAGGAAGGAATCAAGCTTCGAAGGGTACATCCCATTTTTTTAGTGCATCCTTAATTTCAAGTAGAATCATTGTGGTGTTATCAGATATGGCGCCCAAACGTGCTAGGACAAGATCAGTGTTTTGAATCTTGGAGGATCTTCTTATTCTGTTGATTTCAGAGTCGATATCTGTTCTCAGAGTTTTTGCGTGATGGTATGTGTTAATAAGGTAAAGTGCGTAGTTGTTGAATTGTCGGTGTCTGTTTTCTAGGTCTTTATATTCTTGTTGAGTTTTTTTCAGTAAGTCCACCAACACATTATATTTGGCGGCCAGTTCATTATGTTGTGTTCTGACACGCTCGGTGTCTGCTTTTATTTCAGCTTCTCTTTGTTTACATTGTGCACGTACAGCATATGCGGCAAGAGCAGTCATGGCCAAGGTAATCATCACGGTATACGGCGCGGACTGTGGCGTGTAATTTACGAAAAAGATGCTGGCAGCAGCACCCACTACAATTGCCGCAAACTGCAAATAGCTTCGAGTTTTGTGTAGATCCTCAATGGCAGGAATAGGCGTGAGGTCGTACGAGTCTTCATCCAGTGGCTTCGAATATCGGGGATTCTTACCGTCTGGTCCAGACATAAAATTACTATAGATAACTCTACATCATTTAACATTCCTCATCATTGAGCAATATTCGTCATTACTAATGGATATTCCTTGTACTCTAGACGGTGTGTCTGCTATATTTTAGTCCATAGAAGCAAGGTAAACTACTAGAAGTTCTGGCCGAATTAAATACATCATAGCAGCCTTTCTGCCTCGCTTAGCCTGTCTACTCTGACTGGCCAGTGGAAATCCTTGTTCCAGGGCTGGTTAAACAGGATTGCATATTTTGGCGCTACGATGTCTATGATATTTTTTGGCGCATCGTCTATGAGCACATCAAAGGGATAACTTGCCTTTGGGACCGCGTCGTATATGAATAAAAGATCGTCGGTGTAGACGTTGTGGTAGTCGAGCCATTTTGCAACGTAAGCAACCGTCGGGCGCTCGCGTTTTGTGATGACTGAAATTCTGTATCCTTTCTTGTGGAGCTTTTCAGTTATCTGGCCAATCGCCGGCTCTGTTGGCGGGATCTCTTGCCAGCGCTCCTTCCAGACATGGCTGAAATACTGGTAGACCTGATCCGGGCTAACAGGAAGGATTGATGGGATATCCCATTTGGTTATGTCCTGCTTTGTTATTCTGGCATTCTGGCGCTTGTTGTACTCGTCAACCCAGACTAGCATGACGTCTGCCAGAACCGAGTCCACGTCGATTCCTACGGTTTTGACTGCCTCAGAGACGCCGCCAGACAAGCAAAATCATCTTTTTCAAATTCTATATTTATTTCAATGACATTCTGTATCCGTTCAACACCTTTTCAAAAAATAGTCAATTGACTTTGTTGCGTTGCGATGCTTTAATATAATGATGCCAATTCGAGTTTTTTTTGGTTAATCCTAGAGCCTGGCTTGCTGAAGCAATATCCAGTTTTGCACTTGTATTCTTTGGTCCACTGTCCATCACGGTAGCAGCCGTCCTGCTTGGGACCGGACTTTCCCTAGAATCGCTTCTTGTTATCTCGCTTGGACACGCAGCGGCTATTGGCATCATGATCTATGCCTTTGGGCATGTCTCTGGAGCGCACATCAATCCTGCAGTCACCATGGCCATGATGGCAACAAAGCGAATCAACATAAAGGACGGCGCCGGCTACATCGGCTCGCAGATAGTCGGCGCGATAGCTGCAGCCTCTACGCTTGCAGCAATACTTCCCACGGCAGGATCAAAGGTGCAGTTTGGCACGCAGGGAGGGCCCAGCGAGTTTCTGGAAAAGAGCGCTTCTGCAGGATTCGCAGTGGAGGCGTTGCTGACCTTCTTTTTGGTGACTACCATCTTTATGGCTGCGGTGCACAGAAAGGCAGCATCTGGTTTTGCGGGCCTTGCCATTGGCGGCATGATATTTCTCCTGCACCTAGTAGGAGTGCCGTTGACCGGTGCCAGCATGAATCCCGCAAGAACGCTTGGGCCGGCAATCGTCTCCGGGCAATGGGACTTTCACTGGATATACTGGGCAGGGCCAATAGTGGGAGCTCTTGCTGCAGGGCTTGTCATGAACTATGTGTTTATGAAAAAGGCCGAAAAAGAACTTCAAGCCACTGCAAAATAACGAAGTTCTGGAAGGTGGCCAAGTGAATTTACAGATAAGCCGACGCCAGGGGCTGTTTTGACTTTGCACTTGGCTCAAGCGAGTACACTTCTTCTACCTTGAGGGTCCAGACCTTGACAGGTGTGACATCGATGCCAAATCCTCTCAGCTTTACTGCTGCATTTGAAACAAGTTTTGGGTCTGCGACTTCTTGCACGCTGCCCTTGAGCTGGTATCCTCCATGCGTGTCGCTGTCAAGTACTGCTACAGATATCTTGGGCCATGACTTGATGTTGTGAAATGTCTTGTTTTCAAACCCATCTGCAAAAAGGAGCCTGTCGTTGTCGAGGATTCCGAGAACGTACCTGGGAGAAATATTTGGTATTCCTTGCGAGTTCACGGTGCCTACCAGGACCATATTTTGCTGCTTGATTATCAGCCTTATTACGTCCTCAGTAATCAGGGGCAACAAGTACTGTCAGACGCAAAAAAGTATAAAGGTATTCCGGTGGCCACGCTTTTACATACAACGACTTTTATGGAAATAAATCCTATCGTTAGGAAATTAAACATTTTGCAGCAATCCCTTAAGACAGTGTGAAAACTCGGCACATATCCTTACAACAAATCGCGTCGTTATCCACAACCTAATTCCTTGTCGTTGCGGATTGCAATACC
>QCWB01000017.1 GCA_013114715.1 Nitrososphaera sp.
GCTTCTTTGACCATCTCTTCAGTCAGCCTGTCAGAAGCAGCAAACGAGTTTAGGCGCGTGACAAACTTCATGAACTCGGTTAGCGCAAGCGAAGTGTTCATGTCGTCTTCCATCGCTTTTTCAAAGGCTGCCAGAAACTCGCCTGATCCTGTGCTGGCTTGCTGCCCCTGACCTGGGTTGCGAAGCTCGTATACACAGCTTTCTATCTGCCGCCACTTTTGCGCGGACTCTTTTAGCAGTTCATCGGTATAGTCAAGCGGCTTTGCATAATGCACGGACATGCAATAAAGCCGCAGAGTGTTCATGCCCCACGATTTCAGGGCCTGCTCTATCGTGACAATGTTTCCAAGGGATTTTGACATCTTTTGCGAGTTGATGGTCACCATGCCAGAATGCATCCATATTTTTGCAAACGGCTTGCCAGTGAACGACTCTGACTGGGCTATCTCGTTTTCGTGGTGTGGAAAAACCAGGTCATGTCCGCCGCCGTGTATTTCAAAGTCATTTCCAAGATACTTTATTGCCATTGCAGAGCACTCGATATGCCAGCCAGGCCGTCCCTTGCCCCAGGGGCTGTCCCAGACAGGCTCGTCGGATGAAAATTTCCAGAGCGCAAAATCCATCGGGTCTTCCTTTGCTGGATCCACCTCGATTCTTGCGCCGGCCTCCAGCTCTTCTACCGGCTTTCGGGATAGTTTGCCGTACTCTGGAAAGGACCTGACACGGAAATAAACGCCGTTTAACGTCAGGTACGCGTGGCCAGAGTCAACTAGGCCCTTTATCAGGTCTATCATCTCCGTTATGTGCTCTGTCGCCTTGGGGTGTATGTCTGCCCGAATCACGTTTAGCTTGCCAAAATCCTCGAAATAGGAATCGATGTATTTTGTAGATATTTCTTCTGCCTTCTTGCCTTCCTTCTTTGCCCTGTTGATTATCTTGTCGTCGACGTCTGTAAAGTTCTGCACAAACACTACCTTGAAGCCTTTTGAAGTCAGGTAGCGGCGCAACACGTCAAAGACTATAACTGTTCGCGCATGGCCGATGTGCGATGAATCGTAGACCGTGACCCCGCAGACGTACATCCTAATCGTGTTGTCTGTCGCTGCAAGTTCCTGAAGGTCCCGTGAAAGGGTGTTGTATAGCTTCACGGTTTTTCGTACCTAGACGTCTATGTAGATGTCGTTTCCCTTTACATCTACTTTGTAGGTGGCCAGCTTTACTCCTTCAAGATAGTCCAGAAGCTCTCCGGTCCTAATATTATAATGCCAAGAATGCAGCGGGCATTCAACTACCTCGCCGTCTATTTTGCCTGGGGCAAGCGAGCCATCCTGGTGGCGGCACAATGCCTCTATTGCGTAGTATTTTCCGTTCGCGAAAAACAACGCAACCCTTGTTCCGTTGATGTTGATCTCCTTGCCGCCATTGGCCTTGATCTCGCCCTGCTGGGCAACTTTGACCAGTGTCAATTTGTCAGTCGGTATCTGGCATTGTTGGGTATAAAATTCCATCGGATACGGTCGCCACATCTAAATACGGCCCTGAATAATCAGACGGCAGGCAGTCTTATGGCGTCTTCTAAACTGGTCATGATCGGTGTTTTTGCATTGCTGGCCTTCGGAGTAGGAATAGCCTACTACGGGTACCAGACGTCCATATACCCGATTGACAGAGCGATTGGCAACCTAGCTAGGGCCCAGTCAGCGCAAACTCCAGAGGAGCTTTTTGACTATGTTACCGAGGCAAAAAGAGACCTGCCAAAGAGCGGAAACCCGGTATGGTCGTTCCCGACAAAGAAGACGGACTTTGGCCTGATGCAGCAAGAGCTTGGCAACATCCAGTCAAGGGTCAACTCTATATCTTCGCTGGAAAGCCACAGCAGCGCCTACAACACTGGCATGAACGATATACGACTGTCGCTGAAAAACATCACGGAAAATGTAATCGAAACAATACCGTACATCTATGTCAGCACGACCAACATTGCAATGAGCGCCGTCTGGATAGCTGTCATACTCGGCTTGTTTGCGGTAATGAAGAAGGGCAAAGCCAAGTACACCGAGACATAATTATTTCAGGATAAATAACCAATCGTATGACCGGCAAAGTAGCGGACACTAGTCTTGCTGACGCAGGTAGAATCTCTTTTGAATGGGCCAAGAGCCGGATGCCCATAATCGACAAGATTGCAAAAAAGAAAAAGCCGCTTGACGGAGTCAGGCTTGGAATTTGCCTGCACGTCACAAAAGAGACTTCGGTGCTGGTAATGGCAGCAAAAAAGCTTGGCGCCAGGATATCTTTGTGTTCGGCAAACCCGCTGTCTGCGCAGAACGACATTGCAGCATTTCTTTACAGCCAGGGCATAGACGTGTATGCCTGGCAGGGCCAGACAATCCCTGAATACCGCAGGTGCATCAGAGACGTTCTTGGCTCCAGACCATCCATAATAGTGGACGACGGCGGAGACCTTCACCTTGCTGCCCACAGGACAGCTGCCGGAGGCATCATCGGGGGCACGGAAGAGACCACCTCTGGCGTAAAAAGGCTGATGGCGCTAGAAAAGTCAGGCAGGCTGGCGTATCCTGTCATAGCTGTTAACAATGCCAAGACAAAGCATCTTTTTGACAACAGGTACGGCACCGGCCAGAGCACGATAGACGGCATACTCCGGTCCACAGGAATCTTGCTTGCCGGCCTGCGTGTAGTTGTCTGCGGCTACGGCTGGGTCGGAAAGGGTGTCTCTGCCAGAGCCCGGGGCATGGGCGCTGTCGTGACCGTGACGGAGGTTGACTCTGTCCGGGCCCTAGAAGCAAAGATGGACGGCTTTGAGGTAAAGCACCTATCTGATGCCGCGGTGTCTGCAGACCTGTTTATTACGTGCACCGGCCAGACAGCAGTAATAAGAAAAGAGCATATTGCCAGCATGAAAGACGGGGCGATTCTGGCCAATGCAGGGCATTTTGACGTAGAGATAGACGTTTCATATCTGTACTCAAACAAGCATGTTTTGGTTAGGCCGAATCTGGAGCGCTTTGAGATAGACGGCAAAAAGATATACCTGATTGCAAAAGGCCGGGTGGCAAACCTGGTCTGCGCGGAGGGAAATCCGCCGGAGGTGATGGCCCTTTCATTTGCCAATCAGCTTTTATGCATACTGCAGATTGCGGAAAATCCAGTCATGCCGGTAAAGGTTCACGGTGTTTCGCAATCCATAGACCAGGCTGTTGCAGAATATGCCCTTGATCAGCTTGGAATAGAGATAGACAGCCTTACAGAAAAGCAAAAGAAGTACCAGCAGTCGTAGTGATAAATTAAAATCTAGTGGCTGGGTGGAGACTGTGGTGCCGGAAAACAAGAGCAGCATAATAACAAGCGCACTTCCCTACGCAAACGGCGAGATCCATCTAGGCCATATCGCGTCAACCTACTTGCCGGCAGACATTTACACCCGATTTCTGAGGCTAAACGGACATGAAGCGTACCATATATGCGCATCAGATGATTTTGGGACGCCTATTCTGATAAAGGCGGAAAAAGAAGGCAAAACCCCGGCAGAGTACGTCCAGTACTGGAACAAGCGCGATTACGAGGATTTTACGTCGCTTGGGATTTCGTTTGACCTGTTTTACAGGACCAGCTCGCCGGAAAACGTCAAGTTTGTGCAGTACGTCTTTACGAAATTACGGGAAAACGGCCACATCTACGATCAGGACATAGTCCAGTTCTACTGCGAGTACGACGACAAATTCCTGCCTGACAGATATGTCGTTGGCAAGTGCCCGTTCTGTGGGGCAGAAAACCAGTATTCGGATCTTTGCGAAAAATGCGGCCGGGTTCCAGACCAGATTCTGGAGCCAAAATGCGCTATCTGCGGCAGGCCGCCTGTCAAGAAAACCAGCAAGCATTATTTCTTCAAGCTGTCAAACTTTTCAGACAAGCTCAAGGGCTGGCTTTTGTCCAACAGCAATCTGCAGCCAGACGTCAAGAACTATGTGATAAACTGGATAAACGAGGGCCTGCAGGACTGGGACGTTACCCGGGACCTGTCCTGGGGCGTGCCAATCCCGCTTGCGGAGGCTGCAGGCAAGGTCTTTTATGGCTGGTTTGACAACCACCTTTGCTACATCTCTAGTGCTGTCAAGCTGATAGAAGACAAGAAACCTGGAACCGATGGCAAGAAATTCTGGAACGACTCTAACATACTGCACTTTATCGGCAAGGATATTGTTTACCACCATTACCTGTTCCTGCCGGCCATGCGCATGGGCATTGACGAGGAGTACAAGCTGCCAGATCTCATACCTACTCGTGGACATCTGATGCTGCAGAACCAGAAAATATCAAAGAGCAGAAACTGGTACATAGGGCTAAAGCAGTTTACTACGGAATTCAACCCGGACTATCTTCGATTCTACATTGCTTCGATAGCATCCTACTCGCAGACTGACCTTAATTTCGACTTTGATGCTTTTGCCGAGAAAATAAACAACGAGCTTTTGGCCAACATCGGCAATTTTGTCAACCGCGCCCTGTCGTTTACCCAGAAAACGTACGGAGGCAAGATTCCAGCTGCAAGACAGTACGATGACGAAGACAAGGCTGCAGTATTGGAGATAGCCGCTGCTGTAAAAGAGACCGGTGCTCTGATCTCTGAAAACGAGACCGACAGGGCGCTAAGGCGCATACTAAAATTCAGCACTTTTCTGAACCAGTATTTCCAGAAAAAACAGCCCTGGAGCAACAAAGAGACGGCCGACACGACGGTCTATATCGCGGTAAACGCGGTCAGGTCTCTGGCCATACTCCTTGAGCCGTTTGTCCCGTTCTCCTCTGAAAAGGTATGGACGCAGCTGAATCTTGGAGGCAGCATTCACCAACAGAGCTGGGATTCGGCTTCAAGCCTGATAGTAGAAGCCGGCCATGCGCTTGGCAAGGTAGAGCCGATATTCCGTCGAATCGAGCCGGCAGAAATAGAGAAGCAAAAGGTAAAGCTTGGTGCCATGAAATGAATCGGGCTTTGATGATAGGCAGGTTCCAGCCGTTTCACAACGGCCATGTCGCGCTTGCCAGGCAGGCCCTTGCGGATTGTGACGAGCTCGTCATCGTTGTAGGCAGCGCGCAGTATAATTTCATAGAAAAAGACCCGTTCACTGCTGGCGAGAGAATATTGATGATCCACGATGCGCTGGCAGAGGCAGGAATCGACTTGACGAAATGCTACATCATACCCGTGCCTAACGACGATAACAATGCCCGATGGCTTGCAAACCTGCGCTCCATGGTGCCACATTTTAACACACTGTACTCTGGAAACGAGTTTGTTGACCATCTTGCTTTTTCGCAGGACCCGTCTCTTGTAGTCAGGCAGCCAGAATTTTCCAAAAAGCAGGAATACAACGGCACCAACATCAGGAGGCTGATGGCCGAGCTAAAGTCCTGGGAACCGCTGGTCCCGGCAGCGGTAGCCAGAATAATAAAGCAGATAGACGGAATTAGCAGGATAAGGATGCTTGCCAAGTCAGACAGTAAGCCGCAGGAATGGTAGGCATGGGCGAAGGATTGAGGGCGTGTCCCATCTGCCCTGGCTGCGGGTCAAAAAAGTTCAGGATAATAAGCAGAGATGACGAGGCGATGCGCGTAACCGTAGAATGCACGGCCTGTCTCAGGCAAATAACCATTTAGTTTAACTGTTTTTCATTTATTGTTAGGAATTTTCAAGTCACCGGCTTAACCTGATTTTGCCGTTAGTTGGATCAAATGTCCACGGATATGATCACGTACATCCCACTATTGAGTATAGTATTCAGCTCCATGGGGATGTCTTTTGTGTTCAAGGACTATATCGCGGACGTGATTGCAAACATGGTTATTAAAAAGACCAAAGACATCAAGCCTGGCAACAGGATCAAGATAACTGCAGCCGGGCTGACTACCAAAGGGGACGTGATGGATGTCGGACTGCTGAGGACCACGATAATGGAGGTTGGCGACGGTGAGAGGCTGCCGTCGGTGAGGACCGGCAGGCTCATCAAGGTCCCAAACTACATGCTGATAAACAACCCGGTCATGATATACGGAGACACAATAATCGATGAGGTGATTTCCTATATTCCCCGGCCATACCCCAATTCGCAACTGCTGACAGACAGCATGCGACAGGCTATCACAAACAACGGCCACGGCCTAATAGAAGTTGGCCTGTACCAGAAGGAAAACAATCTGGTCATACACGGCGTCTTTGAGGTCAAGACAAGCGAGATGGCCGACGTGAGAAGCAAGATACTCAAGGACTTTTTGACAAGAAGCAGGCAGGTCGGCGAAACGGCTGAAAAACCTGCCGCAGACGTTCAGATACCGCTGCAGAACCTAGAGTTGCGCGACTAGTATCTATGAAACGTCAGAATTCAAATAGTATGCGGATTAGTTAGGTCTTGTTAGGTGCGAACCACAAGATCTTGGACGGATACTTGGTTGCCTTTTTGGGAATAGTCGTAGTATTCCTTCTTAACCGCATTGCCATATTGCCTGTACCCATCCATTCTGGAGCGCCAAAGCCAAAATCGAGCAAAGGAATTCTCGTCAGTTGGCTGTCCTTGAAATTGCTTCCGGAGTATGTGGATAGGTTTCTGCCGGCGTCTGGATCAGGATTTACTTTCTGGGCGACAGTTTGGAGATTTGCATTCCAGCTCTGAAATACATTTTTGATGCCGGCTGTTGGATGTGTCAAGTAAAAGACTTTGTTTTGATTCTTAAAGACCGCCGCCCCTTGCCAGCTATCAACCATATGATGGGCAGCTTTACCAAACGCGAGAATTGCCTCAATGTTGTTCTCTGCAATCAACGCATCTAGTAGGTCACTGCGCCACTGCCTTACTGGGGAAATGTCCATGAAATCTCTGTATGGGTTTGTGAATTGCCCGTAGATACTATATAGAAATGAGTTGACCATGAAATAAGAAGTCGTGATTCCGATCTTCGCAAGGAATCCCTGAACACGTTGGCCTGCCGTTCCAACAAGCACGCGGCGTGCCACAGCTTCATCAGCGGCGGGGTCCTGACCGATTACCAAGACCCTCGCAGAACCATCTGTCCTTCCTCGGTAATAAATCGGTCCCCATTCTAGTCTAAACATGGAAGGATTCTTCTGATACTCCTGGAGAGGCGCGTTTTCGAAAACTACTGCTATATTTCTAGATGGCCCTGAATCCCATTGCACGACTATCAACTGTGAATCTACAGGAAGTAGATAAACAACTCGCTACACTTTGTAATGTCCCTAGAAGAGACCCAATTTTCGAAAGCGCATACTTGCAAATCTACTAGTCATCCCAAACTTACCAGGCAAGGTTTTACAAACTAACCAAGTAATAAATTGCTACCAATCTTAAATACGATGCAGTCCATTTACTATGCATGATAGAAATCATCAGATCAAACGAGCATTTCCACCATCAGGAAGACTGGCTGTCCACGTTCTGGCACTTTTCTTTTGACTATTACCGAGACCCACAAAAGATGAATTTCGGGCCGCTGCGCGTCTTTAACGACGACATCATAAACCCTGGCAGGGGCTTTGGGTTTCATCCGCACAGGGACATGGAGATAATAACCTACGTGATAGACGGCGAGCTGGAGCATCGCGACGATCAGGGAAACCATGGTGTAATCCAGGCCGGCGAAGTGCAGCGCATGACTGCAGGAAAGGGGATAACTCATTCGGAGCAGAACCATTCAAAGGAAAAACCGTTGAGGCTGTTGCAGCTGTGGCTGTTTGCAAACAGGCGGAACCTGCAGCCATCCTGGGAGCAGCAGAAATTTGACAAGTCTGAGCGGGCTGACAGACTGCTGCCAGTAGTCGTGCCGGAAAACGTCAACAATGGAAAAGCCCTGCACATACACCAGGATGCTGCCATCTTTATCTCGTCTCTTGGCGCTGGCAAGACAGTAGAGCACAGGCTTTCGACAGGCCGGATGGCCTACCTGTTTATCATTGACGGAAAAGCAAAGCTTGGAGAGCAACAGATGCAGACAAGAGATGCCGCCAAAATAGATAACGAAAGTATTTCGATAACCGCAGAGACTCCAACCGAACTTATCTTGATAGAATTGCCGGTGAAATATGATGTCAACAACTGAGTTCAAGATTCTCGGCGTCGCCGGCAGCCTCCGTGGCGGCTCGTACAGCACGCAGGCGCTCAGCCTTATTTTGAGAAATGCCGAGAAGCACGGCGCGGTTGTCAGGCTGCTGGAACTTGGCAAGGCCAATTTGCCGATGTACGGCTCAGGACAAGTCCCGGAGCAGGTGTCCAGCGCGGTTCAATGGGCCGATGCTTTTGTTCTGGCGTCGCCGGACTACCACGGCTCTATGTCCGGGGCGCTAAAGAATTTCTTGGACCATTTCTTTGAGGAGTTTGCCGGCAAGCTCTTTGGGTATGTGGTGGCGTCCCATGAAAAAGGCCTGACCGTGATGGACCAGATGCGCACGGTTGTCCGGCAGTGCGCCGGATGGAGCCTCCCTTACGGCGTCTCGGTAAACGGCGAGCAGGATTTTTCAGCTGGCAGTCTGGCAAGCGCAAAAGTCGACAGACGGATCAAGATGACCGGTCGCGACCTTGTAGTGTACGGCAGGCTGCTAAAGGCGCAGTTCCAGTCAGACCTAGCCGGTACAGAAGCCGAGACTTTTGTTGCTCATTACCGATAGCTGTGACCGGGTTTTGCTGCAGCCGGTCGATTTAGACCCGGCCTGCGTTAGAAAGGTGTTGATCCCAGTAGATGAGAACATTCTCGTAAACGCAGTCGAGAAAGTAAGCAAAAGCGTAGTAAACATCGCAAGCGTGCGTGTGCTACACGACCAGCTGTTCAGGCCGTTTCCCGTAGAGGGGATTGGCTCTGGAGTCATTATTGACGAAAAAGGATACGTGCTGACTAACAACCACGTGATAAGCGATGCCGAAAGGCTAAAGGTGACTCTGCCGGACGGCGACGTGCTAAGAGGCAAGGTGATAGGAGCCGACAGCGCAACGGACCTTGCGGTTGTCAAAGTCGAATCTGACCGGCCGCTGCCTGTGGCCCAGCTTGGTCAGTCCTCGTCTCTCAAGGTAGGCCAGATAGTCTTGGCAATAGGAAATCCATTTGGCCTCACCGGCGGGCCGGCAGTCACGGCAGGGATACTGAGCTCGCTTGACAGGAGCATCCAGACTAAAGACGGTGTGCTTGAGCTGATACAGACCGACGCGGCCATCAACCCGGGAAATTCTGGCGGCCCGCTAGTCAACACGAAAGGAGAGGTGGTGGCCATCAGCACGGCCAAGATGCCGTACGCGCAGGGAATCGGCTTTGCTATTCCCATAGACATTGCAAAAGCCATACTAAAGGAGCTCGTCAATAACGGCAGCGTAAGCAGGCCGTGGATTGGCATTTCATCGATAACGATGACTCCGCAGCTGGCAAGGCATTACGGCCTGACGCCGATAACGGAAGGTGTGCTCGTGGCAGGAGTGGAGCCGTACAGCCCGGCAGATGATGCAGGCCTGCGGCAGGGCGACATCATTGACGGCATTGATGGAAGGAAAGTCAACGACTCGTCGCAGGTTGCCGCTTATGTCAAGGGCAGACAAATAAACGACGAGATACAGCTGGCGGTGAACAGGTACGGCCGACAGCTCAGCCTGACAGTCCAGGTGGACCGGCGCCCCTGATTTTTTTAGCAGCCTTTTTGAGCATCGGCTGCCAATACTAGACGTGTCTAAGGACTTTATGGACGAATTTGTAAAGGAGCTTGACAGAGAGCATGCCAAGATAATCATTGCAAAGGATATCCGAAAATACAACAAGCCGGTCACTGTGATATCTGGCCTGCAGGACGGAAAAGAGATTGCAAAGAAAATGAAGGGCAAGATAGGCACTGGCGGCACGTTCAAAGACGGCCAGATAATACTGCAGGGAGACCACAGGCAAGCCGCAAAGGACCTGCTTGTGTATATGGGCTTTTCAGAAGACTCGATTGAAGTGATGTAACGGTAGCAAACCGCTTACCAACTAGCATCATGGAAACTAGACTGTTTAAATTGTCCAATTGCTAATGTATGCCGATTGGTAGAACCTGTGCCGGACAAAAGCTCTGAAAAAGAGGTTGCCAGCGGCAAGCATGCACAGGTTCTAGTCGTTGAATCAGAAGACCTGCATGGAAATGACAACAGGATCCTTGCTCTCTTGAACGAAGCCGGCTCGAACTTTTCGTTCAAGGGAATTATGCGTCGGCTAAACATCCACCAGCAGAGCCTGTCAAGGGCCCTGCACAGGCTAGAGGAGATGGGCCTCGTACAGAAATCCGAGATAGGATACCAGCTGAGCGGGACAGGCCAAGCGATGGCCAAGTCGCAGCCGCAGAGAGGAAGAGGTTACATCCAGCTTTTGCAGACGTATATCCCCGTGCGCGTCAGGCCAGAGGAGATTGTCCGCGCGCTTGTCGGCAAGTGGTTCAAAAAGCTCCGCTGGGTAGGGCTAGTAGAAAGCGGCTCTGGGTTTACCCTGCAGTGGTCAAGCGATGACAACTCGTTTCAGATAAACCTGCGCATGGTTTCCGAATACATCGTCATTGAGACAAACGCTGCCTCTGACAAGGAAAAACTGCAGGCCATGGTCGGGTCCTACGGCATATACGAGCAGATAACTAGGGTCTTGCAGGACAGAGTTGCTGGATACCCGACTCAGCCTGCCAACAACTAGCTGTGACTGGCTTGTAATTTTCCCGGTCAATTTATCGTCTAGCTTCCATAATAGAAGCAATGACAACAATAGTTGGAATCAAGACCAGAGAAGGGGTCGTGCTTGGCTCTGACAAGCGGGCAAGCAAGGGCTTCTTTATTGGGTCCAAGATAACACAGAAAATTGCCAAGGTAGACGACACTCTGGCAATAGCAATAGCCGGCCAGCTGTCCGACGCAGAATACCTGATAAAAATGGCCAAAGCCGAACGAAAGCTGATAGAACTGCGCAGGGGCTTTCCGCTAACAGTTAAAGAGTCCGCGCGGCTGATTGCAAATCTTACCTACTCCGGCCTAAAGAACTACCAGCCGTACTACGTGGAGCTGCTTGTTGCCGGGGTTGACGAAGAAGGCGGCCACGTCTTTGCGGCTGACATGTCTGGCGCGGTGACAAGCGAGGACTTTGCCTCTTCTGGATCCGGCTCTCCTATCGCCTACGGTGTGCTGGAGAGCGTGTACAGAAAAGACGTTACAAACAGCGAGGCCAAAGAGATAGCGGCCAAGGCAGTGGCAGCTGCAATGGAGCGCGATCCTGGTTCTGGAAACGGAATCGACGTCCTGGTAATTCCGAACCTGGCCGTGGTAAGGGAGGTGGCCTAGCGTGGAGGCAGGTTACAACAAGTATCCGTACTTTTACGGTCCAGAAGGCCGGCTGATTCAGGTTGACAGCGCGCTAGAGGCAGTTAGCAGAGGCTCGACTACAATAGGCATAAAGACTCCGAATTTCGCGCTGCTGGCAAGCCATATCAAGCCTACAAGGGCCCTTGCCGACCCGCTGGAAAAGATATTTTCCATTGACGGCCATGTTGGCGCGACTGGCTCCGGGTACATTGGCGACACTCTTCAGCTGATAGACGAGCTGCGGCTTGAAGCGCAAAAGCACAGGCTTGGTTTTGAAAGCCCGATAGACGTCGGATCGCTTGCTAGGCACCTTGGAAGCTACCTGCACAACTATACCATCTACGCAGTCAGGCCACAAGCAGCATCCGTGATAATCGCTGGCGTGGACCAGACTGGCGTTCAGATGTACCAGGTCGACCCAAGCGGGACGTTCTTCCGTGGTTCTGGCTTTGCAATCGGCCAGTCTGCAGACGAGGCGCTTGGTGTCATACAAAAAGAATACAGCGCTGACATGACAGTTGAGCAGGCAGTAGTGCTTGGCAACAAGGCCATTGAAAAGGCGCACGGAGAAAAGCCGATAGTAGAGACTGGCGTGGTAACCGTGACCGGGAGGCAGTTTAGGAAGCTGAACTAGCCTTCCTCTTTTATTGGCTTGACGGTTTCAGGCCGGTTCCACCGGCTGACCCAGCTTCCAAGCTCTTTTATGATTACTTCAAGCTCCTTTGCCTGCGGTGTGATGCTGTATTCCACCCTTGGCGGCACTTCAGGATAGATCTTTTTTGACACAAGGCCTTCTCGTTCCAGCTCCAAAAGCCGTTCTGACAAGACTGTGCTGCTTATCCCGGCAAGGGCTCTTTTTAATTCGTTGAACCGGATGGTCTGCCGGCTGCTCAGGTTCTTTAGAATCAGCAACGACCATCTGTGGCCAAGGATCTCCCAGATGTCGATGACGGGGCATGAGTTTTCTGGTATTTCAGGCATACTTGGTAGTTATTTGCTACCGACTAATAAGATTATGGCCTTATTATTGCTGAGCGTTTTCCAGCTTCAAAGGCCTGCACCATGGCTTCCTTGAAAAACTGCTCGGCAGTCCTGTCGCCGGCGTCCTTTATCTGCTGCGCGCGCCGGCCGATTCGCATTGCAGATATTATTGCAGCTGCGAGATAGTGGTTATCCTTTGATTCTCGGATTTCCTGTAGAACGGAAACCAGGTTGGCTAGAACATCGTCGTTGGAATCGGTTATTTGGCGTTCGTTTTCCTCAAGAAATTTTATCAGCTGCCACACAATCTTGATTGAAGAAAACTGGCATTAAAACAAACCGAAAAGAAAACATTTTAATTGGATCTTCCAAGAGTTGCCTTACGTGCGCCCGGGTAGTATAGAGATACCTGGTTGCTAATTAAACCAGAATCGTACAATCCGGTCTAGTATGGGGGACTGTCACTCCTTCGACCCGGGTTCGAATCCCGGCCCGGGCGCTTTACCCTCAGTTCGGAGCCCTCCCTTAAAAGACTCAGGTACATTAGATAATGTGCAAGATATATACAACAGGAAGGCCGAGCTGGAGTACTGGATTAGCCGGGTCAAAGACAACGGAGAATTCAGCGATAAAAAGGACAGCTTGCCTTTGTAGAGTTCCTGCAGGAAAACGAACGGAGTACCCTGTCCATTATCAGATACATTCAGGTCGTGCTTGTCATGCGTCGAATGCTCGGCAAGCCCTTCAGAGAAGCCAGCAAGCAGGACATAAAGAAGCTTCTTGATGCCATGGAGGCTAAGGGGTACAAGCCGGCGACCCACGAGAAATTCAGGGCCGTCCTGAAACTCTTTTACAAGATCGTGTTTGGCAATAACGAACACTACCCGGAACAGGTAAGATGGGTGAAAAGAAAGGTATCGAAGGATCACTACAGGTACAGCGAAGAGATAAGCCACAAAGAGTAGCTGCTTGAAGACGAGATACCAAGGCTCATAGAAGCAGCACCTACCATACAAAAGAAGGCAGATGTAGGTGTCCCATGTATCAAAAGAATCGGCTCGCCCGTGCCCTTTACCTCATAATAAATGTTCAAGCCTCTACCGACTGTTACAAACCCCATCTTTTCTTTTCTTCACTTACCTGCGACAATGGTTCTACCTCCCCATTTCGCCATGGCTTTCATTATCTGCGTCTTGTTTGGGAGCCTGAAGAATACCGGAGTTTTTGGCTTCTTTGCTTGCCCTAAAGAAATCTTCCAGCCTGCTGATTCATAGAGTTCATGGAAGGCTTTCTCTGCTTCATCGATTATTTTGCCTTCGTCTATCCCTAGGACTATCCTTCTTTCCATACCGACCATTGCCTTTATGCCAAGGTCTTTGAGCGTATGAATTTCTGCTTCTTCTAACGATTGCTTCCAATGACCATGAGTATTGAGAAAAGTGGTGCCGGATTTTAATGCTTCAATAGCCGAAAGCAGTGAGAGTTTGTAGACAACATCCTCTGTGTACTTGTTTGCCATGGCGTAGATTTCAAAGAAATAATCCATGATTCCTTTGTCATCGTAGGTCGCACGTGGAGCAGGCACAGTCAGGTGCATATGCGAGTTTATCAAGCCGGGCATTGCAACCATGCCAGATGCATCAATTTCTTTGTCAGCCGAGTATTTGCTGACGATATCTCTGGTCGGTCCTACATCCTTTATCTTGCTACCTTCAATCAGAATGCTACCATCTTCAATTACTCGTTCCTTTCATTTATAGTGACAATGATGGCATTTTTGATAAGACTACCACTCATGCCTTGACTTCCATTTCTTTAAAACCGTTTATTTCTTTTACGGCAGGATGGCTGTTCTCTTCTTTCCCAACAATCTTGCCTCTTGAGAAGTGATGAATTGACCATGACCGAAATAAGTCCCAGGATTTTAGAGTACTACACTGCAGCCATGTCATTTAATAACTTTAAGAACTCATAATTATCGTGAAAACCGTTATCGTAAGCATCGACAGCATGATGTCTGTATGCGATGGACAGGGAGTTGAAAACCGACTTTTGTCTCATGCAGGCATAGAAAAGGTCGAAGCCAACTTTCTCAGCGGCACGGCCACCGTCGAATATGACGAGTCCAAGGTAACTTTAGCTGATATCAAAAGAATGGTCTCGGAATGTAGATACCACTGCTCGGGTGAGCAGATTCCACAGCACATTAGCAAGCCGTCAGATCCCCCCAAAACTCATGAAGGTAAGCACAAGACAAGATCCAAGACGATACAGTCGAAATTGGCAGAGGAAGCGCCTACGGAGCATGTCGGACACGAAATGGCAGGAACGGGAGGCCAAGCTACTATGGCTCACGAAATGGGTCATGGAGCAGGGATGTCTATGGATGCGATGGTCAAAGACATGCAAAGGCGATTTATAGTCGCCCTTGTCTTTGCAATCCCTGTCTTCATCTATTCTCCGCTATTTACACAAGTCTTTCAGGTCCAAGCTCCTTTGCCGTTTGGAGTCTCCAATGAACTCATTTCCTTTGTTCTGGCAACTCCTGCAGTACTTTATGGTGGGTGGGTCTTCTATATTGGCGCCTGGCGAGCCCTAGGGAACCGTGTACTGAACATGGCTGTGCTTGTTTCGATATCGGTTCTGGGAGGATACCTGTTCAGCGTAGGTGCAACGTTCTTCTTTGAATCGGAGGTCTTCTATGAAGCTGCGTCGCTATTGCTCGTCTTTGTCTTGTTTGGCCACCTCACGGAGATGTGGGCTAGGGCAGGCACTTCACAGGCCATTCGCATGCTAATGAACCTGGCTCCTCCAAAGGCCACCGTAATTCGGAACGGAAAGCAGGTAGAGCTGCCCACCTCCGAGGTTCTTGTTGGCGATATCGTCCTCATCAAGCCTGGGGACAAGATTCCGGTTGATGGTGTGGTAGTTGAAGGCTCATCGGATGTGGATGAATCGATGATCACAGGCGAGAGCGTGTCTGTCAAGAAGTCGACTGGCGATGAAGTAATCGGTGCTACGATAAACAAGACAGGCTTATTCAAGTTCCGTGCAACCAAGGTGGGGAGAGACATGGCCCTTGCACAAATAGTGAAACTCGTTCAGGAGGCGCAGAACTCTAAGGCTCCATCCCAGAGGCTTGCCGACCGCGCATCCCAGTGGCTCGTTATTGCAGCAATAGCTGCATCACTTGCTACATTTTTTGTATGGTATGGAGTTGCACTTGAACCTCTGGTATTCGCAACCACCCTTGCAATTACTGTCATCGTAATAGCATGCCCGGATGCATTGGGCTTGGCCACGCCCACAGCTGTTATGGTGGGCACGGGTCTGGGTGCCCTGAACGGAATTCTGTACAAGAATGCTATTGCACTGGAAGAGGCGGGCAAAATAAATGCTGTCATCCTTGACAAGACAGGAACACTCACCCTTGGCCAGCCCAAGGTCGTAGAAATTGTAACTGCAAAGGATGGGCTCCCAGAGGCAGAGGTTCTCCGCCTTGTTGCTTCGGTAGAGCAAGGAAGTGAACATCCTCTAGCGCAGGCAATTCTTGAAAAAGCGCGAGAACATGGAACCCGCCTTAGCAACGCTACGGACTTTGATGCCATCCCCGGCCATGGCGTGAGTGCAACCGTCGACAGTCGGAAAGTGTTGATAGGGAATCGAAAACTTATGCACGACAGGCAGATCGCCATTACAGAGGTTGACAATCGCGCTACAGTGCTTCAAGGAGCAGGCAGAACAGTAATTCTGGCTGCCATAGATGGACGGCTAGAGGGTGCCTTTGCCGTTGCTGACGCAGTACGTCCTACCAGCAAGGAAGCTGTAAAAAGACTGACGTCTATGGGCATCCAGGTCGCCATGCTGACAGGGGACAATCGCGCTACAGCCGAGCGGATCGCAGCAGAGCTTGGTATCACGACAGTCTTTGCCGATGTTTTGCCAGGTGATAAGGCTGCCAAGGTTAGAGAGCTTCAAACGCAGGGAAAAAGAGTAGCTATGGTGGGCGATGGCATTAACGATGGTCCTGCCCTAGCACAAGCTGATGTTGGGATTGCCATAGGTGCAGGAACCGATGTGGCTATGGAGACTGCTGATGTGGTTCTCACCAAAAGTGATCCACTTGATGTCGCAAAAGTGGTTCTTTTGAGTCGGGCCACACGAAGGAAGATGCAGCAGAACCTCTGGTGGGCGGCAGGTTACAACATGATAGCTTTTCCAATAGCTGCAGGAATTTTGTATCCCTCGATAGGCCTTATCTTACGACCAGAAATCGCTGCAATCGCAATGTCAGGTTCATCCCTTGTGGTGGCGCTCAATGCCTTGTCGCTCAAACGTGTGAAGGTAAAGGAACTTATTCCGACATCTGAAGAGGAGCTATCTGAACAAACATTAGTGCAAGAAGCCACACTTGAGCGGCATGCACATACAGGGGCATAGTCCATGCAGATTGGATTCTTAGATAGCCTGTTATGATAGCTCCTGCTCTTGCTGATGCACTGCTATACGTATGGCATTAATGGCGTCTATATTGCAGGAGACACTCTTTATGCCATATTTTACAAGAATCTTGGCCATTTCCGGGTCGCTTCCACTCTCGCCACAGATAGATGTCTCAACCCCGTAATGGTTGCAGACATCTATAACCTCCTTCATCGAGCGCAAGACTGCAGGGTGGAAGGCGGAAGAGAGATTTGCTAATCTCTCGTTTCCTCTATCAATGCCCAAAGTCAGCTGAGTCAAGTCGTTTGTTCCGAAGCTGGCAAATGCAATGCCTTCCTTACAGAAGTCTTCAATAATAAAGACAGAAGCAGGCGTCTCCACCATTATTCCGATCTTTGCTTTATCCAGCAGACCCACCTCACAGGCGATCCTCCTAGCTTTCTGCACCTCTTCTGTAGAAATCACGAATGGAAGCATTACCTGCAAGTTTGTCAGGCCATCTTCATGCATTCTTTTTATCGCTTGGAATTCCGACTTTAACAATTCAGGCTCATCCAAGCTTCTACGTATTCCATGCCAACCGAGCATCGGATTTGCTTCCTGCGGTTCGTCCTCGCCGCCTTTCAGATTTCTGAACTCATCCGAACGCGCATCCAGAGTTCTTACCCAAACAGGTTTTGGATTAAAGGCTTCCGCGATTGGTCTTATTCCGTCGATCAAGATCTTTATGTACTCCTCTTGTCTACCTTCCTTCACCAGTTTGGAGGGATGTACGCCAAACTGAGTAATCAGATGCTCTATCCTTAGCAAACCTACTCCGTCGGCCTTGGAGGCTATTTCATTCAACCTTTGTACAAAGGCGAGGTTTACCTTTACCTTTGTCTTGGTTGCTGCGGCCGGAATTTCTGCAGCCACCTCAATAGATTTATCCACCTTAATTCTGCCATCATAAACAACGCCGTCGTACGCGTCAACTGTGACTTCCTGGCCATCTTTCAGAATTCTCGTAGCATGTTGTGCGCCTACAATAGCAGGTATGCTCATTTCTCTCGAAACGATTGCAGCGTGAGAAGTCCTTCCACCTAGGTCCGTTATAATTGCGGCAGACCTACTCATCGCAGGAACAAGGTCTGGCGAAGTCATGGCGGTCACGATTATGTCTCCTTTGTTGATTTTAGCAATGTCGTCCTTGCCCAGAACAATCCTCACCTTCCCGCTGGCCGCGCCGGGCGAAGCTCCGACTCCCTTTAGGAGTCGCCTACCTTCGATCTCGATCTTCTTTGTCTTTCCTTTCGTGGTAATCGCACGCGTCTGCACAATTGCTATCTTGCCTTTCTCTACGGCAAACTCGATATCTTGGGGGCGACCGTAGTGGCGCTCAAGGATCAAACCAAATTCTGCAAGCTTTAGAATCTCATCCTTGGTCAATACCTGCGCAGTGGCCTTGCTTTGTGGAACGTCAAGCTCGACCGTGGTGTTAGAGGCCGGATCACGCATGCGCATCCTAGTTTTATTGGAAACCTGTACATCAATAATCTCGCCATTCTTGTTGACTTTGTACGAGTCTGGTGAAACCTCCCCTCCGACTATGCTTTCTCCCAGTCCCCACGTTGCTTCAATTAGAACCACATTTTCACCAGTAGTAGGATCGACTGTGAACATGACGCCAGACTTTTCTGCTTCAATCATCTTTTGGACTATTACGGAGATGCTTGATTTGGCGAACCCGTGTTTTGCTCGATAGAAAATTGCGCGTGGTTCGAATAAGGAAGCCCAGCACTTCTTGATCGATCCAACCAATTCGTCTGAACCCTTCACGTTAAGAAAACTGGCCTGCTGCCCTGCAAAGGAAGCGGTCGGCAAGTCTTCGGCGGTGGCAGAACTCCTGACTGCAACCAGAGATAAATCGCTGCTAGAATTGCCGGAATCGGAGAGGCTCTTGTAAGATTCCTCAACTTTCAATCTGACTTCAAGAGGCATCTCGTGGGACAGAACCATTGCCTTTATCTCCTTTGAAGCGTCCAATAGCTTTGCAGTATCATCGACGTTGATGTTGTTGATAATTAGTCTTATTTTCTCGCCAAGGTCGTGCATTTGCATCAACAGGTCAAAGGAGGCAGTAGTTACAGCAAAACCTGGAGGTACCGGAATGCCTATTTTGATCATTTCTCCAAGATTTGCTCCCTTCCCGCCTGCAATTCTTAGATCACCTTTGCTTATTTGATCGAGTCTGACAATGTAGTCCACATGATGTCATTATACCTGCAACCTATAAAATCTATAATTCTTGATACAAGTCTTTAATTATCTTTCGATACCGTCGCATAATGAGGCGCAGTCAGACCGTGTATAATTAGATATGCAACACTCCTTGACATTTCCCCGGCACATTACGCCGCAGCATGCTAGACTAGTTCCCACGTCGTACAAGGTTCTAGCCTTTTTTGGCGTCCTCACATGCCCTCTGCAGACACCACTTTGCATATCTATGTGTGAGAAGCCTCCCAATCATCCAGCCCCATGGTATTTTCGGAAGCGAATAGTCTATTTCAAACATAACCCATGTTCCCCTTTCAGTGGGGGTCAGCAAAAAGTGCATTAGTATAATCAGACATCACTATCATCTTTGGCTTTTCGACCGTCTGCCAAGTTTTTTCCTTATTTCTTGTCCATTTAGTGACGGTTTCCTTGATATCAATAGTTATGCCCATGACACTGCCTTTCCATCTGTATGTAGCGCACACACCTTTCTTATCCTCAATCACCTCTAACTTGAGACTACTTCCCATCATTGGCATGGAGCTCTCCGCGCTCATGTGCCAGCCTACGTTGTTGATGTCATCCATGTGAGCAAATACCTTCTCCGGAGGAACCAGAATCTCCACTTTGTATTGCTCTTGGACCATGCTTTTACCTCTGCTGCCGCGAAATTAAGCGATTCGCTGCTTTCACGGGGTCATCATCATTCCACTGCCTTCACCTGTGGCATTTCGAAACTCCTCCATAAACTTCTCATTTTCAAGCATGTGGCCTATCATCTGAGTCCTTATCTGTGGGTCGTCCATCATGCGCATGAGCATATCCAGCGTAAAGTCATGGTTTTCGTTCATGTATTCAACCATCTGTTCTCCGAATTGTTCATCATTCATCATGCCTTGCATGAACTGCTGGTTTTGCATCATCGACATCATCATTTGCTGCCTGCCAGTCTGATCGTTCATCATTTGCTGGTTCCACTGGTTCATCATCTGGGGGTTCTGCATCATCTGGCCAAACATCTGCTGCTGGTTCATGGGCATTTGCGGACTAGTGCCAAGAAAAATACCATAGCCGATGGCTATTCCTGCAGCAAACACACCTATC
>QCWB01000018.1 GCA_013114715.1 Nitrososphaera sp.
GCTGGGCAAGTCACAGCATAGAAAAGACGCAGACATACTCTTAATTTCGCACAACCACTTTGACCACCTGAGCGTTGAAGACATCAAGCAAGTGATCAACAGCAAGACTTCTATTGTAGCGGCTAAAGAATGCGTCGACCAGCTAGAGTCTTTGAGCTCCGACATTACGGCAGTCAAGCCCGGCGACAAGGTTTCTGTTCAGGGTATTCCAATAGAGGCAGTTGCCGCCTACAACACAAACAAGACGTTTCATCCCAAAGCCGACGGCAAGGTTGGTTTTGTAATCACGCTGAACAACACGCGGATTTACCATGCTGCAGACACGGACATCATCCCGGAAATGTCAAGCGTCCATCCAGACGTGGCGCTGGTCCCGGTCTCCGGCACTTATGTCATGACTTCTGAGGAGGCCGCAAGAGCTATAAACGAGAAAATCAAGCCGGCCAAACTTGCAATACCAATGCATTACGCCGCGATAGTCGGTACTGAAAAAGATGCCGAAAAGTTCAAGGAGCTGGTCAAGGTCTGTCCCGTCCAGATACTTGCACTCGAATCATAGAGCCAAAAAATAATGTCGCAAGCCGGCAGTACCCTGTTTACTTTTCGATTCCAGAAAAGGCACCTGCTGGTTATTGCCGTCCTTGTCATGGCGTTTTCAATGGCCATGATTCTGCGCTCGTACCCAATCAAATACGGCTTTTACCTAAACGAGTTTGACCCGTATTTCGATTACCGGGCCACAAAGTACATCGTGGAAAACGGTCTTGATGCCTACTGGAACTGGCACGATGAAATGTCCTGGTACCCTGAAGGCCGGGACATTGCAGCGACGTCGCAATCCGGCCTGCACATCACGGCAGCAATGGCCTACTTTATTTTTGGAGCAGGCAGCCCGCTTCTTGACTTTACCATCATGTTCCCGGTAGTCATCAGCTCGCTGACTGTCATCGCGGTTTTTGCCCTTGTCCGGGTGATCGGCGGAACCACGGCCGGTCTTTTTTCAGCAATCATGTTTGCCCTCAGCCCGCCTGTTATTCTTCGCGGCAACCTTGGCTGGTTCAAGTCCGAGCCGCTTGGGCTGTTTTTCGGTATCCTGGCAATCTATCTTTTCATCTCTGCAATAAAGCATAAAGAACTGAAATACGCAATTGCCAAGGCCATCCTGGGTGGCCTGTTGCTTGGGCTTGCCAACGCATCTTGGGGCGGCGTCCAGTATTTCAGCATCCCTATCTCGCTTTTCTTTCTGGCTATACCGTTTTTCAGACGCGACACGACAATTCCGATGTACGTTGCCGTTGCCTTTACCGTCTTTACTCTGATTGCTGCAGCCGGCTTTCCAAGGCCCGGCCTATCTTTTGTAGCCGGGCTGCCTGGCATTGCCATGATGGGCTCCACCGCCTTTCTTGTGGCAGCAAACTTGGCAAGAAGGTTTTCAAAGTCGCAGACGCGCAACACTGCAATATTGCTGGTGGCATTCATTGCCGCTGGCATCGGCCTGATAGTGGCCGGCGCCTACGTTTCTCCAAGCTTTAGGTATCTAAACGCGGTAAACCCCTTTATCAAGTCGCAGAATCCCCTTGTAGAGTCTGTAGCAGAGCACCTGACTCCTACGGTGGTGGACTACTTTTCCAACTACTCTGTTCTTTTGCTGCTTGCCGGCTTTGGCGCCTGGATGGCTTTTTCGCGCCGCGACGACACAGGAGTCTTTGTGCTAATCCTGGGATTGACCAGCCTGTACGTCAGCGCCACTTTTGGCCGGCTCTTGGTTTTCGCCTCGCTTGGGATAATCGCCCTTGCTGGCATAGGCTTTTACGAAGTCACGAAAAGCCTCCTGCACAGAAATACAAGGGTTTGGACAAAGGCCGCATACGCCGGATTGATGATATCTTTGCTGATGGTGCCAATTCTAATTCCAAACTCCAACTGGATAGTTGCAGCAGACGTTCCGCCAGCCATCTCTAACGGCGGCACCCCGTTTCTGGCAACTACCCGAGACTGGATAGATGCAATGGACTGGATTTCCAAAAACACGGAGAAAGACGCCGTTATAGCAGCCTGGTGGGACTACGGCTACTGGATAACCACGCTTGGACAGCGAACGACCCTTGCAGATAACGCGACTTTGAACCAGACAAGAATCGAGGACATTGCCAAGATGTTTACCTCAGACGAGCAGTCTGGCATAAAGATAGCCCAGGACCTAAAGGCAGATTACATACTGGTTTACGTCGTCGGCCAACGGCTTGCAGCCGACGAGTCGTCACCGCCTGTCTTTGCTCTGGGGCAGGGCGGCGAAGAGAGCAAGAAGCAATGGATCATGAGGATTGCCGGCGCAAGCGAGTCGCGGTTCTTAGAGTCAGACGGCTTTACCCCAAAACAAGAGTTCTGGAGCTCTACTCTGCTTGGCCGGCTTGTACCCTACGAGCCGGCGTTCTACGCGTCGTTTGGCCCAGACGGCCTTGCCAGGACGTCTCCGGTATACCAGCCGGGACTCGTCGAGCTTTATTCAAAGCATGTAAAGTATCCAGCCGAAGAGCAAGCAGACCAGCCGCTGCATCTTGTGTATTCGTCTCCAAGCTTTAACAATGACGAGGACATTGTCTTTGGAGTTCTAGTCTACAAGGTAAACCACGACTATATACCAAAGCCAGAAACTGCAAAACTAGCCAAAGTGACCACAACACAGGGGACCTTTACAATCGAGTTCTTTTCAGACGTTGCGCCTGCCCACGTCAACAACTTTGTCAATCTTGCCAGCACCGGCTATTACGACGGAATAGTGTTTCATCGGATTGTGCCGGACTTTGTCGTGCAGGCCGGAGATCCGCTGACCAAGGATCCTAAATCAGACCGCGGCACCTGGGGGACCGGCGGTCCCGGGTATTTCCTTGCAGCAGAATTCAACGACATACCGCATACCAGAGGCATAGTTTCAATGGCCCGGGGAAGCGCGCCGGACAGCGCAGGCTCGCAGTTCTTTATCGTGCTTAAAGACAGCCAGCAGATTCAAGCGGCGCTTGACGGCCAGTATACAGCCTTTGGCAAGGTTGTAGATGGCATGGACGTGGTAGACAAGATAGCCAGATTGCAGACGGTCGGCGGTCCAGGCAACGACTGGCAGCAGCCAGTCAATCCAGACGATGCCCGGATACTATCAATCAGGATTGTTGACCGCTAATAGCCTTGAGCAGGTCGGCGTGCATCAGGCCGTTTGTGGCGCAGATGTCCATCTTTTCAAAGACCGGGAACCTTGGTTTTGAGCCGTCAAGCAGGGTCCATCTGCCGCCTGCCTCCTCAACTATCAGGCCGGCAGCCGCAATATCCCACATCGACAGGTCGTTGTTTATCGTGCCGTCAAGCCTGCCTGCCGCAACATAGGCAACTTCCAGGCACAGGCTTCCAAACTTGTGGAAGCGCTTTATTTTTCTGAGTATGTTTCTGTTAATGTTGTCAAATTTGACCTGATCAAACTTGGTGTGGTTGACGTTTAGATACAGCTCTTCTATCTTGCCTCGCTTTGTTACGGACATTTTCCTGCCGTTAACAAACGCGCCGGCTCCTGCCACGGCTGTAAACTCTTCGTTGTGGTTCGGGTCTACCAGGACTCCAGTCAGGGTGTCGTTTCCTTTGCAGAGAGCTATCGACGTGCAAAAGAAAGGCACTCCCATAACAAAACTTGCCGTGCCGTCAAGCGGGTCTATGACAAAATAGTAGCCGTCGCTGTCTACCTGGGAGTTTGTCTGCCTGTCCTGCTCTTCTGCTACAAACGGTATCTCTGGAAACTGCTTTTTCAAATAATTGATGATAAGAACTTGCGACTCGGAGTCGACCCTTGTTACCAGCGACCGGTCGTTTTTCACAGACACGTTGTAAGAATCAAAATTACCAAAGTTCTCCTTTAGCAGCTTTGCCGCGTCTCTGCCAGCAGCAAGCGAATGCCTCAAAACATCCTGCAGTTCCAACAGGATGCCGGCTGGATCTAAAAGCTATTATTCTTTTTGGAAACAAGAGCTGCATAGATGAACGGCAGGATGGTTGTTGCCTCGCCGTGAATCGTAGTCTGCCTTGCCTTTTTCGTGACCTTGCCCCAGGATATTGCCTCTGCCACAAGCGCGCCGCTTAAGCTGCCGTCCCATTCCGGAGCAGTGGTGATGTACACTGCGTAATCCAGGCCGCCGCGATACTGGTTCCACCAAAGCGTGTGGTGTTTTGAAATCCCGCCGCCTATCATAAACGCGCCGGACCGCTTGGCATCAAAGACCGTGTCGGAAAGTTTCGTCTGGTCTTTTAGTATGTCTATCTTGAAATCCCGATGCTGCTGGTTGAAAAGCCATATCTGGCTTCCAACAGCGCCGTCTACAATGCCTGGCACTATAACTGGAATCTTGTTTTTATGGGCCCAATATAGAAATGAAGTCTCGTCAAGCGTGCTTCCTATGTAATCTGTTATCTCGTAGCTCGAAACTTCCCTATGGCCGGCCTTGTACATGTCACCTAGGCATTCCTGCACTTTTTCTTCGATGAGCGGGCCGTAGCTGGTCATCGGGACAAGCACGTTTCCAAGCCTGTGGATGTTCTTGTTCATCAATTTTCGGTCGTCCATCCTGAAATCCCCCGAATAGTACTTGTCGTATGTCCTGGCAACGTCGTGGTCCAGAGCGCCGCAGGTTGTTATCACCACCTGGAACATCTTGTTTTTCAGCATGTCTCTTATTATGCCCCGCAATCCAGTTGAGATTGGCGCGGCTACAAACGACAGAAAATTGGTGCATTTTTCATCGCCTATCATGCTTCGCAAAATGTCCACGCCGTCAGCTAGGTTGCGCGATTCAAAGCCGCCGGAAGCTGACATGCCTGCAAAAATAGAATCAAAATCGCTTTTCTCGTCGATACTGTGATCCTTTACTGCGTCATGCAAAAGTTCGTCGATTTTTTTCTTGCCAGCCATGCCGAGGTATTGACCTGACCATGATAAAATAGCTTGCGCACGCAAAACAAGATTTTTAAACAAAAGATCTCCTCAACAAAGGAGATGCGACACCACACAGACCCGCGGCATTCCTTTGGCGGCAGAAAGATAGATCCGCCTGCCATCTCACCGGAAATGACAGTTACCAAGTTGATAGAGTTTTACGGCTCGACCGGCTACAATGCGCGTCGGCTTGCCGAGGCTGCAGAAATACTAAAAGACATGATAGAGACCAACTCTACCGTCTGCCTGACAGTCGCCGGAGCCATGACTCCGATAGGCCTTGGCAAGACCATATCGACTATGATAGAAAACGGGTTTGTCGACTGGATAGTTGCAACTGGCGCAAACGTGTACCACGACTTGCATTTTGCTTACGACCTGCCAGTCAGGCAGGGCCATTTTGACGTTGACGATGACGTGCTTTATTCAAAGCAAATAGTGCGTATTTACGACGTCTACATAAAAGAGAATGGTACTCTGCAGGCGCAGGACCTGATAGTGCAAAAAGACATCAGAAGAAGCAAAGACATCCCGCAGAGCGCGTCTACGGCAGATATTTCATACGCGCTTGGCAAGGCAGCAAAGGAGAACTCCAAGCACCCTGAAAAGTCGTTTCTAGTCAGCGCTTATGAGCACAACGTTCCTGTCTACATGCCGGCAATCAGCGACTCGTCAATAGGCCTTAACATGCTTCCGCTGCTTTTTGAGGGCAGGGGCGTATTTCCAAACGTGATACTGGACGTCGCGGAATCCGCTGCGATACTCTGGAAAGCCGGCAGGTCTGGCGGCCTTGAGCTTGGCGGCGGCGTGCCAAAGAACTTTTTCCAGCAGACCGGCCCGGCGCTCTACCAGATACTAAAGATGAAGGAAGGCGGCCAAGACTACCTTATCCAGCTGACCGACGCGCGGCCGGACACCGGCGGGCTGTCTGGAGCAACGCTCCAGGAAGGCAAGAGCTGGGGCAAGATAAAGACCTCGCACAAGGGAAACGTCATAGTCTACGGCGATTCGTCCGTGTATTTCCCGCTGCTCTGCTCTTATGCTCTGTCTGCCTGCAAGCCAAGAAAGCCAAAAGAACTGTATGCCAAAAAAGACAGCTGGATGCAGGAAATGAAAAAAGTGTACCTTGCCGGCAAGAAATCAAAAACTCTCTGACTTGACGGTCCACTTGCCGGACCTGCTGACCATCTCTATTTGGCCTACCAGGTTTCCGCCGGAATACACCTTGGCGTAGTCGCCGGCTGCACCTAGGAACGACGAAATCAGGTCTGTCTTTTGGCTGTAGCCGGATTCAAGGACCTTCATACGCAGTTTGCCGCTTGCGCGCTTGATCAAGCTTCTTGCCACTGACCAGTCGCCTTTCCAGGATATCAACTCAAAACTGCCAAACCTGCCGGTCTGCATGGAATACCCCTGCAGCTTGGCCTCGAACTTCATGTTGTTCTTTTTGGCGTATTCGTTCATCCAGGTTACAGCTTCCTGGCCCTTGCCCTGTTCGACTGCAAAGCTATCCGAGCTTGCCAATACTGAGAGGTTGAATCCCGCAATATTTAACTGGTCAGAAAATCATTTAAGCTAATTTGCAGCCAGGTATGCGTGCGCGCCTTTATCGCAGTAGACGCTGCAAGCAACAGGCTGGCTGGCCTGCAGCAAGAGATACTATCGGTATCAGGCTGGAAGGCAGCAGTCAAGCCAGTCGAGGCACAGAATTTCCATTTCACGCTCCTGTTCCTAGGAGAGATCAACCCGCAGCAGGCAGAATCGATAAAAACGTCTCTTTCAGAACTAAAGTTTGAGCCGTTCTCCATAAAGTACCAGGAGATAGGCGCTTTTCCAAAGCCGGATTTTGCCAGGGTAGTCTGGGTAGGAGTAGACCCGGAAGGCGGAAGGAAACTGGTTGCCCTTGCCCAGCAAATCATTTCTCTGCTAAGACCGTTTGGCTTTGCGCCAGACAAGCCGTTTTCGCCGCACCTTACTTTGTTCCGCGCCAAGAGAGGTCCAATAAGCCTTGGAAGCCTTGCATCCAGATTCCATGGAATTGATCTTGGCTCTGACTTTATTTCAGAAGTGCACCTGAAAAAAAGCGACCTGTCTTTGTCGGGGCCAACATACTCGAACATTTATACTGTCAGGGCCGTTACAGTTTGAGCGATTTGACCGGCATCGAGGTTGTGCTTGCAAAAGCTGCTTTGCTATGCATTCCGACTGCAAGCGAGACGAAAAAGATAACTGCCGTCGCAGAGAAGGTGAAAAAGGCTGTCGAAGACAGCGCGCCCTCAGAGGTCTCTGAAGTACTTTACGGCGGCTCATTTGCAAAGGGGACTTGGCTTCGGGGAGACGCGGACATTGACGTTTTCATACGAATCAAGCCAGAAGTAAGCGAAGAGCAATTTGAGCAGCTTGGAGTAGACGTCGGCAAGGCAGCGCTGAAAAAATACAAGCCGCATCTTAGGTATTCAGATCACCCCTACGTCGAGGCCGTGGTCGACGGCATAAAAGTCAACGTCGTGCCCTGCTATGACGTGGAAAAGGGCAAATGGAAAAGCGCGGCAGACAGATCGCCGTTTCACACTCTATATATGCAGAAACTCGATGAAGAGAAAAGAAACCAAGTCCGGCTTTTGAAGCGTTTCTTCAAGGCCACCGGGACCTATGGAGCAGAAATTTCCACCAGCGGCTTTAGTGGTTATGTCTCTGAGGTGCTTGTGTCCAAGTTCGGATCGTTTGAAGGGGTAATCCGGGCTCTGTCAGATCTGAGGCAGGGGCAGGTGATATCCGTAGACGACAACTATGACACGGACTTGGTCCAAGAATTCCAGAGCGCGGTGGTGATAATAGATCCTGTAGACCCGCGCCGAAACCTTGGCACGGCAATCTCCAACGAAAACGTGGGCAAGTTTGTCATGATCTGCAGATCCTTTCTTGACAGGCCTTCAATGCAGTTCTTCAGGCCCATAAAGAGGCAGAACAACAAGCAGCTTTATGAAAACGTGCTTGTGGCAGAGTTTTCGCATCGCAAGAGAAGCCCGGACACCATCTGGGGCCAGCTGAAGCGCAGCCTGAATTCTGCCACAAAACAGCTGGAGCTGTCCGGCTTTGTTGTATTCCGAGCAAGCTGCATCACTGACGAGGATTCCAGCGCCGCATTTGCCTTTCTGCTTGAATCGCAGAACCTGCCAAAGGTAACCCTGCGAAGGGGGCCAGATATTTTCAGAAGAAGCGACGCCAGCAGTTTTGTCAAAAGGGCAAGAAAGCCGCTTGTCATGTGGGTGGACAAGGAAATGAAAATCTCCACTCTAGTAGAGCGAAAGCACACAAGCGCAGAGAAATTAGTCAAGTCTATGCTGCAGGACAGCCCTGAGAAAAGCGGGATAGCCAAAGACATGATAACCGGCAAGATCAAGGTTTATAGCGGGCGGGAGCTGAAAAAAGCAAAGTATCTTGCAAGAGAGGCTGCCGATGAACTTGTCTGCACGGAACGCCTCGTCTTTTTCTGAATTTCAAATAGATGCGCCGCAGCTGACCAAAATACTGACGTACCCGCGTTTTAGCCAAGAAGAGTATTTACTGCGGCTAAAGGAGCTAGAATCCCTCGGAGTTACTTCGCTGTATACAGGCGGCCGGACCATGCTTGACGGGATAAGGATAGCCGGCAAGGGCTGCGTCGGCATAGTAATTCGGGCGAAATCTGGAAAAAATACCTACGCGTTAAAGATACGCCGATTAGACGCCAACCGACGCACAATGCGCGATGAAGTCCGATTGCATACAATTGCCAATGCCGCCGGCGTGGGGCCGCGACTGGAATCATGCACCGACAACTTTGTCTTGATGGAGTTTATTGACGGCCAGAGCATCATTGATTGGGCCCGCGGAGAAATTACTCAGGAAGATACACGCAGCGTCATACACTCGATTCTTGAGCAATGCTACAGTCTTGACAGAGCCGGCCTTGACCACGGAGAGCTGAGCAAGATAGACAACCACGTCCTTGTCCATGGACAAAAAGCCAGCATAATAGACTTTGAGAGCGCAAGCACAATAAGAAAGACAAGCAACGTCTCTGCTGCCGGCCAATCCCTGCTTGTCAGCGGCGCGGTGGCCAACATGATAACAAGGGTCCTTCCCTGCGACAGGGAATCTGCAATAAGGGCGTTGAAGACCTACAAATGGGACCAGACCCGCGTGAATTTTGAGAACCTGCTGGCGCTTGTTTAGCTATATTTTAATTCTGTCAAGTGCAACACAAAATGTTGACCGAGCCAGAGATCAAGCTTTTGAAGGTAAAGGACATCCATCTTGCAGGCGGAATTCTGGTTGATGGCTTTCCAAGCGTAGGGCTTGCCAACGCCATTGCCTCAGAATGCATGGTGCATTCCCAAAAAGCCGAGCTGGCTGGAGTCATGGATTCGCCGGCCTTTCCGGCCCTCTCGATAGTAAGGAGCGCGATGCCCCATTTTCCAACACGGCTGTACGTAAACCAAGAATTGAAGCTGGCCATGTTTGTCTCAGAGCTAAATCTGGACCCGACCTTGTTCCGGCCTGTGGCTCTTGCGATGCTGCATTGGGCAGAGGAAAGCGGCTGCAGCCTTGTCATAAGCGCCGCCGGAATACCGCAGGAGGATGACTCGGAGGTAGACTCGCAGGTCTACGCGGTTGGAAGCACGTCACGTGTCTTGAAAAGAGCCGCGGAGGCCGGAATACCGCCGATGATAAGCGGCACGATAACCGGAATCCCGGCTATCTTGCTAAACGAGGCTTTTGTAAAGAACCTTGATGTCATGGTATTGCTAGTTGGAGTCAGGAAAGACGCTCCTGATTTTCGGGCCGCCGCTGCAATAGCAGTTGCCCTAAGCAAGTTGGTGCCAGGCGCTTTATGCGACGTAGAGTCTCTGATCCACGAAGCAGAAATAATCGAAGACAGCATGAAAAAAGCAAGAAAAGACCAGACGGCAAGTCCCGTGCGAGAGATGTACGGCTGAAAATGGACTACAGCGCCGCCTTGCAGCACCTGACCAGAGATCCAAAGCTTGCCAGAGTGATGCAAACTGTTGGACAGTGCAATATCGGAGCTGGCGGCGATCCGTTCCAGTCGCTTGTACGCGCTATTATCTATCAGCAGCTTGCTGGCAAGGCAGCAGCCACTATTTACGGCAGGTTTGTCAATTTGTATGGCAAGTTTCCAGAGCCATCAGGCATCTTGCGCTCAGACGATTCTGCGCTTCGATCCTGCGGCCTGTCTGCAAGAAAAATACAGTACATCAAGGACCTTGCGACACGCGTTGACGAAAACAGGCTAGATCTAAAATCGCTGGCATCTCTGGTTGATGAGCAAATCATTGACCAGCTGACCGCGGTAAAGGGAATTGGCCGATGGACATCAGAGATGTTTCTGATATTCTGCCTTGGCCGGCCAGATGTCCTGCCAGTTCAGGATCTCGGCCTTAGAAAAGGTATTCAGAAAACCTACCGGCTCCGCAAGCTTCCGACTCTTGAAAAGATAAACAAAATTGCAGAGCCATGGCGACCCTACAGAAGCGTGGCCACATGGTACATGTGGCGGTCGCTTGAGCTTTAGGCCTTGATCTCTTTTGCAAGCATCTTGACCATGTTTTCGTCCAGGTCCAGCTGCTCGGCTACAAGCTCTTCAGATATCCCGGATACAAGCAGGTTGCGCAGCATCTCCTTTTTCTCTTCGTTGATGATGTTCGTAGGTGGATACAGCGACAGCTCGGATTCCACGGATTTGACGTAGCTATCTATCTTGGAAATGATCTCATCTGGCTTGACATCTGACTCTGTTGACACTACAAGAACGTGATCCTTTACTGGCACGCTTATCAGGTGCACTTTGTCGTAGCTGTACACCACAGACCTGAGTTGTCCAAGCTCTGGAGCGAACATTTTTCTTAGGTCCATAATGTACGCTGATTGTGCAATGTTTATCTCGCTGCTTCTTCCCGACAGGTGGTCTGTAGTATCTTCCCTTCTTACACCAGCATAAAGATGCCCTGATTTTTCGACTACACCGGCAAAACGGATTCTGGGATGCAATCCAAGTATGTTCTTGGAGAACTGTTCAGATCTCATTTTACAACGATAATGCAGCTACAACATATAGCCTTTTTCGTTGCAAGACTGTGATTTTGTCTGCAGGAGTTTCTACAGATGAGTCCAAGTGTGCCTACGCATATGGGATTGTAGCTATGCCAAGCTTGTTTTGTTCATCAAATATCTTATCGTGCATCTCTCTCCACTTGCCCTGTTCTCCAGCGCATTTGGTTGCCATACCATAGTCCACCGCGCCTGGGTGAATAGATGTTAACGGAAATTCCTTGTATACTAATACAGCTTTGCCGGTGTCAAGATACTCAATTTCAATTTGCGGGAAGGTATTAGTGTAGAAGGCCCTACAGAATGGGCATTGGAAATCAGAAAACTCAATGATCATTACTTCCGCATCTCTATTTCCGATAAATGTAGAGTTCCCAATCGGGTCCGCAGTCAATTCAACTTGCATTGGTGGTGCTGTGCCATACAAGTAGGAATCAATTCTTGATTTAAAGACCTCAAATGTTTGGGCCCCGGTCATAATAGTAAATCCTGAGTCGTGGTTGCCTATTAGAAATGATGGAGTTGCAGAAATTTGAACATCCAAGCCTTGCGCGTACTCTAATTCAATTTGCTCTAAATATTTTTGTGAATCAAAACAGCTATCGAATTGATTAGAATCCAAGCCTATTTCAGTTGCCCATCTCTTGATGTCTGACGGACCATATCCTGCGGTTTCGACTGTGGGGGGCGCCGAAGCTGTGGGACCGTCATCAAGGGCAGCACTTTCCGGATCCCGGCTGTTAGCAAATGGATAGGTGCTTCCAAGAAGGTATCCAACAATGGCTGCGACAGCTATGAGGCCAATGGCTGCTGGACCCAGTTCAAATGTAATTTTTCTTCCCATAATTGTTAACCCCTACGAGCATCCCATTTCAGACTTGTATCTAGATAAATTTTCCTCAGGAATTCTGGCAAACTTTTCACCTTCGAGAAAATAAAAAGTAGGTGAGGACGCGTCCTCCCCTTATGGCTCCTCTTCCAGTGATCCAAAGTCAGGCGGTGGTGCACGATGGTTTGTGGCTGCCTCGTATGCGGATGCTATTTTCAACAGTGTTGGCTCCTCTCCTTGACCAGCAAAGAATAGTATGCTGACAGGCATAGGATTTACCATAAGCGTCTGTGGAGTGTCCGGATCTAGAACAGAGATGTAGTTCGTTTTTGCTGAATTCAGTCTAAATTCAGGTTCGTAAATGATCTGGTTAAAACCTGCCGGAACGACAATTTCTGGAAGCTGCATGAATGGCGTTATCCCACCTAGACTGCCAGAACCGACTAAAGGCCCTCCTATCTTGTTCGGTGGGACCGTGTTCTCAGGGTATACGAACGCGTCTATATCGTTCTCGTACATGACCTTCATCACTGCAAGTCTTGCTAGATCACTCAATGCCAGTTCGCCCCACTTTGCTTCTGATACTATCTCCTCTGCTTCATCCAAGAGTGCCCAATTCTCGGCTCCTGCCCTTGAACTATCTTGTCGGAATTTAGCGTTTTCGACCCATGCTGCCCAATCTGTAATCCTTTCGTCTCCTCTCAGTTGCAGATACCGATCCATTTCGAACTTGAAAGACAGCTCATCTGGGAAATCTGCCAAACCAGCTAGCTGGGTCACTTTGATCTCTGGAGAGATCGGCGCCTGACGGTTGCTTAATGCTACCAGATACTCATACGATGTCACATCCCAGCCCGGAACCGCAAATAGTGGATTCCCGTCGTCGTCTGTTCTAAGGAAAATCTCTGGTATGTAGCGAGGGATTATCTCTGAGAAAGCATCTGAGAATGTATATTCCAAATTCGGCACATCCGGATCGTCCGGATAATCCGGATCAATCGATTCTACTAGCTCTGCGCCAAGTTTGTCACGTAGAATAGTCTTTGCCTCGTTGTCTATTTGGTTGCTCATGGCCACATGGTTGGCTGTTGGGGTAACGAAATGCTCCCGGAGAAGGGCCAAACGCATGCCTTCAAGGGGCTTCTTGTTGACATCTTTCTCATCCATCAAGAAGCTCGTGTAAGGATCTTGTGGGACCAATGGTGTAGCGATTGCGGTATGAATATCCCTTGGATCAAAGTATCCAGTTTCTGGGTCCTTTATTGCATCCAGAACAATGGTCGCATCATCCACTGTCTTCGCTAGAATTCCAGCTCTGTCAATATAACGTTGGTTGCCTGTGCCTCCGCTGTCTGGAACCACTCCTTTTGTCGTTAGAATTAGGGCCAAACCATTCCTCGACGCGGGACCTTGACATGAATTAGCAGTTTGTTCACAAATTGCCACAGTTGCCAAATTCGCAGCTACAGACACGCCAGAGCCAGAGCTCGACCCTCTTGGCACGCGCTCTGTGTCATATGGGTTGCATGATTGCCCAGCCCATGTGCTGAATGCATAACCTACGCCCACAAGATTGGTTTCTGCCGTATTGGGACCTCCGGGGTTTCCAGGTCCTGCATTGAATTCATGCGCTTGGGCTTTTGCAAATATGATGGCGCCTTTTTCTCTAAGCCGCTCTATGAGTGTTGCATCAAACGGCGGAACGTCCATTGCAAAGTTTACATCGTTGTTAGCTGTTGATCGCATATCCTTTGTATCGTACGGATCCTTTACGGCGACTGTAGTACAATACATCGGCAATTCGTCAAGCGGTGGATTGCTGCCATATTTTGCATCCAACATAGCTGCCGTTTCCAATGCATCTGGCTGTTGTCTGAATTCTTCGCAGACTTCGGGTGCTCCCTCGGGTAATGGGCCTGTTGAAGGGTGTGCGTCAAATGCTCCCTTGCAAGTGACTGAACGCTCACCGCGAATATTGAGGGTTTCAAGTGCGTTAAGCTGACCAGCATTAGGTATACCAACTCTCATACCCATTTGCTGTTGTACGGCTGGGTCAGAAACAGACGTCTCCATTCGTCCAAGATCTAGAGGTAATCCTACGTACTGGTCACGATCGGGTATAACAGTGTCTACATCTACTGTTTCAGTTGGGAAGATCTGCGGCGAACCGACGATGACTCGGCCAAATGCTGGAGAAACTGGCGCTTCATCTTCGGTCACAAGCATAGTGCAGACACCGTTGTAGGCTTCTGCTCTGTCGATATACGCTTGAACTATATCAACGCAGGTGGCCCGATTTGTCTTTATAGCATTATGTATATCTGCTATGCTAGCTTCGACGACATCGAATTTAGCTTTTCCCTGGCCGACCTTCTCACCAGGGTTCTCTTCAGGTGGCGCCGCAGTGACCGCAGGCACCACTGAAATGTTGAGGGCTGGCATTGTTGCAGCCAGTAGGAGTCCAACTCCGAGAATGCTGGCTAGAACAATCTTTCTTCGCCCATCAAAGTTTCGAAATGGGTTTCCATTTTCGAACATTGAATCAAGAAATAAGTCGCAGTATTAATTTTTTTTTAGAAATCAACAGAGAAAGTAGATTAGTAATCTTGCTGTTAGATATTGTGAAAATTTTTTTCTGTTAACAATAAAGAAAATTTTCAAAATCGTAAATTCAAAGGTCGCTGCGAGTGATACACATCCGTAACAGGATTTTGCAACTGCCTTAGTTAAGGCAGGCAATAGGCTAAATACTTTTCTGATACAGAAAGAATTTTTTCTTTTTCAGAAATTTATTAGTTCTAGTTTTTTATCCACTGAAGTTATCTCTGCGATTCGTCCAGTCCAATTCTGGCAGAATTTATAAAAATCCTCAACACTGTAACTGGTTGACTGAATAAATCCCGGCGCTTTTGCAACAGTCAAGTCAAAAGCCACGTATTTATCAATGATATCTGCAAACATAGTCCTGAACATATCGCTTTCTCGATTTGCGATCTTTGTATCTGGAAATATCTTGATATTGACCCAATCAAATTCACCTCTTGTTCGAGCGGCAAGCGCGGCAAAGGGAGCACTTTGCAGATAACTTGTAAACATTGCTATCCTTTCACTCAATGCATCAGTCGTCTTAAATGAGATTAGTATCAGACGTGTTACACGACCCTCGAAATTCTTGGGCTGGGCTTTAAGTGTATAACCTGTTATCCTGCCTTCTTTTTCAAGTTTATTAATTCGCTGCAAGATTGCCCTCGGTGTACGGTCTATCTTATGTGCCCTTAGCTTTTTGTGCATTTCCTGCGATGACATCCTTGCATTTTCTATCAAACAACTAATGATAAGCCCGTTAATTTCTTCCGCAGAGTCGGACACGGTTTTTCAATATTACCGGTACTATTTACGTCTTGAAAAAAGGGCAAAATTTTTTACGATATTGGCTAAAAGATTGTAGGTTGGTTTACCAAGATTATATAAAAATTTGAGAAGAAATTGTAGAGAAATGATGTATGATTTTACCAATCTCGCACCTGCTATGTGGATATTTCAGCCAATCAAGCGATGGGAGTGTACTGCACGGCATCACAATGCTGTTGAATTATACTACTCCAAAACCGCAGAATCTGAATCGGTACCTGGCTAAAAGAAATTGATTGAAAAAGATAGCGACCCTCACCTTTGATGAGGATCTTTTACCCTGCCCCTGCCTGTCTTCCTTGGAGCAATGTTGCCCACCTTGCGCCCTGGCGGGGTGGTTCTGCCTACGGAAGACTGGCGACCAATGTGCTGGTGCCTTCCACCACCGTGCGGGTGATAGACCGCAGCCTGCGCAATACCCCTGACTGTCGGGTAAAGCTTGCCGCGTGCTTTCATGTGCTTGGCCCTTGTGCCTGCCTTCAGGAAGGGCTTTTCCTTCCTTCCTGCGCCAGCTATGGCGCCAACCATTGCGCGGCATTTTGCATTAAGCGTAAGGAACTTGCCAGACGGGAACTTTATCGTGACTCCATCAGAGCCATGAGCAAAGACTATGGCAGCCGAGCCTGCAGCCTTGATAAGCTTGCCTCCGTCGCCGGCATTCTTTTCGATATTGCAGACAACGGTTCCGTCCGGGATGGATTCTAGGGACAGTATGTTGCCACGGTTTGCCTTTGTGCTCTGTCCTACCTCTATCGTGCTTCCAACCGTGGTTCCCTCTGGCGCTGGAACGTAGGAGATCTTGCCGTCGTCAAACTGGATTCTAGCCAGTGGTGCATCTCGACCGCGTTCGTGAACAATGTCTACTACCTTACCAGTGTGACTTTCTTCTAATTTGAAATTTGGATATTTTGCCGGTGCAATCTTGCCAACAGTTATAGCGCGAAACTGTTTTCCTCCACGACCGCGCCGACGTACAAGTGTTCTCTTGCCCATTTAACAATCAAAAGCCGTCTGATAGGTGATTTTAAGCTTATGCTATTGCTTGGACATCTGGGCTAGCCATTCTTCCTGGCCCTTCTTCAACTGCTTTGTAGTCAGGTTCTTCTTTCTAGTTGCAAGGAACCAGACATGACCAAACGGGTCTATCAGCTGGCCGCATCTGTCGCCCCAGAACGCATCCATAACTGGCATGGTCGAAGTCGCGCCTGCCGCGACTGCCTTTTCAAAAACCTTGTCGACGTTGGGAACGTAGGTGTACAACGCGACTGCGGTCCCGCCGATTGACTGCGGCGAAAAGCACTTCATTTCTGGCATCTCATCGTTTAAAGTTAGAATGGAATCGCCGATTTTCAGCTCTGCATGCATTATTGTCTTGTTATCTGGCATGTAGTAACGCGCCCTTTCTTTTGCGCCAAAAGCCTGCTTGTAGAACTCGATTGCCTTGTCGGCGTCACGCACTGATAACGCCGGCGTCAGTGTATGATATCCCTTTGGAATGGGCTTAACCTTTGCCATAGCTTTAGCAGGCTATTTTTTCTATTAAGCTTTTCTTTAATAGGGGCTATATATTGCCGCGACTTTGTAGCCGTGCTGCCAATAGTTCCTGCATCCAGAAAATATATATGATTTACAACACCGTTTTATCATATTAATGAGAAAGTCAAAAGTAGCCACTGTCCCTCAAAAGAAGGATTACACCCCAAAGCCAGTTTCCAAGTGGGGAAAAGAGGACGAAACAGAGGTTTTCGCAAACAGAGTCAAGCTTTACAGACAGGGAAAGCTTTCAGACGACGAGTTTAGGCGCTTTAGGCTGCAGAACGGCGCGTACGGCTCAAGGCTTCACGCCGGCTACAGCATGATTAGAATAAAAATCCCTGGCGGGGAAATAACTCCAGAGCAGATTGAAAAGATAGCCAGCCTGTCAGAAGCTTTCTCGATAGGCTCTGCCCACGTCTCGACAAGGCAGAACATACAGCTGCACTGGGTCCAGCTTGAAGACGTCAGCGAGGTCATGCGCGGCCTAGTCGAAGTCGGCATGACTTCCAGAGAGGCGTGCGGCAACACTGTAAGAAACGTCATGTGCAGCCACTTTGCCGGCGTCTGCCCGGACGAAGCTTTTGACTCCACCCCGTATTCAAAGGCAATTGCTAGGTTTTTCCTTAGAAACCCGATGTGTCAGAACCTGCCAAGAAAGTTCAAGCTAAACTTTGCCTGCTGCGACAAGCACGGACTTGTGCGCGTGGCAGACATTGGCCTTGTGCCAATGATAAAAGAAGTAAACGGCAAGCAGACAAGAGGCTTTAGGATATATCTTGGCGGCGGCCTTGGAGCTGCATCGTTTACCGGCCACCAGCTTGAGGACTTTACTCCAGAAGACCAGCTCCTTTCCACGTGCATGGCCACGGTAAGGCTTTTTGACAGGCATGGCAACCGCGAAAACATGGCCAGAAACAGGATGCGCTATCTGGTCCACGAAACAGGTTGGGAGAAATTCCAAAAAATGGTGCTCAAAGAAAGGGTTGTAGTAGGGATGACCACGTCAAACGCCACGGCCAGAACGTACGACGTACAAGCCGAGGAGGACACGAGGCAGCTGCCAAATGCAAAGATGATAAAGTTGCCAATGGCAAGCGTTACCAAAGACAGCCCGGCCTACGAAAGGTGGCTTCACGCAAATGCAGTGCCGCAAAAACAGGAGGGATACTTTACAGTCTTTATCACGCTTGGAGCCGGCGACATCACGGCAAGCCAGCTGCGTGTTTTGGCCTCTGCTATCCGGGACTTTTCAGCTGAAGGCACGGCCAGAAACACCCCGCAGCAAAACTTTGCAATAAGATACGTCAGGGCATCGGACTTGAGGGCATTTTTTGACCGGCTTGCAACAGCAGGACTGGCCAACCCTGGAGCGCTGTCCATAGCCTCTGCTGTTGGCTGCTCTGGAACCACGTCTTGCAACCTTGCTATCACTAATTCACATAGGCTGGCAAAGGAAGTCCAGCGCAAGTTCCTGGAACTTGGCCTTGATACCGACGACAGCCTGAAAAACTCGACGATAAAGATAAGCGGCTGTCCAAACTCTTGCGGCCAGCATGAAATCGCGACCGTTGGCTTTTTTGGCGGCGCATCGAGAATTGGAACAGCAATGTCTCCGACATACACCATGCTGTTTGGCGGAAGCATCGGCGAAAACGGAGAGCTCGGCAAGGCCGTAACCAGAGTGCCGGCAAAACGCGTAATTGCCGCGCTGCTAAAGATAATCGAGCTCTACAAAACCGAAAAGACCGCCGACAGCTTTGACCAGTGGATTGCAAAGATAGTCAGGGGCCAGGCAACAGGCTCAATCAAGAACGTCGAGGACGTCAAAAACGCAATCAGCTCTACAATCCAGCTGCCGTCGCAGGAAGAGGATCCAGACGCATACCAAGATTACGGAAGCGATGTCAAGTTCACGGCCAAGACAGCAAGAGGAGAGTGCGCGGCTTGAAGCAAAAATCCAGCGAACCGGCGAATCTTCCAATCGTATGCGACGCAGACACCCTGCGCTCGCTTATCAGAAAAAAGGCCGTCCGGGTCATCGACGTAAGGAAGGCAGAGGATTACCAGGCAGGGCACATACCTACGGCGGTATCGCTTCCGCTTGCACGTCTTTTGTCAGACGACAAGCCCGAGACCGTAGTATGCCTGCTTGAAGAGTTTGGAATAGCTGAAAAAATGCCAGTGGTTATCTACGACGATACTTTTGGAGCGCTTGCCGCCAGGGTAGCCTGGACGTTTCAGTACGTAGGGCACTCTAACACGGCGCTGCTTGAAACCACGTTTAAGCAGTGGAAGGAGCTTGGACTGGAGACGGAAACAAAGCCAAGGACCTATCCCAAGACAAAACACCCGCTTATGGTCCGCCAGGAAATGTATGCCGACGCAGCATACGTAGAAGCAGCCCAGTCAGACCAGGGCAAGCTGATTGTAGATTCACGCGAGCGGCTGAACTTTTTAACAGAGCATATCCCGACTGCAAGAAACATACCGTATACGATGCTTGGAGTGGACGGCAACATCCTGCGCAAAGCCGAGGACCTAAAACGGATGATAGAAAACCGCGGCATTAGCCCGGAATCCGAGATAATCACGTACTGCGGAAGCGTCGGCACGCTTTCAGGCCTTGCATACTATGCGCTCAAGCTGGCAGGCTACAACAACGTCAAGCTGTACCCCAAGTCGTTTAAGGAATGGAAATCCCTGGGCAAGCCTAAAGATGAGTTCAAGGAAGCCACGTACTGGGACCTGTCGGCAGAGTAAAGATAAAAGCCACTGATTTACACCGGCATTCGAATTGACAAAAAGGCTAATGGTCTGCCTGACTGGCATGCCTGGCGCTGGCAAGTCCACGGTCGCTTCTTTTCTCCGGGAAAAAGGATTCCCGGTCATAATAATGGGCGATGTTGTAAGGGAGGAGGCAAAAAGACAGGGGCTTGATGCATCAGACGCAAGCCTTGGCAAGATGATGTTAAAATTGCGGCAGGACCTGGGCCAGGGCGCTGTAGCCCATCTTTTGCTGCAAAAAATAGAGCGAGAAGCAATCAACGAGACCGTGATAATAGACGGCATACGCAGCATCCCTGAAGTCGAGGTGTTGAAAAAACTTGGAACAGTCAGGCTGCTTGCCATACATGCATCGCAGGACACGCGCTTTAGGCATCTCCAGGACCGGGGCAGGTCGGACGCTCCGTCGAGCAGCGACGAATTTGCCGGCAGAGACAAGC
>QCWB01000165.1 GCA_013114715.1 Nitrososphaera sp.
GTGGCTGGGAGGAGAAGTATACCCAAACACGTAGGCTCACGTGCCTATGTGTATTGACATCAATTGAATCCTTATTTCTGACCGGAAGGAATTCTTGACCGACAACCAGATCATAAAAACTCGGCCGCCAATTCAACGCAAAATCTAAATGCCAACTGCCTTCTGCTTACTGGTGTGAAGTTAGAGCTTCCAAGGGGCATGCGAGACCTTGATGGGCAGGAACTTGCAGGCATAAATTACGTGAAAGAAAAATTCATCGAGACTGCAAGGCTGTTTAACTTCAAGGTCATGGAGCCAGCGCCGCTAGAGATGCTGTCCACCCTCGAAGCCAAGAGCGGAAGCAGCATATCAAACGAGATCTATGCCTTTACTGACAAGGGCGATAGAAAAGTTGCCCTGCGCTTTGACCTTACAATTGGCCTGACGAGATACGTTGTTGCAAGACGCGATTTAAAGATGCCAGTCAAACTGGCCTCTTTTGCAGGAGTCTGGCGATACGACGAGCCGCAGGCCGGCAGGTACAGGTATTTCCATCAATGGGACATCGAAGTATACGGGCCGTTTTCGCAGGAATCGGATGCGGAGGTAATAGAGTTTATCCATGTCTTTTTCAAAAAACTGGGGCTCAAAGTGTCAATAGAGGTCAACAACAGGCAGTTAATAGAGCAGTTCATCAGATTCAAGCTTGGAATTTCAGAAGAAGAAAAGATCCTAGAGATGTTCCGGGCTGTAGACAAGGTGCCAAAGAAAGGCCCGCAGGCAGTGCTGGACGAATACAGAAATTCCACGGAACCGGCAAAACTCCAGACTTTGATAGACCTGTCTGGAATAAAAGGAACAGTTAAAGACGTTCAGAGCAAGGCAGACATCGACGACCTTGACGGCTGGAAGGCCCTCGTCAGCCTGATGGATTCTCTGGCCGCCAGAAAAGTGGACAATGTCACTTTGAACCTAGGCATCGTAAGAGGCCTTGATTACTATTCTGGCATTGTCTTTGAGGTCTTTACGTCAGATCAAGGTGGGGCGCTTGTCGGAGGCGGCAGGTACGACAGGCTCACCAGCGCCTTTGGAAGGCAGGAGATTGGCGCTACTGGTGCTGCCGGCGGAATAGAGCGAATAGTCATGGCTTTGCAAAAGCAGGGCATACTGAAAACCGCAGAAAGGCCGCTAGTCTACGTAGTGTATACCGCAGACGAGGCAAGAAGCAAAGCCCTTGAAATCGTCTCGCTTCTTCGAAACAGCGGGATTACCTGCGATTACGACATACTTGGAAGAGCCCTTCGAAAACAGTTTGATGATGCTGCAACAAAGAACGCGGCTGTAACTATAATAGTTGCCCCGGCAGAGACCGCACAGGGGCAGGTCACGGTCAAGTCGATGAAGGACGGCGCGGAATCAAGACAGGAAATTAGCGGCCTTGTTCAGGCAATAGAAAAGATGCTCCCCTAGAGCTTTATCATGGCCGCGCTTTTCATCTTTACAATGCCGCTTGGCTTTTTCTCGTAGACAAACCGGACAACAAGGTCTGGCGGGTCGTAGCTGACATACAGGTCTCCGGTTTCCAAAAGCTGCATGTCATAGTTTACCTGTATCATCTCTTCTTTGAGGCCGTTTTCAACCAGCCTGCTTTTTGCCCGCGCAACAAGTTCCTGGTCCGAGGTATTTGGAGCCAAGAACACCTTTGGGTTTGAAGGGTTTGTCAGGTATTGCGAAAGATCGACCATCGGCATTTCAGCGCAAAGATTCAACTATTAACCTTTCCAGGCTAGGTCTTTGGTAATGTCCTTTTCTTGGCCAACTACTTTGAATTTGTATTGCTTGAAATTTAGCCGGTACATCCTGGCGTAGCTTTCCGCGGCATCATAGGTCTTGAAGACTTGCCGGACACCGTCAATCGATACTTTGCTTCCATAAACGTCGAATATTTCGACCACGTATGCTTTTGGAAGGCGCTTGGCGTTTCGCAGCATCAAAAGAGCACTGAAAATGATAAACAAGATGGCTATGGCGCATATTGTAGCAAACTGAAATTCTCTGGCAAACGACATCACAGGGTCCACCAGATACTGGTATATCACAGAATATACCAAGCTAAATGCAGCCAGAGCAGAGTCCATCATCAGTGAATATGAGAGCCAGAACTAAGATAATAAGCATTATGCTTTACAATAATCAGTGTTACAGGATTCCAGGATTAGCCGGCAGATTATAAAAGCACAGAATTATTTTTCAAAAAGATTTCAATAAACGTATTTGTTAACGGCAGCATAAAGGAAGAGGCTAGTCTTCCCTTATTTCATCTTCTTCCATCTCGTCCTCATCAACATACTCTTCATTTTCCAGTTCAAGTTCGTCTATTGAAAACCCCAGATCGACAGCAGTCTTGGCAAGGTCCATGGTCTTTTTCATAACTACAAGGATGTCTTGCTCATCTATTTCCAATTCTAGCTCGACTTTCATTTCCCAAAATCACTGGCATGATTACGTGGTTATAGTTCTTAATTCTGTTGAAGATGGCTCACTTTTATCTATATGTTCTATGGATTTACAGGCTTATGCCAATCGGTCTATTAACCAAAACTTGGATATCTTGTTTAATTGCACGCAACCTTTGCTACAAAGATATTTAAGAGAAGAAAATGCCCTCCTTAAATGTAGAAAACGATCAGGATGACATTGAATGGTTGAGATTATCCCACATGACGTTTTGATCATCGGCTCTGGCCTTGCAGGCTTGCGCGCTGCGATTTCTGCAGCTGCCACAGACAAGAATCTGAGCATTGCAGTCATCTCAAAGGTGCAGGTCATGCGCTCGCATTCTGTCTCTGCGGAAGGCGGCACTGCCGCAGTCCTCTATGAAGAAGAAGGCGACAACCAGGAGTCCCACATCTACGACACGATAAAGGGGAGCGACTTTCTTGCCGACCAGGACGTCGCTGAGCGCCTAGTCAAGAACATGCCGTACGAAATATACCAGTTGGACCACTGGGGCATGCCATGGTCCAGAAGAAAAGACGGAAGGATTGCCCAGCGCAAGTTTGGCGGCTACTCTTTTCCGCGAGCCACGTTTGCCCAGGACAAGGTCGGCTTTTACGAGATGCAGACTTTGTACGATACCTGCCTAAAGTATGAAAATATCCAATTTTACAACGAATGGTTCTGCACTTCAATCCTCCGGGACAGCAGCTTTCAGGGCGTAACTGCCATAGAGATAAAGACTGGCAACTTCGCAGTCTTTAAGGCTCCCGCAGGGATAATTTGCACGGGCGGCGCAGGCAGGATTTTCAGTTTCTCCACCTATGCGTTTTCCTCTACTCCAGACGGCCTTGACATGGCGTTTAGGGCGGGCCTTGCACTAAAAGACATGGAGTTTGTCCAGTTCCACCCGACTGGAATCATGCCCTCGGGCATCCTCATCACCGAGGGCGCAAGGGGAGAAGGCGGTCACCTGATAAACAACAAAGGCGAGCGCTTCATGAAAGACTACGCTCCAGGCAAGATGGAGCTTGCGCCCCGCGACGTAGTCTCGCGTTCTATGATAAGAGAAATTCAGGCAGGAAGAGGCTTCAAATACGAAGGATTCGACTGCATGAAACTTGACCTGACCCATCTTGGAGACGAGCGCATCAAAGAAGTCTTGGCAGGTATCAGGGAAATAGGAATAAAGTTTTCAGGTGTCGATATCATTGACGAGCCGATAGAAGTCAGACCGGT
>QCWB01000166.1 GCA_013114715.1 Nitrososphaera sp.
TCCATTTTCCCTTTGAGCTGAAAAAAGACCAGCTGGAGGCCGTGGAATCGTGGCTGCAGAACAGCTGCCGGGGCTCTGTGATATTTAGCACTGGCACTGGCAAGACCGAGATAGCCTTTGAATGCGCCCGGCGGGCGGCGGAGAATCGCAGGGGTCCTTTCAACATACTTTTCCTGGTGCCTCGAATCGTGCTCATAAACCAGAACATACGCCGGTTGCTCAACTACGGAATAGAGCCCGGGTCTGTCGGCGCGTACTTTGGCGAGCGCAAGGAGGTCAAGGAGATAACCATAAGCACTTACCAGAGCGCGATAAACAATTTTGACCTTGTACGCAACGCAGACATGGTTATTCTAGACGAAATCCACTTGGCAAGCGAAAGCGCAGTAGAATACGACCGTATATTTGACGTGATAGTCGAGGACCACAAAAAGGCGATCCTTGGACTGACTGCCACCATAAACGAAAAAGACCCGCGCTACAGAACAATTCTGGTAGTCGTGCCGCCAGTAAAGAGATACATGATAAAAGACGCCGTGACAGACGGCCGGCTTGCCAAGCCAGTGATAATAGAAGAAAAAGTCTCTTTCAACTTGCAAGAGCAAAAGATCTACGACGAGTCGACCGCTTCAATCAAAGAGATCTCTAGAAAGCTTCAGGCATACGACCCGCAAAAGATGACTAGGATCCTGATGCACGGCGGAAGCCGGGGCTCGATGGCCAAGACCTGGTTTGCGATGGTGCGCAAGAGAAAAGAGGTGCTCAGCTCCAGCCAGCAAAAGCTGGTCAGAGCAGTGGAGCTTGTAAAAAAGCATCCAAAGGAGCGAATAATGATCTTTAGCGAGACTATAGATTCTATCTTACAGCTGCATGATATGCTTGAAAATGCCGGAATCCCGGCAAGGACAATACACAACGGAATCAAGAGAAACGAGCGAGAAGAGATTCTGCAGAGCTGGGGAAAAGACTACTTTCCTTTGTTGTCTGTGCACACACTTGAGATAGGCTACGACGTGCCGCAGGTCGGAATCGCGATAATCATTGCCAGCACGTCAAACATGAACCAGGTGGCCCAGAGAATCGGCCGGGTAGTAAGAAAGGCAGAAGGAAAAGAGCATGCCCTGGTATATGTTGTCTACGTAAGCGACACCAAAGACGACAGGGTAATCAAGACAATCAAGGCTGCAATAGAAAAGCAAGGAGACGAAATTCCAAAGACAAGGTCAAAAAGGCCGATGTCCGGCCAGAGGACCCTAAATACCTGACATGCCTTTTGCCAGCATTTCGCCAACGTTTTCAAGGTAGGTGTCAACATCCATCTCGACTACCTTGCCTGCGTCGGTGTTTATCAGGTACACCATGTGCAGGCGCGCGTTTAGTATGTCGTCTTCTGTAACCGGCGGGTTTTTGTAATACCTGTCGCAGAGGCTCTTGACTTCCTTGACGTCCTGCATCTTTCTGTCACGCGGCGGCTTTCTAAAGAGGCTTGGAATCGGAATCACGCTTACTGGAGTCGTTGCCAGAACGAACTGGTTTGAATACTGGCTGTACCTGGCGATCTTGCTTGCTATTCTGGCTGCATAATACGACAGCGGATCAAGGGCATGCTCTGGCGGCATGAAACCTGTCTCTATCTCTACTATCGCTGTGCCGTCGCCTTTGACCGCGTGGACGTCACAGACCAGTATGTTGGTAAGCTGTTTTTCAACGTCGACCGAATATCCGTATCTTATCAGGTGCTTTGCGCAGACCATTTCCATTACGGAGTGGTTTATCTTGACCAGATTTTTCTGGTAAAGTTCCACTAGCCTGTTCTTGACGAAATTCATCTTTTCAGTAGTATCGGAATTTTCACCTTGTGACATCCTGTCCGCCAGGCTTGTCACGTCAAGAACAAAACTTGCTAAGTCCAATCCCACAGTCATGTATTTTCGATGGCTTTAAAGATTATTCAATAATAATTTTATGAAATTTGATTTACTACAAAGCATACAAGCAATAACGGATCGTTTGACAGAAAATCTTAAATAATTATCCTACGTATATGAAAATACCGACTGGCAAAGGAGCACGTCTGTCTGTCGCAAAGGAAAAGTTACGGGTTTAGGCTCGGAACATCTTTTGTGGTAGGCGCCTGCGCAAGAAAACGGACTATGGCGTCCCGTGACCCATAAAAGCCGATATCTCGCCAAGAGGCAGAACCGAAATTCCGTTGAAAAACGGGGTGCAGCGGTAATGTCTGCGACTCTTTTCCAGCTCGGCTTTCTACTTTAAATTCATGATAATCTGGATCGCTGTTTTGGCGTCCTTGGCAGTGTGTATTGGGACCCTGTTGCGCTCATCTAGGCTTTTGCCGCCGTACGCATCTGCAATCCCGCCGCTGCCAGATACAACTACAAGCGGCTTTTTTATCATGTAACCAACTGAAAGCTCTATCAGGGTTCCGACTCCGCCGCCGACAGCAATTATACCGTCAGCAGAGGAAGCCACGATAAAGTCACGCGCAAACCCAATGCCTGTGCAAACAACAAGATCGCAATACTGGTTGGCATACGAGAAATCTTGCTGCGGGATAATGCCTATTGTAGTTCCGCCGGCCTCTTTGGCTCCCTTGCAGGCAGCTTCCATTACACCGCCAAGCCCGCCGCAGACAAGAACAGCACCGGCCCTTGCGATCTCTGCACCAACCTGGTATGCCGCGTCCCTGGCTGCCTCTGTGCAACTGTCGCCGTTGTATCCGATCACTGCTATCTGTGTCCTGCGCATCAGCTCTGCAATCCCAGACAGGGATTATAGTGTTATGCAGCAAGGAGAAAAATTATAGGTGATTGATATCTGTGAAGCTGCAAATGGAATTTCGCGTTAAAGACGTGTCTCTTGCGGATCAAGGCAAGAGGAGAATCGACTGGGCAGAGGCGCACATGCCAGTCCTTGTATCTTTGAAAAAGAAATACGGCCAGACCCAGCCGCTGAAGGGAATCCGGGTGGCTGGATGCCTGCACGTGACAAAGGAGACAGGCGTGCTTGTCAGGACTCTCAAGGCGGCCGGCGCAGAAATTTCGTGGTGCGGCTGCAACCCGCTTTCAACGCAGGACGATGTCGCTGCTTCTCTTGCAGTGCATGAAGGAATCGCTGTCTTTGCAAGCCGGGGCGTTTCAACCAAGGAATACTACGATGACATTCATTCGGCCATGAGCCTTAACCCGCACGTTACAATAGACGACGGCGCGGACCTGACAGTCGAGATGCACAAGGCCCTGGACAAAAACGGCATAGCCGGGCCGATATACGGCGGCACGGAGGAGACAACAACTGGCGTGGTACGTCTTCGGGCCATGCAAAAAGCCGGCAGGCTCTTCTACCCTATTATGGCTGTAAACGACGCCGAGACCAAACACGACTTTGACAACGTGTACGGTACTGGCCAGTCTGCCCTAGACGGAATAGTCCGGGCAACAAACGTGCTTCTATCAGGCAAGAACGTTGTAGTGGCAGGCTACGGGCATGTGGGAAAGGGCATCGCAAGAAGGGCTGCAGGCATGGGCTCAAACGTCATCGTGACAGAAGTCGACCCGATAGCGGCCCTAAAAGCAAAGCTGGACGGCTTTTCAGTAAGCACGATGAGCGAAGCTTCTGCAGTTGGCGACATTTTCATTACCGCCACTGGCTGCAAAGATGTCATCGTTGCAGAGGATAT
>QCWB01000001.1 GCA_013114715.1 Nitrososphaera sp.
CATCCGGTTTCTTTACTTCTTTTACGCGCACTGCATAGTTGCCTGGAAATTCATCTTCGTATTCAACGGTTACTTTGTCGCCAATCCCGGCTGTTACTGCTCCGCTGCGCGAAGTTGTGCTTAGCAGGAAGCTTAGTTTGAACTTGCCGGAATCTTTGTCTGTTTCCAAAGCAGAGAGTCTCTGCCCAACCCTATCGCTGTCAGAGTAGACGCGAACGTCGTTTAGTGAATCTGCAATGTCTGGGTTCTGGTTTGCGTCTGGATCCGCAATTATGATGTTTACCCGATCGTTTTCATCATAGGATTCTTTTTCTGCAGTAAATTCAGGGTCCCAGCTTGAGACTTTAACCACCTTTGAGATCACGGTCGAACGGCCAGTTGCATCTTTTGAATCCTCATATCTTATTCCAATAAAGTCTCCAGGTAGAACACCGAGTCTTGGTTCTGAGCCGCCCTTAACATCGATTGGCGTTCCATCGTCTCCGCCTTCTATAGGAACCAGTTGTATGTCAAACCTAAACACGCCTGTATTAGGTCCGGTCTCTTCCAAGTCTGGCGAGGCTTTTCCGGCTTCTCTTCTGTCTGTCCTAAAGACAACGAATCCGTCTCCTTTATTGTCGCCTTCGAAGGTATCACTGCTCAGTGGATTGGCGTTCAGGTCGCTATCTACGATGAGTACTCGGACTTTGGTGCCCGGTCCTACTTCTTCGGAAACCAATTGTATAGATCCGCTGCTTGAGGTGACGGGGATGTTGATTTCAATTTCATCGCCAGAGCCGCCACTTGCATCGATTTCGTCATTGTATGTGATTAGGATGTTTCTTGCTTGGTTTATCTCGTCTATGTCTTCCTGTTCTGATACTGGTATGTCCCTGCCAATTACAAATTTGGCTGTAAAGATGCCAGTATCCTGCCCTGTCTCATTAAAAGTCACTGATCTCACACTCTTGGTCTTTAACTTGTCGTCTTCAGGCTCGATAGCCAGAATAAAGAAGCCTGCTGCATCAAGAGACAACTTGAATTGCTCTACCTCTGAATCATCCAAGTTCAGGTCTGGGTCCTGTACAGTTATAGTCATGGTGTCGCCGGTCCTTACGCTTAGCGGATCAACAGATGCGAATCCTTCGCTGCCTCTAAACGTGACGCCAGAGCTATCGCTGTCATTTGCGCTATTGTAGTATGTAATAACGATCCTCAGGTCATGCCAGTCGTCTATGTCAATAGCACCGGTGTTGACGAATCGAAGGTCTTCTTGGAATATTCCTGTAGACTTGCCGGTCTCCTTCAGTCTTGGAAGTTCCGGCAAGATGTCCTTTAGGAACAGTCCGGTGTTTCCTAGTCTCCCTGCAATGTCTGTGCCGTCATACTTGGCCATCGTGTCTATGGTTGCACGGATACCCTTTCCCTCTACCCGGATGGAGAAAGCAGGCCTTGGTTCTCCAGAGTCTTTTGCGAATCTAAACAGTATGGAATCCTCAGAATTGGATTGAGCGTTATGTCTTGCATCTGTCACTATCAGCGTCGTTACGGAGCTTGTTCCCACGAATGCCCCTACACTGGATTCTGGCGCAGCGTCTGTCGGATCGTCTTCAGGGGGAATAGGTAGCGTAGTTCTTGAAAAGTCTACAGATAGAGACGACCGCCCAATTGCCAGAATGTCAGAGCTTTGGCGCGATGTCCGCCCCATAAGATCGTTGTACGTTATTTCAAACCTATCGCCATCATCCACGTTCAAGCTTGCACTCGTAAGGATCCTTGCCATGTCGAGAGATGCTGTAAATACACCGGAATTGACTTCTGTCTCTGTTAATGTGTAAGACAATGAAGTGCCAAACGACGGAGTTCTGCCAGCGATCTCTAATTCAACAGTTGCCAAGTCACTTAGGGACCTGCCACCCTTTTTCAAGGGATAGATACCGTTATTTCCTTCTAGTGTAAATGTGTACGAGTCTCTGGTCCTTGGGTTGTCGTTTAGGTCAGGGTCGATAAGAGTAAAGACAAAGTCATCGTTGATTCCGGCAGCATCTGGAAGATCTACTCTTCCTGTAGTCACTTGGATTTTTTGCGTAAACCGAGAAGTAACGCTGATGCTAGAGTTATCGTCAAGCGAGTCTTCGTATTGAATGGAGATATCTCTGTCTATGTCAGCTTTTCTCAATTCAAGGACTCCGTTTTGTGGAGCTGGATTCTGCCCTTGACCTAGGAAGGTTATTTTTAATTCGTTATTCGATAGTTTGATTACGAATTCTCCGGAATTGTCTGAAGTCTCTTCCATGTTGAGTGATTCTTGGTCTGCCTCACCGGAATCAAATTGTCCGTTTCCGTTAGCGTCGCCGTTTCCCACTGTGACTTTTACACGGCCGGTTAGGGTTTCATCTCGGTCTGAATCCTTGTTCTGATCGTTGTCTTTCAGGGTTAGTTTTAGCTCATTTGCAAATGTCAGGGTTGCGATGTCGTTTAGTCTGCCGTCTTCGTCTTCAACTACAATGTTTACTTCTGAAGTATTGTTTGAATTATTTTCTGGTCCATGGATGTTTGCATAGTTGATCATCTCATTTAAGGTGAGTGAAACTGATAGGTTGCTAAACGAAAATTCTGCAGGATCGTCGATTTCAGTATCTGATTTGACAAGTTGGAGGCGACCTTCAAAAATTGCTTTGTTGTCACCGGTCTCTTCAAAGACGACATTGTCCACGAATGAAGCGCCGCTTACATCAAACAGTGTGTCAAGATCCATGTCAGAAACTGCAAAGGAATCTGACCTAGTTGGATTTAGATTGGCATCTTGATCATTTATTCTGATGTAGATTATGCTGTTTGTTCCGTACACTTCTCGGTCTAATGTTAAACTGCCTATTGTGTCGTCGTAATCTACAGAGATCTCTTGGTCTTCATACTGGATGTCAAATCCTACCTGTTCGTATAGTGTGTCGCCTGTTTGGAGTTCGACTCCCGTCCCCGCATCGGTTCCAAACCTAATTATTGGAGCCCCGATTCCGTTAAGCCCGTCTGCTGGATTATCAAAGCCATTTCTGTTTATAGGGTCCAGTTCTGTTCCGTCGTTGGCTATGCCATCTGCATACTGCGACTGAGAATGGACCAAAAAGAATTCAAATCTCTGCGAACCGGCACTAGTGTTTGGGATCTCAAAGGTTCTCGACGTGTCGGTATTTCCTTTGCTGTTTGCGTCTATCCTAACTGAAATTGTGTCGTCTTCGCTGCTGTCTGTGTTGTTGTCTTTAATTACGACCTGAAGAACGCTCTCTCCAAAAAACTTGCGTCCAAGGTCATCAGCCGATGTTCTTATGGCAACATCCGAACTTGCGAATGTAGTCTGTGCGTTAGCAACACCAATGTTGCTCGGCAGGACTATTATGCTTGCAATCAGAATTGCTGCCACAAGTAAGCTGACTGTTGTTTTACTTGTCGTAGTCATGTTTGATAAAACATGTCATTATGATTCTTAAGCCCTGTGCAATCATCGTGACTATTATTTTTCTAGAAACTTTCTCTAGAGAGATTCTTGGATTTAATAAAGCTGATATAGTTATAGCGCCATAAAATCCTCTGAAGATAAACCATCATGTATAACGATTTTTCAAATCGCGTTGTTCCCGACAACATTGGTGGTCAAAGATCAAAGTTTGAGTTGATAACAACTATACTCCATATTTGCCTAGAAGGCAGTTTGAAAAACCACATCATTGGGAAAGGGAATTTTAGCGATGCGATGGTAAATCATTATCTTAGCATACTGCTTTATCATAACCTGCTTGTGTCTGAACGCGATATCAACAACCGTATGTTGTACAAAACAACAGAAAAGGGTAGACAATTTCTGAGTCTCTACAGGGAAATTCAAGATCTTTTTGAGCGACCTCGCGGCAGTATCGAACTTAACAAGCCGCGTAATCTGGAGCAGCCAAAAATCACATCGCAAAAGATGAGCGCAAACGGCAATGTAAAGAGGATACTGGTAGTTGACGACGAATTCGATATTACTTCGGCTTTGAGAATTGGGTTGGAGGATAACGGATTTGAGGTCGATGTTTTCAATGACCCAATTATTGCCCTGTCTTCTTACAAGGCCAGAACTTATGATCTCTTGCTAATTGACGTGAGAATGCCAAAAATGAATGGTTTTGAGCTTTTTAAGGAGATCCAGAAAATCGACCCCATTGCAAGGGTTTGTTTCTGGACGGCGTATGAAAGCTACTCAAAGGAATTCAAGGATATATTTCCGTCAATGAATGACGTGAACTTTGTTCAGAAACCAATCCCCATGCCAGATTTAATAAAAAGAATTCAGAGTTTGACCCAAAGTGTCTAGGGAAATGCGTGTAAACTTAATTTTGGATGTTGATGTATAGTGGTATCTTTTTCAATTCATCAGAGAATAGCTATTCCTCTTTTGATAATTGTCGTCTCTGCCGCCGCTCTGGCAGGCGCGATTTATTATTACTATACAAATGTTACAAGAATAACAGCCGAACTTACTCGGGAAGAAATTAGATCAAACGCAGAAACTCAGGCCCATGATTTATCGGTTGCTCTTAAAAATGGTATTGAATCTGTAACCACTAACCTAGAGATTCTGTCCAATTCCCCATCGATACAGGAACAAGACGACAAATCGCGAGCACTTTTTCTGCTCGCACAGGATTCTACCAAAGATTTGACTGATTTTTACATGTGGCTTGACAAGGACGGTAAGGTTGCATGGACAAGTGACGCCTCACAAGATATCTTGGGAAGAGATAGGAGCTACAGGGATTATTTCCTAAAACCGCAGAGTACGCTTAAGCCCTATTTTGGAGAGGCGATATTAACAGAAGATGATTATCTTCAACTTCATATATCATATCCCATTATTGAGCAAAAAAATCTGGATGAAATTGCTAGTTTAGAGGGATTGGAAAGTTTCAAGGCGGGTTCAAGTGATTTCAAGGGCGTTGTAGTAGCTGGAATAGGTTTGGATGTTATCAACAATTATCTAAAGGAAAATGAGTTCGATTCACGACGCACCGTGCTGCTTATTGATAACAGCGGCACGTTGTTGTACAGCAAAGATATTGCTGTTCTTGGAAAGAATATCTTTGAAGATAACAAAGATCTGGTTGATTCCAGTTTTATTAGAAAACCCTACTTGGATATAATAGCAAATTACCTTCGGGATAACTCGATTAAAGACGAAGGATCTTTTATCCTGGATGAAGAGTCTAAGGAAGCAATTGCAACTGATTCTATAATCATAAATGACAACAGAGTATGGACTATTTTCGTCGTAATGCCGGACACCCTAACTGGAGACCTAGGGGCATTATTTGATCAACAGAATCTTTTGAGTGTTTTGACGGTCTTCATATTTGGAATGTTGTCTTTTGGCATTGCTTTTCTGTTGCTTGCATCCAACAAGAAGCTTGAGGAGGCTGTAAATATCAAAACCGAGGAATTGAGTAATACAAACAAATTGTTGAATAGCTCTAACAAACAACTTTTAGACGCATATAATCAGCTCAAAGCTCACGACAAAATGCAGAACGAATTCATTAACATAGCAAGTCACGAGATAAAAACACCTACTCAGGCAATATTGTTACATTCTGATTTGTTGAAGAGAGGACTGCTAGGAAATGAGGAATCTCTTGACGCAATAATACGAAATGCCGCCAGGTTACAAAGACTAACCAACAACATTCTTGATGTAACGAGAATCGAAAGTCAAACATTAAAGCTGAACAAAGAAACATTTGACCTTAACGTGCTGATTCTCGAATTAATTAATGATTTCGATCATCAGATAAAAATGAAATATTCTGAAAGTGAACCTCCGGTCAAGATAATCTTCAATCAAAAAGGCAGCATCATAATTAATGCGGATAAGAGCCGCATAACGCAGGTACTATCCAACATGTTGGCCAACGCGATTGAATTCACCTCTCAGGGAACCATTGAAATCACGATTCAGAGGGATGGTAATCAGCTGGTTATCGCTGTCAAAGATAGTGGTAAAGGAATAGATCCGAATTTCATGCCTCATCTGTTTACAAAGTTTTCCACCCGCTCAGACAAAGGTACAGGTCTTGGTCTGTTTATCAGTAAAAATATTGTGGAGATGCATGGCGGCAAGATATGGGCCGAAAACAACAAAGTAGGCAGCGGATCTACATTTTATTTTACAATTCCAGTACAGTGAGACGAACTTTTGTAGATGACAGGGTATTGCTTTACAACGTCTATGTGCGCCTAAGTCCGGTCAATAATTCTAAGTCATCAATAGAAGACGATCTGTGTAAGGTTTATGATGCGATTTTCAGAGCGTCTACTCTTCAAAGAATCACATTGACTTCTATTATCTTGTGTTTAGAAAAAGTCGTCATCCAAAAACTAATCCTTTTTAACATAAGCGTGTAGCTTTTGAATCTGTAATGTTAGGATTAGTATTTACCAGATCTTTTTGAAAATCATGGCTGTTATTGAAGAGCCGACAAACGTGGCAGACCAGTATATCCACAGGTCAGAAACAAAACCGGACAGCAGTGCCGGCGCAAGGGCCCTTGCCGGGTTCATGGACGCGCCGGATATGAAGGAAAGAAACATGATGTCAAGGCCAATTATCGCTCCTATGGCATACGGCCCGAATCCCTTCAAGCCCTTCGTGTATACTACCGCGTAAATGACGCCCATCAACAGGGCAGTGGCCAAGACCTCGATACCAAATATCAGAGGCAGCGTAAACGAATAGTTTGGTGCGTTTGCTCCTAAGTTGGCGTCAGTGCCAATAAAACTTCTCACAAACAAGCTGCCAAGCAACGCGCCGGCTATTTCTGCAGCCAGGTAGACCGGAAATCTTCTCAGGCTGGTATGCTTGCTGATGACAAAAGCAACCGTGACTGCCGGGTTAAAATGCGCCATCGATATCTTGCCAAAAGCGCGCACCATGAGCGAAACGGCAATCGCCGGCGCAATTGCGGCAAACGGCGTGCCCAGAATCCCGCCGGCCCTCGCGTCTATCACTACTGAGCCGGTTGCAAAAACCACTATCAGAAACGTGCCTGCAAGCTCTGCCAGAAAAATTTTCTGGCTGGCAGAAAGCCTACTTGCTATCGAGTTCTTTAACAAGCTCTTTTACTCTTCTCTCTATCTCGTCTCTTATCTGCCGGACCTTTTCTATGGGCTTGCCTTTTGGATCCTCTATGCCCCAGTCTACGGGGTTATTCAGAAACAGCAGGGGACATTCTTTTTGATCCATGCAGCCCATGTTGACAGCCCATGTCGATGCTATTATCATCTCGCCAGTAATTATCTTGGATTTCTGCCCGGCAATGTCTACGCCAACTTCCTTCATGGCCTGCACTGCAAGCGGGTTTATCTGCGATGCAGGCTTCGTGCCGGCGCTAACTGCCTTGTAGCCAGCCGGGGCATATTTTCTGAAAAAGCCTTCCGCCATCTGGCTTCTTCCGGCATTTTCTACGCAAACAAAAAGGACGGTTTTTTCTTTTTTCATTTTACGGCCCTTACCACCACGCTTGATATCCGCCGGCCATCAACTTCGATGTAGGGCCGCTCTTTCAGTACCTTGATGTCAACAAAGCCGGCCTTGCTGATGCAAGATATGTAATTTTCCTTTGTCAGCGCGCCGTCAATACAGCTGGACCATTTTTCCGAGTCTATGTTTTCGGATTCTCTGTCTGTGACAAGGTCAGAAATGACCATCCGGCCACCGTCTCGAAGTATTCTCCTTATCTCTTTAAACGCGGCAACCTTGTCAGCTGTCAGGTTTATGACGCAATTGCTTATCACGACATCGGCGGCCGCATCTTCAAGCGGTATTCTCTCTTCGATATCGCCGCGCCTGAATTCAACATTGTCAAATCCAGCAGCGTTTTTCCTTGCTTTTGCCAGCATTTCCTCGGTCATGTCAATTCCTATAACGCGGCCTGATTTCCCGACCCTGTTTGCCGACATGAACACGTCAATGCCAGCGCCAGAACCCAGATCTACTACAACTTCGCCCTGCTCTAGTGATGCGTGGTTTAGCGGAGCGCCGCATCCCACGCCCAGAATGGACTCCTGCGGCACTGCCTGCAGGTCTTTTTCACTGTAGCCTAGCGTGGCAGCAGCCTGAATCGGCGTGCCACACTGGCCAGGCATGCAACAGCAATCAGAGTTGCCGGTAAGCGCGATTTTGCCATACTTTGTTTTTATGGCCTCCTTGATATCTTGCATGCCATTGCTTTACTAGGGAAACTAATAAATTGTAAAGAGTAAACAAATACAGTTAGTTTAGCTTTGGAAACCAACCTTCCAGTAATACAGGGCTGCAACTTTTCCGGCTATGACGCCAGTTCATTGATGCTAGAGACAGCAAGGCTCCGTGAGCTGATAACAAAAAGAGGGACGCTTGAAATTCTGATCCCGCTATGCTGTACAGGCAATCCTGTAAGGTACAAGCAATTCAGAAACACCATCAAGGGAATAAGCAGCAAGACCTTGGCAAGCCGGCTAAAAGAGCTGGAAAAAGGCGGCATACTGGAGCGTCATGCATACAACGAGATCCCTCCGAGAGTGGAGTACCGGCTCACAGATAAGGGCCAGGAACTTGTCGAGTCGGTGATAAATCTCCTGCAATGGATGCGCAAGTGGTCAGACGCAATAAAGTAGGCCAGGATACTCCAAGACAGGATATCGACGCGTGCTCAATGCTTCTTCTATGCGCTCCCTTTCCTTTCTTCGCCGCCGCTCAAGCATCAGGCCTGCAATATTTTCGGCCCTTTGCAGGTGGTCAAAGACTATGGTTGTCAGCCCCAGTCTGGTCATCAGCTTGCCAATAACGGAGACTATTCTCCGCATCATGGCGTCCCTTATCTCCGCAAAGCCGCGAAGCTGCTCTACCGTGGACTTGGAATCGCTTCTAACCGCCACCACCAGCTGGCGTTTGACGCTTCTTTTTTGCAGTGCTCGAATATACGCAATGTTGTCCCGCAGGGCGAAATAGATGGCCAAAAGCTCCATCCGCTGCACGCCAAACCGCTCATTTTTGGCTGCAGGACGCAGAGTCCTGATTTTGCTTGTTTCCGCATAATGGTTGTACCAGGCAATGTATCCAGAAGGCGAGGCATCAGCATCAATTACTATGCAGTGTTGCCGCACGTGTACATTCACATAGGTCGTGGATATAAGTACATATTCGATAGAGAAAATATGCTAAATATAGAACAAATATTGACAAAGTCAATAATACATCTATATTTTTCAATCTAACTATAGAAATTACGCGAGGATGATGGTGTGGCCCCGAAGCGTCACAATTTGGCGACGACAAGCAATCTGCTGTCGGGGTTTCCAGTCAACCTCGATGTCCGCAGCATGAGAATATAACAACATAAAGAAAAGGCTATCGTACATAGAATACATGCAGATCATATATCAAATAGTATATGATGTTGCCTGATATCAGCCAGTAATCTAGGAGCTCATGATGTCTACAAATCGCCTGTAATGCTGGTCGCGAAAGGCATTTTCCTTTTCAATGATTTCATCCGGCCCACGGACTTGCTGCAGATACTCCAAGGTAATGTCTGCATCATGGATAAGGCCTAGAACTTCCTGCAGCTCTTCTAGCCTGGTAGTTACATTGCCGCCAATTATCTTGGCCAGCTTTTTGCCGTGTTTTGTCTTGGAATCGGCTGGCAAGATCTCTAGAATGTAGCGCAGTCTTTTCAGGTCCTTTCGAAGCTCATGCAGCAGCTCTTTTTCCTCGCTTTTTGAAATGACAACAGGCAGCGATTCCTTTACCCGGCCAGTCAGTTTTCTGACTACCTGGCTAGTTCGCTTCTCAATAGCCTTCTCCTTAACTTCCAGACTCAGCGGCTTCATTTTCTGTATCTTTCCGGCAATCTTTACCGCCCGGCCAAGCTCGGATCGACGCTTTCTGGCAAGGGCAGCCATTATGCTTTCTTCTGCTTTGTGCTCCTCAATTCTTTGCCTGATGATGTCGCAGTCACGAACCTGGCTGTTGGCCTTGAAAAAATCCTTGTACGCATTGATGTGCTTTTCAATTGCCTTGCGCTCCTTTTTTGGCAAAAGAGTGAAACAGGCCTCCAGCCGGCGAAGCGAAGTCCTGACATCGTGTACGGCCTCGGCATCCTCCGGCTCCTGCAGGTACTTGCCAAGCCGCTTGTTTACACGTTTTATGCTTTTGTCGAACTCGTCGAAAAAAGATTTCAGTTAGTGTCAGGCCTCGGCTTTTGCGTGCTGGAAGCCAGATAATCGTCAATCCTCTTTTGCAGGTCTGCGTTAATCTCTTGAATCGGCCGGTTGCCGTCTATTATCGTCAGGTTGTATCTTTTCTGCATCCTGTGGAATTCCCTGCCTATTCTTGCCTGGTAGATGAGAAATGACTCAAACATGTCGTCTGAGAGTCCCATGTCTGCCCCTGACTCAAAGTAGTCAAGAAAAGTGTTCTTTTGGAAGACCCGGTGTACAAGCTCGTTTGGATCGACGTCCAGATAAAATACCAGGTCTGGAACAATCGCAAATCCAAACAGGCTGTGGGACCATTTCCTGCTTATGCCCCTGACGGTGCTTCTGGCCATCAGGGTGTAGATGTACCTGTCTGCAAGAACGATGTAGCCAGCGCGCAGGGCCGGAATTATCTTATTTTCAAGCTGGTCGGCAAAATCAGCAGCATAAAACAGGCTCAGGGTTTTTCTGCCTATGGCAAAATTCCTTTTTGCTTCAAGGATACCCTCGCTGATGAGCTCAGACCTCTTTAGGCCGGTATTCAACACCGCGTGGCCGGCAGCTTCGAGGCTTGAAGTCAACATCCCTATCTGCGTGCTTCGGCCAGAAGCATCCGGGCCTTCTATGACAACAAGCTTGCCCCTTACCTCCGTGTCCTCGAAATACGGGATTCCATGGCCGTAAAATCTAAGCCTTCCTTCCTGTATCTTTTTCATACCCATGCCTCCTTCAGCTTTGCAGGAATCATTGCCAGGACCTTTTGCCGCACCATCTCCTGCTGCTGTTCAATATCCGCCGTGCCGTCAATGACTACGAATTTTTCCGGCTTTATCATGGATTCATACTGTTCTACTATTCTTCCCTGAAAGATCCTGTAACTTTCATACGGGTCGTTGCTCAGGTTCAGGTCCATCCCAGCCTCGTAGTATTTCAGCTTCGGCCTGTTCTTGGTTATCCTCTCAAAAGCAACGTCTACCGGCACCTTGAAGTAAAATGCCAAGTCCGGCTTTACTGCAAAATCATACAAATGGCGCACCCAATAGGGGTTGCAACCCCTTACCACGTCTCGTGCAAAGGCCGTGTAGACGTACCTGTCTGCAAGCACAATGTAGCCAGCGCGCAGCAGCGGCAGTATGTGCCTTTCATACCTGTCTGTAAAGTCGGTTGCGTGAAGAAGGCTAAATGTGATTGGAGTCAGCAAGCCCTTCTTCTTGCCCTTGGACGTTATCTCCTTCACCGTTTCGGAGGAATTCCACTCTGTAAAAAAAACAGGCATGCCGATGTACCGCAACCATTTTTCCAGAAGGTGGATTTGGGTTGATTTCCCGGAACCATCTACACCTTCGACTATGATCAGTTTTCCTTTTACTGGATATCTCATACGATCACCTTTATCTTGGACTTACCGTTTCCGGCCCTGTCCATTATATGGTAGCTGACGGCAACATCAAAGGCCTGCTCAAAATTCTTCAGCGTGCTGGCCAGCAAGGCAGGCATAACAGACTTTCTTGCAGCAGTAATCTTTATTGTTATTTTTTTGTCGGTAATGGCCAGCTTGACTTCTGACCGGGTTCGTTCCAAAATAGCCGAGAGAGCCAGGCATGCGGCTATCTTTCTGATGGATTTCATGTTCTGCGGCTCTAGTATTGATTTGTACCTTGAGAAAAGCCAGTCGACGGCCTTTTCCTTCTTGTTGTACAATATGGACAGCGAAAGTATCAGTTGCTCTCGGTGAGTCAGAAATGCGTTGTCATCGTCCATCATTATGTGAAACAGGTTATTCAGGTTAGTGAGTATGGGCAGGTCTGACATCTGATTTATGGCGTGTATCAGGATTGTCTTTTCTTTTTCGCGCATCAGGCCGGCGGCGACTAGCGGCTTAACAAGCATGAAGGTGTATCTGGGAAGCATTTCCTGCTTGCAGGCAAAGGCAACAAAAGTCCTAGCTTTTTCGCCGTTCATGCTGCCATTGTAATATGTCTTGGGATCGCGCGCAAACACAGACATTATTCCTTCGCGCAGGCCCCTTGCGCTGACAACTATCTTGTCAAATTCAAGCGCCTGCATCAAAGACGCGATTATTGCCGAGCCGGGGATTATGGTGTCCAGCCTGTTGCTGCCCACAGCCTTGATGTCTGCCAGCTCCTCTACGTCCATTCTGGCAAGCCTCCTAGATAGACTGGAAACAGACTGGTAATCCATCCGGTAGTTGTGGATCTTGTCAAGCTCGTAGCCAACAAGTTCCTGGTTGTATCTGGCCAGCGCGCGCAGGGTACCGCCCACACCAACAAGCGTTGTATCTATGCTCAGGCTAAGCTCCTTTTTGTAAGGCAGTGTGTCTAGGATATGATCTATCATCTTGTTGTAGTCTTTTTTGGAAAATGTGCCCCTATTTCCGAACATCTGCGAAAGCCGCAGCGCGCCAAGCGGATACGACTTTATCTTTTTTATCGAGTGGTTTTCTGAATATACAAGTTCCAAGCTGCCGCCGCCCAGGTCAAAGAACAGCGAAGTCGGGACGCAGATGGATTCAAGCGCGCCTACGTAGGAATAGAATGCCTCCTCCTGGCCAGTCAAGACCTTGAACTGGAAACCCGTCTTGCGGTAGGCTTGCTCCAAGAAATGCTCCCGGTTGCCAGCATCCCGGACAGCGCTTGTAGCCACCGGCAGGACGTGCTTTATAGAATCGAAATTGATGACATCTCGGAAAAGTTTCAGCGCCTCGATCGTGCGCTCAATCGGCTCGCGGCCGAGGTATCCTGTCTTGTCCATGCCCTCGCCGAGCCGGACCTTGACACCTTCGTTCTGGTAGGCCTTGAAACTTCCGTCCTTGTTGACGTTGTAGTTGACCATCTTTACCGAGTTAAAGCCCAAGTCAATTACAGAAACTTTCAAGCCAATCTACACCATCTTTTTCATGTGCTTTGGAGTCAGTAGCCATCTTAGCTCGCCTTTTGCCTTGGGTTGAATCGAGGTAACGCCTACCTTGGCAAGGCCGGCCTTTTTCAGGATTATATGGCCAGTACCGCTGCCAAAAACCAGCTCGCTTATCATGATGCTCAGGTAGGGCTCGTGACCAACGACCATGACCGATGCTTCGTGCTTGAACTGCGACAGCCTGCGGTACAGCTCAATCCTGCTTCCTTCCGGCTTGAGTTCATCCCATTGCTCAAAGGCGGCCTTTTTTACCTTCAGCGCTTTGGCGACAATCTCTGCAGTTTGAAGTGCCCGTTTCAGCGGGCTAGTAGCAATAAAGTCAAGTTTTACGTCCAGAGCAATAAGAAACTTGGCTATCTCTTCAACTTCGTTCTGGCCAGTGACAGTCAAAGACCTTTCAATGTCTTCTGCCACTCCAATTCTTTTGCCGGCCTCGCCGTGACGAAGTATGAAAAGCTCCATGATTAAAAGAGTTACCAGTAACTATATCAAATTATCTTGAGCAAAAAGAATTCCACCATAAAACATATAGACCATATAGCTACCTTGAAAAAGACATCTCCAGGCTTGGCATGACCCTTATCGTATATTTCTCGTCGATTGTAAGCGGGATCCTCGATAACGGGCTGCAGCATGACGGACAACTGTCAATAGACTCTTTTCCAAATACGGTTGCACACCAGAAACAGGATTCGCAAAGCCCAAAGCTGCGCTGGTTGTATTTTGAAGACGGAACCTCAATAACTAAGTAATTTGTCATAGTCATAATATCCGGGATGAATTATTATTAGTTCTCGATATTGTTTTCGTGGCGAAAAAGCTTCTAAGCTTACAAACATGCTTCCATTATTCTATATTGGATACGCTTTTGTCTTCGAGCTACCCTGTAATCTCGGGGTTGATTGCAATTCAGGCTACAGCCTGCCATCCCCAACGCCACAATCAACCTCTCTTTTTCTAGTTCAACTTTTCTCTATATTCAATATAGAACATGGCGAGCACTATAGTCTATTCTCACAAATGTTTATTGTTGGCATACCGAGTTCGTTTTGATGGATGTCGTCAGCGAAATACAGGCTATGGATCATAAAGAAGTAAGAAAGATCCAGTTTACTGGAAGATCGACCTACATACTCTCATTGCCAAAAAAATGGATCGAAGAGATGCGCCTTAAGGCTGGCGATCAAGTCACTCTGGTCAGGAGCGCGGATAATTCGCTATCCATCGTTCCGACAAATACCGGCGCGTCTGAAACCCTTAGCGAAGCTACAGCCATAATCACGTCTAGCGATAGCAGCAACACGCTGCAGAGAAAGGTAGTCTCAATCTATCTGGCCGGCTATAACATTATCCACCTGAAGCTAAAGGCAGGCAGAATAAACCCGTCATTGCGCGATGCAGTCAGGGAGCTAGTAAGGCGCAACCTTGTTGGGACAGAAATGATAGCCGACGCCTCGGATATTATTACATTGCAGGTTCTTCTGTCGTTGCCAGAGTTATCGGTCAACACGGCTATCAGAAGAATGTACCTCATCGCGTCTTCGATGCACAAAGACGCTATACTTTCGCTTGCAGAACTTAACCAAGATCTGGCCAAGGAGGTCATCAAATCAGACGACGAAGTAGACCGGTTCAGCCTGTACGTGCTGCGAAACCTGGTGATGGCCACGCAGAACGGCCGCGTTTTGCGCGAGATGGGTCTAAAGAACCCCTCAGACTGCCTCAGCTACCGCGTCGTCGTCAAAAGCATCGAGCGGGTTGCAGACCATGCATGCGGCATAGCCGAGATGACTATCAAGCTGAAAGAAAAGATCCCAAAGAACATATTTAGTGGCATCGAGAAGATGAGCCTTCTAGCTCTTTCCGTCCTCGGAGACTCCATAGCAGCATTTTTGGCCAGAGATTATGTGCTTGCAGACAAGACGGTGGACAAGGCCGGCAGCATCCAGGAGCTTGAAGACGAGGTCGTGTCTGCCATGGAAAAGGACAAGATTCACGACATAGCAAATATCAAGCTGGTCCTCGAAGACATCCGGCGAACCGCGGAATACGCAAGCGACGTTGCAGAATCAGCTCTGAACGAAACTATAGACGGCATTATCGAGACGCATCACTCTGGCCGCATGAAATAAGCTGCATCACCTTTGGTATTGCTTCCAGCTGACCTTCTTTCTCTTTGCTGCTTTTTCTGGCAAAGTTTTTCTCATTATGAACAGGTACTTGAAGCCGCGCAGGTAAAAGTTGAATCGCAGAGCCCGGTTGTGCCAGATTCCTGTATTAGATGTCTGGCCCCTCCTTGCGACGCAGATGATGTCAACCGTCTCAAAATGCCTGCAGAGCCGGTCATAGACATTAAAGCCAACCGGCGTGAATTTTTTCTTGACCCACTGGTCGCCTATCAGCCAGCCGATGACCTTGCCCGGCTTTAATACGCGGTGGCATTCAACCATCACCTTTTCCAGCTCATCGTAGAATTCGTCGGTCTCTGCAGACAGCCGGCCAATGTTGCCTGCTTGGTCGTTGTAGTCTATGTTGTCTCCGTACGGCGAATCAATAAACACCATGTCAACACTACTGTCTGCAAGCGGGATCTTGCGGGCGTCGCTTTGCAGTACTTCAGGCCGTGGCGGCGCGATGTCAAACGCGGCGCATCTCCTTCCTTCTTCTTTGCAGACGTCAAGCGTGGTGCCGCTTCCAGACATTGGGTCAAGCACCAGGTCTCCAGGGTCGGTGTAGCGCCTTACCATGTTGTAGATTATGAAAGCAGGAGTCACGCCGGCATACTTGTTGCTGCCCTTTGGAGTCTTGCCGTAGCTCTGCTTTGGATAGTCCCAGAGCGTGGTAGATTCACGCCGGGGCTTGTCGTCTTGCTCGTTTCTGAAAACTACTTTGCTTTTGGGGTTTTTGATATGCTCTACCAGTGCTGCAGCATTATCCGGGCTTATAGGCTCGCGCCAGGTAGAGGAGATCTGCTTCAAGACTTTTCTTGCGTTTCTAATCGAGCCGAAATTGTCGCCTGCAACCTTTACCTGATATGGATACCTGCCTTTCCAGGCTTCCGGGACTATGTTTTTTTCACCGTCCGAGTCTGCCGTAAACGGCCCGAAAAGCTTGTCTGAGTTGATGTTGATAAGAAACACAAGCTCGCCCTTCCTTATCTTTAGAACGTTGTCGCCGTAAAGCTTATTTGTGCCAAACAGCATCCGGTCAAGGCATTCCTTTTCCGTCGTGCTGGTGCACGCAAGGACATAACCTGTTACCTGCTTTCCGGCCGACATGCGAAAAGTGTCTAATTTAGCAGATTTAACGATATCGGACGCAAGTTCTCTTGAATCAAGAGATTTAGAATGTAAGCACCCTATCTGACTCGACAACCAATTTGAGCATGTCCTTCATTGTCGATATCGGGCATACTTCAAACTGCATGTTCCTTGACTTGATACAGGTTCCGCAGGCAAGCATCGTTCCGCCAAGCTGATTCAGCCTATCAAGTTGTTCTTTTACGTTGAACTTTTCGCTCTTGATGTTTTCAATTTCTACACCTGCTCCAAGAAGGAAGATTTTGATTTGATGACCTTCCAAAATTGCAGTATTGGAGAACCTAAGAGCATTCCAGACTGTTTCTGGATCAGTTTGTGAGATTATGATGCCAACCTTCAACTGACGGATATCGCTGTTATCACTCATTAAAAGCTTGGTCTTTTTGCTTCCTTACTTTTCAAATGCGCTTGGACGCAATATCCTTTTACGTCAGTTTGACGTCCGTATATCATGACAGTGTGCTACATCTGCAACACTAGAACCGCAAACCAGAACTGCGTGGAATGCAAAAAGCCAGTATGCAAGAAATGTACAAAGGATTTTCCGTTCTCTGAAAGCCTCTGCCTAGAATGCGCGGTAGGGGTCAAGACCGGCCTTGGCGGCATGAGAAAAGACAAGGGCGAGATCTTTTAAACCCAGTAGTGCCATTTGGCCGTGTGCTCGAAAACGCACCGCCCGGCTGGACTCTGAAATCTACAAAGCAAGTCTATGAAAATTATTACCTTACTGTATACGAGGACATGCTGAACCTCGCCGGCACACCAAAAAAATACATCCGTGCAGAGCGGCAAAACTATTCGACTATAGTGCCCTTTACCTCAGACGGCAGGATTCTGACCATCAAAAGCTACCGGCATCTGGTGGATTCCTACCAGATAGAGGTGCCTTCCGGCTACATCGATGAAGGCGAAAGCCCAGAGCAGGCCGCTGTCCGGGAGCTCGAAGAGGAGACCGGCTTTGTGGCAGAAAAGATGCTGCCAGTAGGCAGCTACACCCTGGACTATTCGATGATAATCCAGACAGGGTACATTTTTGCAGCTTATGGTCTGGAAAACAAGGGCAGGCAGCAGCTTGGAAACATGGAAATCTTGGAAATGGAATTCCTGCCAGTACAGCAGATCAAGGACCTACTGCTTGGGGGCAAGATCCTAAATGCCGCATCGATAGTGGCGCTGTACCGCGCAATCGAGTTTGACAGCAGATTAGGGAAATAATTTAAATCATGCAACTGCAAATATCATCACATGTCTTCTAACGTAAAGGTAGGCGATAGCCCGAACCACTTCATGGTCCTTGATGCAATATCAAGAGGAATCAAGTCAGTTGGCAAGATTGCCAGCGTAACTAAGCTGAGCAAGCCCCAGGTGGAGATGATAATAAACGACCTGGCAGCACAGCGCCTGATAGTCAAGAGCGAGAAAAAGAGCTTTTTTGGCAAGAAGGAAGAATTAACCATCACTGAAACCGGCATGAGAATGCTCATGGCCAAGAAGCAAGAGCTGGACCAGAAATTCCAGCAGATCCAGCAATGGTATTCAAACGGCCAGATGGGCCAGCTTCAAAACTCCATGCAGTCTGACAGGCTCTGGTTCCCGTTCATGATGTTCTCCGGAATAATGAACATCATGTTCTTTGCGTCCATGATGTCGATGATGGGAGCTGCAATGAGTCCAGCTGAAAGCTCGTTTGCTGGAGATGCCGGCGCAGGCGGAGAAGCTGGAGACGGTGGCGCGGCAGGCGACAGCGGCGATGCCGGCGGTGGCGATTTTGGCGGCGATATGGGCGGAGACTTTGGCTTCTAGCCTTTTGATTTTTTAATAGCCTGCGGGACAACTATGGCAAGCGCTCCAGCCACTAGGGTCAGAGGGATGGAGAGCAAGACAGAATACTGGTATAGCAGCAACCCGACTGTTTCGGCAGTGATTATGCATGCGCTTTCCGCAGTAACCAGTATGACCAGGCTTGATTTTAGCAATCCCTTCAGGTTTGGCTGCCTGTGAAGTGCCGCCATCTTTCTTATTCCAGAAGCAAAATCTGTCAGCGTATCCTTTAGACCTGACAAAAATCCAGAACTTTCGTGTTCCAGCACTGAACAGCAGCTGCCATGATTGCCTCTGCCCAGTATTGTTAGAAAAGTTGTAAATCCTGCTAGCGTGTAACCTGCCGCATAAGCCGCTGCAATGCCTGCTGGGTTGAAGCCAAAAGCGTACAGGCCCAAATTCTCGCCGACTTCTGCTGATGCTATGCAGAGTATCTCTATCCCTAATGCTGCGGCAAACAGCTCCTTGGAATTTCTAAAGAACGCAGATATCGAAAACGATTTAACATGCATGCTCGAGCAGCAGCCATCGTCTTTGCAGACAACGCAATCTGTGCTGCATTTTTCAACAATACAGAGGCATTCCTTGCAGTTCGTAACTACAATATGCATTTTAGGTATTTAGGCCTTGATCTCTGCTTCTTTTTCCTTCTGCCTTGAAAATCTAATTGCAAGAGCCGTCACAAAAGTTGCAGCAGAAATAAGCACGATGCTTCCTGCTGGCGCTAGGTTAAACGCATAAGATACTATTGTGCCTGCCACGACTGAAAATATCGAAACAGACACGGAAATCAGCATGGTCTTTTTAAAACCTCTGCCGAGCAGCAGCGCCGTTACGTTGGGGATTACTATCAGCGCGGAGACGAGCAATATTCCTACAAGGCGCATGGACACGACTGCCGCCACGCTGGCAAGAACCACAAACAAATAGTTCAGCCGGGATATGTCAAGCCCGCTGACCTGCGCCTGCTCCTCGTCAAAAGTGATGTAAACCAGCTTTTTGTACAGCAATATGACTATGGTCAGGATTATTCCGGTAAGCGCAAGTATGGCCAGAGTGTCGTTGACAGAGACAAGCAGTATACTTCCAAACAAAAAGCTGAACAGGTCAAGGGTAAAGCCACCGGATACACTGACAAGCATTATTCCAATGGCCAGGCCAGAGGAAAGCAGGATGGCAACCGTCGCGTCTGCCGGGATCTTTGTAGACTGTCGCAGCTTTGTTATGCCAAGAGCTCCCAGTATTGACAGGCCAAGCCCGGTCCAAAGCGGGTAGATGTTGGCCATCAATCCTATCGCAATGCCACCAAACGCGATGTGGGACATGGCGTCTCCAAACAGCGAATTTCGTCTCAGCACCAGAAACAGGCCAATCACCGATGATGTGATGGCCACTGCGATGCCCGCCATCAGGGCGCGTTGCATAAATCCAAATTCAAGGACTTCTAGGACCATCTTTTCCACCTAGTGATGATCATGCATGTGCATATGCGCCTGCATGCTTGATTCAGAATACGCCTTTAGCAAGTCCGGGTTTTCAAAGAACTCATGTGTCTGGCCGTGGAAGAACATGCTGCGGTTGATGCAGGCCACGCCTGTGGCCAGCTTGTTAACCGCGTCCAGGTCGTGCGACGACCAGATCATGGTTATCTTGTTTTCTCCGTTTAACTTTCTTAGCAGCGCGTAGAACTTGTTCTGAGTTTCAAGGTCGATGCCGGTAGCCGGTTCGTCTAAGATAAGCAGTTCCGGATCGTTGACTATGGCTTTTGCTATCAGAACTCGCTGCTGCTGGCCGCCTGAAAGCTCGCCTATTCTCCTGTCCTGCAAGCTTGAAAGGCCAACAGTTTCAAGGGCCGATAAAATCCGCTCCTTGTAGCTTTTGTCCTTCCGGCTGCTTGTAATGCCAAGGGAGACTATCTCCTCTATAGTGGCCGGGAAATTCCTGTCGATGTTTTTCTTTTGCGGGATGTATCCGATTTTCTGGAAGACTTTTCTGTTCTTTTTGATGTCCTCGCCAAAGATCCGGATGCTGCCACGGTAGCCGCCAAGCAGACCGAGCATGCAGCTAAACAGCGTAGTTTTGCCTGCGCCGTTTGGACCTATAATGCCAAGCAGATCTCCCTTGTCGACGGAAAACGATATGCTGTCCAGAGCCAGTGTCGAGCCGTAGGAAAACGAAACGCCGTCAATCTCTAGGACGTGCATTTGAGGCCCTCCTTTAGGTTGGCAAGGTTCTGCTGCATCTTGTCGATGTATCCTATTCCTTTGGCCTGCTCTTCGCTGTCAATGCCTTCTATCGGGCTTAGGACGAGCACCCTGCCGCCAGGGATCTCATTTGCAATGACTTCTGCAAGCCTGCTGTCGACGAGCTCTTCTGAATAAATCGTGTCTATGTGAAGGTCGTTTGCCAAGCCGATTACCTGTTCTATTCTCTGGGGTAGTATTTCGCCTTCCGGGGAGATTCCCTGGATGCCGTGCTGCGTCAAGCCGTATCTTTGGGCAAACCGGCTAAAGGCATCATGAAAGGCAATAAAATCTGATTTCTGGCAGTCTGACAGCTCACCTGATATTTGCTTGTCAAGCAAGTCCAGCTCGGCAGTAAATCTGGCCGCGTTATCGTTGTAATAGCCGGCGTTGATAGGATCAATCTCTACCAGCGCGACTCTGATACTTTCAACCTCGTGCTTGGCAAGAACCGGATCGAGCCATACATGCGGGTCTATGCCCTCGTCATGGCCGGATTCTTCGTTGCCTCCGTCCAGCTGCAGGCCGTCGGTTGCGACCACCAATCTCCTTGCACTGATATTTTCGGCCCATCTCTCAAAACCCGCGCCGTTTATCACTAGCATGTCTGCAGATCCGGCCTTCAATACGTCGCCGGCAGTAGGCTCCCAGTCATGCGGCTCTATGCCAGCAGGAATCATGCTGGATACTTCGGCCCTGTCGCCGGCCACGTGGGAAGCAAAATCGTAAAGCGGGTAAAATGAGGCAATTATCCTGATCTTTTTATCCGCAGAAATATTGTCTTGGGAGGCAGGCTTGCCTGTGTACGCCGTGGCAGCCATCGCCAGGGGAATGACTATAGCGATGGCCAAAAGAGCTGCCCTGCTCTGCTTCATCGTGGATATTTTGCGTTATTAAGAATATATACTTTTGTTAATAATTAATATGGAAGTCTTTATAAAGTTCTTAATAACAATAAAGATCGTTGCCGATAGTAAGCGTTTCACTAAACGAAGATATACTTTTGGAAATGGAGGGTCTTCAGAAGGCCCTTGGATTCTCTGGCAGGTCGGAAATAGTCCGCGCCGGCATCAGGCAGCTTGCCGCTGAAGAGAAGGACCGGCAGACCCTTATTGGGTTTGTGCATGCGCTTTTGATGGTTGTCCACAACGAAGAATCCGAAAAGCAGGTAACGGAAATGAAACACGATTACGATGATCTAGTGCAGACTCATCTTCACAGCAAGATCCACGGCGACCGGTGCCTTGAGCTGTTTTTGTTGAAGGGCGACGCAGAAGAGGTAAAGCGGATGACCAAAGAGTTCCAGTCAAACAAAAAAATGGACCACGTAAAGCTAATCTCCATGTAGGGTTATCTATGACACTGTTTTTCACAAGCCCGATAGGCCTTGGGCATGCGACTAGGGACATTGTCATCGCGGAAAACCTGCAAATCCCGAAAAACGAGCTTTTATTCGTAAGCGGGGAGAGCGCGCCAAGATTGATTGAAAAGAAAGGCTACAGGGTCATGAACGTCTACCGGCCAGAAAAATTCATTGTGGCCAACGGGCAGCTGCAGAAATCCTTCAAGTGGTTGATGGACTACTATTCCTACTACAAGAAATGCAAGCTGATAGCAAAAGACATACTGAAGCAGCGTGACGGCCTGATAATAAGCGACGAGGATTTTGCCTCGATAGCAGTCGGAGAAGAGCTGGGCCGAAAACGGATACTTGTCACCGACGTTACAGAGACTCATTTCACGTCTGGCGCCGCATCGATAATCGAGCGCAAGATGAATAATTCCATGCACAAGATGATGGATGCCTGTGACTGCGTCATCATCCCGGACAACGGCGAGGACCACGACAACACCGTCTATGTGGGGCCGATTGTCAGAAACCTCACCGCTGACCGGCAGACCCTGCGGCAACGGCTCAACTTTACTAGAAACATCATCCTTGTCAGCGTCGGCGGCACCGATGCAGGGCAGTACCTGATTGAAAAGGCAATCAAATCTTTCCAGAAATTAAAACCGGATGCAGAGCTGGTCATAGTCTCCGGCCCGTCGCTAAAGCTGCCGGATTCGCCGGACTATAGGAACCTAGGATTTGTGGACAACCTGCATGAGCTTGTCTATGCTGCTGATCTCGTGATCTCGCTTGCTGGCAGGTCCACGATGGACGAATCCATAGTCTACGGTACGCCTGGAATCTTTATCCCGTTAAAGGGCCACTTTGAGCAGGAGCAGGGCGCAGCAAGGCTTGGATACAAATACGACGACATATTCCGGCTGGACTCTCTTATTGAAGAAAAGTTGGGCCAGAGAAACAACCCATCTGATGCAAACGGCGCGGCAAAGGCTGCAGAAATAATATCAAAGTTCCTACATTAGGTCTTCTGGCTTTTCCTCGTGACCGCAATTCTGGCAGCGGTATATCTTAAAGCCAATATGCACCATCTCGCCTCCGCAGCGGATGCATTCTTCCTGCATAATTATTGCAACAACATTGTTCTATATTTACAAAGACCTATCTTTAATATAGGGAATAACCTCGCAGTAGCCACAAGTCTAGATGACTTCTATCACGGTTGCCAAATTTGGTGGAAGCGCCCTGGGAGTCGACGGAGTCCTGATTCCCAAGATTATTGACAGGATAAAACAGATGAAACAGGATTCCAAGGTAGTCGCGGTATTTTCGGCTCCGCTAATCGAGTACGAGGGCAAGAACAGCTCCATGACCGACGTCGCCATAAGGGTGGGCAGAAACTACGCCAGCTCAAATCCTGTAGAGATAGAAGTGCTGCGAGAGGTATACGACCGGATAGCTTCTAGGTACCTGGATGAAACAGCCAAGAAAACCTTTGCTGATCAGCTGGAGAAATTCTATAGGCAGGTTATCATTTCATTAAAGCAGGCAGCCGAGAATAGGCGGTTTGTCGACGTGATAAGGTCAAGGACGCTGGCCTACAGCGGCGAGGTCACGATGTCGTATCTTATGGGCCACGTGATGCAAAGCCAGGGAATCAATGCAGCCTACGTCCCGATTGAAAAATGGCCAATAATAACCGATGACAACTTTGAAGCCGCCAGCTTTCTGGTCAACGAATCAAGGCAAAACTCGGGACACTTGATGCAGCTTATCGAGGAAAACGATGTAGTGGTCATCGGCGGATTTATCGGCAAGACCGTCGACGGACTGGAGACAACGTACGAGCGGGGTGGCTCTGACAGGACAGCGGCAGACATATCGATTCTGCTGCACGACAAATACGATACCAAGGTATCCTTTGAAAAGGACAGCGCGGTGCTAAGCGCGGATCCAAAAATAGTGAAGGACGGCCTGGATTTTGTGCAGTACCTTTCATACAACGAGGCAAAGCTGGCCGGCATGTTTGGGATGAAGATCCTAGATCCAATAGCTATCAAGGAGATAGACGACAACGGCCTGGACATACCGATTGTCATAACAGACATGGCAAGGCCAAGCAGCGTCACCATGATAAAGAGAAGCCCGCCAACCGACGACACCGCCAACCCCATAAAGATAGTTACAGGCAAAAAGAATTGCGCCATAGTCAGGATGGAAAGCATTTCGTCTTCGCATCTGGTCGCTGCACTGGAGAAAGACAAGCAGTACCACGACTTTGTCAAGCTATCGCCTTACGTCTCCGACGATACGGAGATGACGCGGCTGTTGTTTCTGGACGCTGATTACGTCAAAAGGCACGAGAAGCATTTTCGGGCCTACTATCCAAAATCTGAGGTGGTCTACGGCCGGGGAGTAGTCACACTGATAGGAGACGAAATGTGGCGCGTGCCCAAGATAGCTTCGACTGCTAGCAGCACGATAAGCGAGCACGACATCAACATACTCAATCTTGACGCCCAGGAAGAGACTTCCAGGATCCTGATTATTGTGGAGGACAAGGGCAGCAGCGTTGGAGACGCAATAAAGGCAATCCACTCAACTCGGGTCAAGATCCACGGTGCCAGCAAATGACTGACGGCAAGATCTGGCTAAACGGCTCCCTTGTAGAGTACGACGACGCCAAGATACATGTCTTGACGCACGGCCTTCATTACGGCACGGGCGTTTTTGAGGGAATCCGGTGCTACAAGACTGAAGACGGCAGCGTGATTTTCAGACTGCAGGATCATGTCAAGAGGCTGATCGAAAGCGGCAGAATTTACTTCATGGACCTGGGGTTTTCTGCGCGAGAGTTAGAGAGGGCAATAATAGACACGGTGATTGCCAACAAGATGGAGGAATGCTACGTCAGGCCGATAGCCTACTACGGCTATGGCAAGATGGGCGTCAACCCCATGCCGAACAAAGTTTCGGTGGCAATAGCAGCCTGGAAATGGGACGAGTACATCAAGGGCGCCGAGGAAAAGGGCGCCAGGCTGATGGTATCTTCCTGGATGCGTCTTGATCCAAGGACCATGCCCATGCACGCCAAGTCAACTGCAAACTATGCCAATTCTGCCCTTGCCAGAGTCGAGGCAATCAAGGCAGGCTTTGACGAGGCCATAATGCTCAACTCTTCCGGCATGGTAGTAGAAGCAAGCGCCGAGAACGTATTCATAGTCAAAGACGGCACGCTCATCACGCCGCCGACTTCATCCGGAGCCTTGGCAGGCATCACCCGTGACAGCATAATAACAATAGCCAAGCAAAACGGGATAAACTTCCTTGAGCGCAACATATCACGCGACGAGCTGTACATCGCAGATGAGGTGTTTCTTTCTGGCACTGCCGCAGAGGTAAAGCCGGTCGGCGAAATAGACAACAGGACAATCGGCCAGGACGGCGGCCGGCCCGGCAAGATGACAAAGCAACTAAAGGCGTTGTTTGAGGCAGTAGTTCACGGCAGAGACCAGAAATTCAAAACATGGCTGACTCTGCTAAAAAGCTGAGGCAGGTCCCTGACCACAAAATAATGGATTGCAAGATGCACTGGCAGCGCGCCGGCCAGATAGTAGCCAGCGGTTTTCGCAGCCAGTTTCTTGCCAAAATACATGGCAATCAGGCCTGACGAAAATATTGCGGCGTGAACCGCGCCATGCAGCAAAATGGGATGGTAATTGTACGCCAGGTAAAACGCGCTTGCAGCACCTGCCCCGATGCCTGCCAGCAAATATCTTATCATTCTATCCTGCCGCCCAACTCTGATATTTTTTTCAGAATTATTTTTGATATCCGCTCAAGCCGCTTTCCAACTGAAACTGCATCGTCGCCTCTGCAGATAATCTGCACGCGTATCCGAGGCGTCGTTTTCTTGTATCCGCGTGGATGAGTTTTCAAGTAAACCGCGTGCCTGGGGTTTGACCGAACTATTCTTACCAGCGTCGTGGCCAGCATGGCCTCCGATACGCCCGTGACGTTATAGTTTACCTCCTTTGCGGCATACTTGCCGACTCCGTCTTTTACCAGCGGCAGGATATGCTTTTTGAATACCAACTTCATCTCTGCCGGGACTCCTGGCAGGCAGAATATCTTGCCCATCATGACTGACGGCGCGCTTCCCACCGGGTTTTCAATCGGAGTCGAGCCTTCCGGGATTGTTGCCATTTTCAGCCGGACCTTATTTATCTTGTAGTTCAGATGCCGCCGCGCGTAGCTCCTCTTTAGCATCTCGGCTGCAGTCTTGTTGATCGAAACTTTTCTGCCAAGCGCCATTGCAACTCCTTCCAGGGTCAAGTCGTCGTATGTGGCGCCAAGGCCGCCGGTAGTTATCAAAATGTCCGGGTTTCTGCCAAGCGCTTCTTGGACCGCGGCGGATATAGCATCAAGATCGTCTCTGACTACTGTAGTCCTGCTCACGATGCCGCCGGCTTTGGCTATCTGGCCAGCAAGCCAGTGCGCATTGGTGTTTACCGTGATTCCAGATAGCAGTTCATTTCCTACGCAGAGAAGCTCGACAACAAAAACAGACGCCATTTTCTATGCCTGAAAAATCCTGCTTAGCATGATGAGCTCCGGGCCGCTTGTCAGGCTGCCGACCACAACGTTTGCCGTGTTTGCAACGATGCCTGATGAGAGGAACGGGATTCCGCCGTTGATTGTCAGGGCGTCCGCCTGGACCTGCAGAGCCTCCGAAACAGCCTTGATCTCGTCTTCAGTTGCCTTGGGATGGACGCCGGCCCCGGAATTGGTTGCGACAACCATAGAGCCTGTCTGGACAAATCCTGCCACGGACATCTGCTGGGCCGGGACTCCAAGCACGTCTCCGATCTGCTTTTCAGTCCCTTCAAGCAGCGGCGAAACAAGCGCGCCGTTGTCGTTGGCCGCGATAAGGTTGCCAATCGCCGTGAACTTTGTCTTTAGCCGCTCGACGTTGAGATGCGTAGCTTCTCTTAGAAACTGGATCTCTTCGTCAGAGGCTATCGGCGGCAAGAGTATGCCGTTGTTGTTCATTACAGTCATTGGCCCCAAAAGACGCGTGCCTGCAACAGAGGCGTACACTTCTTTTGCCTGGAGGTACTCTGCCAGCTTTTCGCTCTTGGTATCGGCAAAGCCGTGAGGCAGCAAGACAAACTTGTCATTTGCCCGGATAAATATCCCGATGTTGGGGCTCTTGTAAACGGTAAACCGGTAAATCGCCACGTACAGGCTCTGGTTGAAAGCCAATTAATATGAACCTATTGAGATTTTTTTCGCAAGAGCTTGAATGCATGATCGCCGGTCCCGGTCCTAAAGTAGTAGGATATCCAGATCATTGCAAGCGGCTCTAGCAATCGTGATGCTTCAATGCCGCCTAAGTCGATGCTCTCCCAGCCAAAGGAAGTCAATATTCCTGCAACTGCTTTTTTGGCCTCCTCATAGTTTCCGCAATAAAACATGGTAGGGGTGCCGCCTGGAAAATCTGGATGCACCATGTGCGGGTTTCCAACCGTGTTAAAGGCCTTGACTATCTTGGCGTCTGGCAGCAACCTCTGGATTGTTTCGCCTGCAGAATCTGTGTGGCCTATTGCAAGAGTCGGCGGCATGCTGGAAAAGTCAAGCGGGTTGGTGGTGTCAATCACCGTCTTGCCGGCAAAATTCTTTGGGTCAGCCATGCTTATCGCGTTCTTGGTTCCTGCCCACATAGTCGAGATTACCACGATATCTCCAAAGGCCGCCGCGTCTGAAAAACTGCCCACAGAAGCCCTGCTTCCATGCTTTGCAGCCCAGTCGGACAATTTTTGCACATCGCGCGTGCCTATCTTGACTTCATGCCCTGCCTCGATAAAGCCGTCTCCAAGCTTTTTTCCAACGTCGCCAGATCCAAGAATGCCTATCTTCATGCCATGAATACGATTTTTCAGTACTTAAGTCTAGACTAGGACAGCCCCTTGTTCCTGTTTGCAAGCTGCTTCATTACATAGTCGTTGACCTTGTTCTGCATCTGCGGATCGTCTTCGATCATTGATTTTAGTCGCGGGTCGCTGTACTGGACTTCAATGTACTCCACGGTCTTGCTGTCCTGGTAGTATTTGTATTTAAAGACAGCTTTGGCTGGCTTGCCGTCTAGCTGAAAGTCTAGGGCAACCTGGCCGTAAACAAACGATGCTGGCATAAGCAAATAACAGAATGGATCTAAATTATTACTTTTTCAATTAAGCCCGAGTCCGGAACTCTGATATCTGAGCCCTAGGCAGTACTCACAGTTACAATTTTCCCTGCTGGTTTGGCGTCAGCACAGGCCTACCTTTACAAGCAGGACTTGTTTCCGCTGGTGTATTGCAGCGTACCTGGCATGGTAAAACAAGTATTCAACCTGTAGGACGTGAAAAATTCATCCATGCTGCGCTGCAGCCGGCTATCAAAAATGATACCTAGTTTATATATGTGTTTCCAGTGGAAATAGTATCTTTGGATAAGAAAGCTCTTGAGCGAATAGCCATTGAATTAGATACTGAAAATTCGCTCTTTGCTGACAAGTCCTATCTGGATAATCTCAACCTTGTTTCAAACGTCATAATTGGGCGCGAAGACAAGGCCAAAGAACTTGCCAGGTTCTTGATGGGATACAAGAAAGGCCATGCCGTACCGTTCATCTCTGTCTATGGAAGAAGCGGCTCGGGCAAATCTACCGTGGTCAAATTCGTATGTACAAACCTTGATGAGATGCTGCTTTATAGATTTGTTAATCTGAGAAAAGCCAAGACTGTCTTTGGCTGTGCCAATTTGATTCTGACAGAGCTTGGAGAACCTAACCTAAAGAGCGCACAGGGAATTAACTTGGCAATAGAAAAGATCGGCCAAGCTATGGAATCGGCTTTGAAAAAGGAAGGCAGGAAGCTTTTTGTTCTGGTTTTGGACGAATTTGATGTCCTTTTTTATGACAAGCGTGGAAAGCCATCAGACTTTATTTACAAGCTATTGGTGATGGAAGAAAAATTGCGGGAGAAAGGGTGCCTTGTAAGCATAATTGCAATATCCAACAATGTAATGGCTGACTATGATGTTGACGATAGGGTAAAGTCCAGAACAGGATCGTCAGAAGTGTTCTTTGACGCCTACACAAAGCAGGATATCTCCGCAATATTAAGAGACAGGGCTGCTAGAGCATTTACAGAACCTGTAGATCCTTCTGTACTTGATTATTGCGCAAATTTGAGTTCACTTGTACATGGCGATGCTCGACGCGCCATCGACCTGTTAAGGGTGGCCGGAGAAATCGCCGGCTCAAAAGCAGAAAAGCTTGCTGCCAAACACGTGGCTTGGCAGTGGAACAGCTGCAAAAAGACAGGGCAAATCTTGTGCTGTCAACTGCATCTTATCATCTAAAACTTGCCTACACTGCTCTTGCACGGATTACATACCTGATAGACGAGCCCTGGCATTCAACCTCTACGATTTACGATCAGTACTGCAAGATTATCGCAAAAAACGTAAAACCGTTGACGTACCGACGGATTTCTGAATTGCTAACCGAATTGGAAAATACAGGTCTGACAGTTTCGCATACTGCTTCAAAAGGAAGGCAAGGTTATGGAACACAATACAAGCTTACATTGTCGCCTGAAATAGTAGGCAATGCATGTTTTCCGGATTTCTGGAAAAAATTGGAAGAAAGTAAAAAACAACACGAGCTAAACATAGAATACGAGAGTAGCCTTGACTTGCTTAGACCAAGATCAGGCAGCTCTTTTTTCAAATCCACTGACCGACTAGTGAAATCCTTAAGACGACAAGCTGATGATGAATGGAAAGATTTTGTGGACATTGATTGATCCTGCGATTTCAGGCATCATCTTTGAATAACCTCTTTTTCATAACAAATGAAAGTCGTTCAGATAGCTTGAAAATATGACATCTAATTTTGAATCCATAGCCTAACCATATGTGAACGTTCAAGCACAGGTCGTATCAGGCATTAACGTGTGACACTTTCAATTATGAAAATATCAAGCGATCCAACACGGTTACAAGATTGAGAGAAATATCCCCATGAGCCTAACTTTGACAGCTCAACATAGATATAGAAAACAAGGAAATGGGCGATAACACGGTCGTTTCATTCAGAACTAGGTAATCTGGTGGTTAGTTAATTAGGCCGTATCAACAAATAATTATAATATAATGGATCATGCACTATGTCCTTCTTGTGCTTTCGAGTTTGTATTGGATCCTTTAAACCAGTTTGACGATGAAACGTACGAATGTCCGAATTGCTATCATTTGAGCAATGTTAAAGAGCTGTTCATTTTCGAACGTTAACGTGCCATTCAACCAGCGACCTCTTTCTAGCCATCTTTACTTATCTGGACTTTTGCAAGAAATCCGACTTTAGAAAACACTTCATCTCCCAGTATTTGGTCAGGAGTAGAGATAGAGATCTTGAAGTTCTAGTATACTTTTTAATGTGCTACAAGGCACTCGTCAGAACAAAGGTTTCGCTCTTTCGCGCAAAAACTCTTGAAAAAGATGAAGCGCCTATCCATGTTAAAGAAGGCGCATCATACTTGAAATTGGCTGAATCTTATCTAGAATTGTTCTGAGTGCATTTTAACAATGTCGTCCACGATACGCTTGAGAGTAAAGATGCTCTTTTAGTTATTTCAAAGTCATTTAGACTCGTTTTGTATTTATACTTTTAAAACCGTTCAATCCTTATCAAGTCTCTTGCGATTATTAGACATATGAAAGAAATCGACATAATAATTCCACAACCATATCTGGATGCAGTAAATAAGGTACTTCAGAAACATAAGGTTGGCGGAATGTACTATTATGAAATATCTGGAAGAGGACGAGGGGAACGAAAAGAAGTAGAAAAACTAGTAGCTCCAGATAGTTACATGACCGGAAAAAGATACATCCCAGAATTTCATAGCCTTATGAAAGTGCAGGTAATAGTTTCCGATACTCTTGAAAAAACACTCGTTGAGGAAATAATGAATTCCGTTAGCACTGGATCTGCTGGAGATGGTAAGGTCTTTGTAAAAGACGTTACCAATGCTTACGATATTGGAACCAAAACAAGCGGAGAAAAAGCCGCGTTGTAATTTAGTCGATGTCTACAAATTTATTTCAAGACAAATTCTTACAGGTATGTTTGTAATAATTACAAAGGAAATAGATGATTCATGCCATTTATTTGAAGACTAGGTATAATTCCTCAAGACCAATCTCCGCTTTTCATGCCGCAAATCAGTAGCTTCTCCCAACGTACTTGTGATATTTTCTGGTTGAGGCGCAACCGCCAATTGGAGATCAAGCTTTCGCGGATCGCTGATCAGAATACAATAAATTTCCGTCGTAACCCTGAAAATAGCTCTTCAAAACTAAATAGAGGAGTCGTTGCAGTGCCATGCAATGAAATCCCACCAGTAAAATACGATGATGATACATTTCCTCGTTATGAGGACCACTGTATCAGCGATTAAAGCGGATATTGGGGGAATCGGTGGACATACCAGACCAAGCGAGGAGATCCTCCATATCGTTGCAGAATATGTCAAGTCAAAAGAATTACTAATCGATTTCTACGTCGGTTACACTGGTGACGACATACATATTATAATGACCCACACGCACGGCGTGGACAACGAAAAGATCCACAAGCTCGCATGGGATGCTTTTACTGGAGGAACGAAATTGGCAAAGGAACAGGGTTTGTATGGTGCTGGCCAAGATCTCTTGAAAGATGCATTTTCTGGTAACGTTCGGGGCATGGGTCCGGGAGTCGCAGAGATAGAGATGGAAGAACGTCCAAGTGAAGTATTCTGTGTGATTGCTGCTGACAAGACTGAACCAGGAGCATTCAATCTGCCTTTTTGGAAGATTTTCGTCGATGCAAGAACAAACACCGGTCTTATAATAAATGAAAAGCTTGCAGAAGGTGTCATAATGAGAATTATGGATGTTATGAGCGGAAAAGTTGCGAATTTGAAACTCTGGGAGGATAAGCCAGAACTGGAAGCCGCTTTAATGTATCCAGGGCGATATGTCGTCCATTCCATACTTTCTTCAGATGGTAGGGAACAGATGGCGTCGTCATCCACAGACAGGCTCCACAACATTGCAGGCACATATGTGGGGAAAGACGACCCAATTGCCATAGTCCGGACCCAGAAACAATTCCCTGCAACTGAAGAGGTCGGCAGCGCATTCGCCGATCCACATTATGTTGCAGGTGATACTAGAGGAAGTCATCACATGCCTCTAATGCCTGCGAAGTTGAACTCTCCTGCCAGTATAAATTATGCCTTACCAATGGTTTCGTGTCTTGTCTTCAGCATGCACAATGGCAAATTGACAGGACCGCATGATGGTTTTGGCACCGCGGACTGGGATTACCAAAGGATGCTTGCCGCAGAACGCGCCATGATAATGCGTCATCAAGGATTCATACATCCTGCCACACTAATACCTGAAGAATTAGAATACAACAAGGGTTACCAAGCAAGGATGTCCAAACTGAGTGAAAAATTCAAAGATCTGTAGTTTTTTCTGAAAACATGTACCGCATATGAAGCTGCAAAGAAGACGAAAGACAAGAAGATGGGCTCTCCTCTTGTTGTAATGGATAAGAATAACTCGAAACCTTCTGGTATAATAACAGAACGTGATCTGGCAAGGCACGTTTGTGCAGAAGGTATCAATAGTAGGGATGTCTTGGTCGAAAAAGTCATGTCTGCACCGATTGTAACTATAGACCCAGATTCTCCTATTGAAGTTGCAGCGGATAATATGCTTCACAATAAAGTAAGACATCTGGTCATCACCGATACGGAGGGAAAAGCTCTTGGTATTGTAACGCCGACAGACTTTAGCAAAGCATTGAAGGGAAATATAGACAGAGACGAAGTGAATGCAATAATCCTAAGAGCAATTCAGGAAGATGAAGGCTATGCCTAAAGCCAAGTGCAAATGTGATTCTTAGGCGGTAATGAAGAGAATTTTGTCCTGAAAGTTGTCCACGGAATGATCGATCTCGGAACAGGTTTACGACTAAGCAAACTACTCTTAGTTATTTTCGAGAATCTATCTTTGATAAAACCATTGGTTTATTATGCATCAGATATGGTGATGGTTTTGATAGTTTGAATCGAACTATTATAGGATTGAAAGTGACTATGGAATATGATGTCAATACTAGCAAGATCTTTGACAAACAGACAGGTAGTGAGTGGAATTTTGATGGATTGGCTATTAGCGGAGGAATGAAAGGAGAGCAGCTAACCAGGATTCCTTTTGATGAGGGCTTTTGGTTTGAATGGGTAGCATTTCATCCTGAGACCAAATTATATGCAAATTGAACAAACATGAACAAGTGGGAAATAATCTAGAATTATAAGACAGGTGCTGATAATATGATGAGATTCACCATCATTTTTTCTTCTTGACTTTCACCGCCCAACCGAATTATCAGAACCGCCGCACTTATTAGCCCAAAGCGCGCACATTCTGCGTGTATTTCGTACTACCTACGGCCACAGTCAAGGCGTCGGAGGCCCAGTTCAATGCTGCAAGGCTGGCCACGGTTTACGGCTTTTCCTATCTGCGAGGTTATCTAAATGCTCTTCGTGACTCAAGCCAAGATGGCCGCAACATGTACACAAAATGGCTGTACCATGTAGACAAGGAGCTCGAGGTTGTGCTCAGGAGCAAGGACTTTGCGTCCATCCTTTCAGATTATGTCAATACAATGATAGACCTGCGCAGGATATTCCGAGAAGCAGGCTATCCCGTTGACTACATGGATCAGATGTTTGATACCTGCGTGCGCAACATGATGGCCTTGGCAAATTTGCCGGATGGATTTAAGCTGACTCCTTCTGACATAGTCCTTACAAACGGCAATACGCGTCTTTTACACTACAAAGTAGACGCACAGAAAAAAGGCGCACCTCTGCTCGTGATATACGCCCCCATAAACAGATACCACATACTCGATATTGCGCCGGACAAGAGCGTGGTCAGAAAGCTTGCCTCAAGCGGACTTGACACCTACCTGCTCGACTGGGGTCATCCTGGACCTAAGGAAGACAACCAGTCACTCAAAGACTATGTCAGCTATGTGGAGGCGGCCGTAGACTTTATCAAAAAGTCTTCAGGCTCAGACAAAGTCTCGATTCTTGGATATTGCTGGGGCGGGATAATTGCCTCGGTCTACTCTGCGCTCAATGCAGACAAGGTAAACAGGCTAGCGCTCATGGCAGTTCCGGTGGACACCGACAAGGATGAGAGCATACTTTCCATCTGGGCAGAGTCTCTTGACTCTGACAGGATAGCAGCAGAGTTTGGCCACATGGATGGCCAGATACTTGACCTTGGATTCATAATGCGCAATCCGCCTAGATTCGCTCTGGACAAGTACGTCAAGTTGCTTGAAAAGATGGGCGACAAGAACTTTGTAGAGATGTTTGTGGCAGTAGAACGATGGCTGTACAACACGCCACAAATTCCTGGAAACCTGTACAAAGATATCATAAACGGCTGCTACAAGGAAAACGCTCTCTTCAAGAACAAGATGGTCCTTGACGGCAAGACGGTAGACCTGTCAAAGATTGACATGCCGGTGCTTGCCATCACGGCAGAGCACGACGACTTGGCATCGCCTTCGTCTACACTTGCAATATTTGATGTTGTGTCAAGCAAGGACAAGAATTCCATGAGCATGCCCGGCGGACACGTCGGGTTGTGTGTGGGTGGAAGCTCCCACAAGAAGTTATGGCCCGAAGTCGCAAAATGGTTTGCAGGCCCGCAAGTCTAAGCAGTCTTTTGGGTACCTTGTCGTCGGTTGAAAAAAAGTTTAGCCAATATTAACAACAAGGCAATCAATAATAGGCAGCATAAAAAAACTTCCGCTGTGAAAAAAGCCGTCTTGGAGAATCTGCTGGACAAAAACTATGCAAGCGTATCAAAAAAGATAGAACGATTCATTTCAAGCTATATCTCTAAAAGCCTGGCGGCCGGCGTTGCAGTCGGCCTTTCTGGCGGCCTTGATTCTTCTGTAGTCCTGAAGCTAAGCGTAAATGCCCTGGGGCCAGAAAAAGTAGCTGGCTTTATTCTGCCTAGCAGCACGACACCAGAACAAGACGTTAAAGACGCAGTCAGCCTGGCAGAGTCGCTGAAAATAGACTATAAAATAATAGACGCAAGCCCGATAATCAGCAAATACCTGGAGGTCTTGTCAGGCTCTACAGACAAGATCCGAGGTAATCTGGTTGCGCGAATAAGGATGAGCATCCTGTATCATGAAGCAGCAATCAAGAACTATCTGGTCGCCGGAACCAGCGACAAGAGCGAATTTTTGATAGGATACTTTACAAAGTTTGGCGACGGCGGTTCTGACCTGCTACCTATTGCAGGTCTGTACAAGACGCAGGTGCGCGCCCTTGCCACGTATCTGGGCATACCGGAGGGGATCGTTAAAAAGAAGAGCAGCCCTGCCTTGTGGAAGGGTCAGCTCGCAGAAAAAGAGCTGGGTATGGAATACGAAATCATCGATCCGATACTTGTTCTACTTGTCAGAAAACTGACCGCAAGGCAAGCTGCAAAAAAGCTGCAGCTGCCGATAAAAGACGTAATCAGGGTTCAGGCAATGATAAAGGCCAGCGCGCACAAGAGAAAGATCGCACAAGCAGCTAACATCGAGAAATGATTTCCAGATGCTGTTAACAAAATGACGATATTGCTAAACATGGTTTCTTACAATTTGATGCTATTGTCAGTCGTCAGACCAAAGGCATTTCCATACCCGTCCATCATTTGTAGCAGATTTATTGCAACCTAGGACAAGTCTCAAATTACCGACCAGCCTCAAATAAAACTAGAACAATTTCTGCCTGATAGCAGTTGGAGAAAAAGACGCCAACCATGCGATGCAGATATAGTCGAGTGCCATTATTTCTTTCTGTATTGTTTCAGATCCTGAAATGAAATGGACAGGGAAACCTCAGCTCCATCGAACCCCTCCACCTTCGACTTTGGAATTTCGTATTCTGCAGTAGGCCCAAGTTCTAGGATTATCGTGTCTTCCTCGATGTCAATGACGTTTCCTGCATCTGCACGGTCGCTTGTCCTCGCGTTTTTATGAATTATTGACTCCCAATTTTCGACCGACATAGTCACTCAACAGTTCTCCTATCTTGTATTTAAGACAGACGGACCTAGGGTAACTCACTTCATTAAGTACATTCGTCGAATGTACCATATTCTCCTTATTCACAAAACGGCATTAATGCTATTATGCAAAACCATGTCAAATTTGCAATCGCAATACCTGTATTTGCGGCGGTGTTGATGGGAGCCGTCTCTATTTTTCCAGCAACACAGCAGCAGGCACAGGCACAGCATAGCGACCACACAGCTATGGCATCAACTGCATCTTCAGGCCATTCAGGCGGCGCGACTGTCATGATCCATGTCACAAGCGGCGTGCCAACCGATAGCCACCAGGTACATTCCGCAACAATGGGGGTAGAGCACGCAATAGCTTTGCAGAACTCTGGCAAGAATGTCGTAATACTTCTTGACGTAGACGGAGTGAGAATCGCTGCGCAAGAACCAGCCAACGAGCTCGCTGCAATCAACGAAGAACTAAAGGTCTTCCTTGAAGATGGCGGAAGAGTCATTGCATGCGACCATTGTGTAATGATGGCAGGCCTGGCACCAGAAGACATACTTCCAGGAGTAGAGTTTGACTCCCATCCATTCATGCCAAGGATGCAGAAAGTCTTGGATGAAGCGTCTGTGGTGTTGGACTACTAGCACCTTTTCTTCTTTTTTAAATAAATCCCTACTTACCTTTTCAGGCTTTCGGGCCGGGTGTGTCTCAGTAAATCAATAAATGCAAACGGTCTAAAAAGAAATGTGGTACATTCGTGGAATAAACCAGCTGTCTAATGAAGTCTGCCAACTTGAATCAAATGTTATTCGCCGAATATGCCACAATGGCTTTAATGCATAAATCCGATTAAGGGCGTGATGATAAAATAAACTTGGACATTTCTGCAACCAGAAACTTTTCGCTACATACATGGGAAATCCATTGCTGGATTGATAGCCCTTGACACACATTGCCAACTGGCGAAATTAATGGAGCGTGATGTAAAAGAGATAGGCCGATAGATTCCTAAACATGCAAGTCTTGTTGACTGACTGGAAACCCCGATAGCTGATCCGGACAATAAGCTACGGGACCACACCATCGGCTCAACAGAATTTTTTAATATCACTTTCCGTACCTGCGCATCCTGCGCTGGTAGGTCCTTATCGCGCGCATCAGGTCTATCTTGCGGAATTCTGGCCAAAAGACATCCATGAACATCAGCTCGCTGTACGCGCTCTGCCATATCAGAAAGCCGCTGAGCCTTTTTTCGCCAGAAGTTCGAAGTATCAGATCCGGCGAAGACTGCGGCAGATGCGACGTGTAAAGGCATGACTCTATAACTTTTTCATCGATGTCGTCGATCTCTATATCCCCACGCTTGGCCATCGACGCGACTTTTTTTACGGCGTCTACAAGCTCCTTCTGTCCGCCATAAGCTATAGCAATGTTCAGGAACATCGAATTGTATTGCGACGTGGCTTCTTCCAGCCTTCCAAGAATCTCTTGCAGCTTTCTTGGCAGCTTGTGCCTGTCGCCTATGGCCACTATTTTCATCTGCCTTCTGTGTATTCTGTCGTCGTTGTACAACCTTTCCAGCTTGATCTCCAAAAGCCGGTAAATGTTCTCAAGCTCTTCGTCCTTTCTTTCAAGGTTCTCCGTCGAAAGTATGTACAGAGTTGTTATCCTTATCCCAAGATCGTGGATCCAGTTGAGCAACTCCTCGGCCTTGTCTGCACCTAGACGATGGCCTTTTTCAGTGTCCAGAAAATTATATCGCGCCCATCTCCTGTTGCCGTCAAGGATTATGGCAATGTGGTTTGGCAGCTGGGCTTTAGTAATTTTGGATTCAAGCCTGCGCTCATAAACAGAATAGATGCCGCTAGCCTGAAGCAAGGTTTCCATCAGGGCCTTGCCGCCTCTATCAAAGTCTTTGCTAAGACCCATTGCCTGATATTGATAGATTTGTACGGTATTTCAACATACTCAAAAGGTCAGGAAGACTTCTTCAACGGGCTCTCTTACTCCCATGGCCCTAATAGATTTTTCAAACTCTCGCTTGCCGTCTGAAACTAGGATCTGCAGTTTGCCGCTGCCGCTCTTTTTGGCCATCCTGTTAAATGACAGGAATTTTCTGACGTCCTTGGCCACTGTCTGAGCAGGGTCGACAAACCTGACTGTTGGCAGCAGAGAGTTGAGGTACCCCTTCACAAACGGCAGGTGCGTGCTTGAAAGAGTCATTACGTCTATCTTTTCGTCAACACCGTCTCCAAGAACCCTAGAAATAACGTCAAAAGTGCGCCGCTCATCATCCAGATGGACTCCGTTTTCTATCAGCTCTATGATAGGCGACGCGTTGAACTTGGTCACCAAGATATGCTGCGGAACCTCTCTTCTTATCTGGTTTTCAAGCTCTCTGCTGTTGACCATGTTCTGGGTAGTCAGTATGCCTATGTGCTTTCTTTTTGTCAGCCGCGCCGCTTCTTTTAGCGGCGGCCTGACACCAATAATCGGAACGTCTGTTATCACCTTTCTTACGTCGTCTAGGATCTGCACCGAAGGCGTGTTTGACGCCACAAGCACGAGTTTTGGCTTGTACCTCTTCAGGTATCTGATGGTGTTTACAATCACGTCTAAAAGCTGCTGATGCGATTTTGTGCCGTAGGGGAAATGTACCCTGTCTGCAAAGTACAGCAGGTCTTCTGCCTGAACCTCGCGTTTTAGCTCGCGTATTATCGAAAGCGAGCCAATCCCTGAATCAAATACGGCAATCGGGTTGCCTGTCAACCAGTCATCTTGTCAGATATTCAGGTATAAATGTAGACTTTGAGAATCCCCGGACCGTTCAAATACAAGATCCTGCATAATTAGTCCAGCCTAATTTCTTGAAAGTCAGGCATTGGCATCTACCACCAACCACCCAGCCGATACGGTTTGCCGGCTGGGCTGGTTAACTTTTCTGTATCTGCTCAACAAGCGAGCCGGCTTTTACGTCAGATGCTTTCAAAAACTCGACGCCGTCTACAGGGGCATAGCCGGCAAGAACGTCAAACTTGTTGCTCTTTGTCAGGTCATGCCAGCCAAACTTGATAAACGTCCTGCCTCCGTACATCGCCTTGAATTTATGCATACTTGACAGGCTGGAAAACGACCGGTACAGGACATAGTTTATCTGGTCTGCGTTTGTCTGGACCGGATATGCAATGAATTCGTACTTGCTTGCATGCTCTACAAACACGACGTGGAAAAGCCGGGCCGACAGGCCGTCCATAACCCTGGACCATGAGCTCTCGGCGTTGTGCTTGAAATCAAATATGGGCGCCACGACGTTTTGCTTTTCATCTCCATAGTAGCCTATCCCCAGAAATTCGGAGAACCTGACAACAGGAACGGAAGAGTCTTCCTGCAAGCAGGGCTGATAAACCCAAGCAGGCTATATTATACTTGTTCTTTGAACCAAGTGTAGACAGCTATGAGCGGATGAAAATCCAGCTCCTGCGCACTTTTCTTGTTGTAGCCGACCATGACCATCCTGCCTGACAGGGCCGGCCGGATGTCTGCAGTAAGCTCGGAATCCTTGAATGGGCCGTAAAGCTCAAAAAAATAATCCTGTTTGTGGTAGGCAATGTGCTGGGCAAAGCAGTCGACAAGTATCACCGGGTCGCTTGACAACCGGCCAGCTTCGGTCTTTTTCTCTATCGCAAGCTGCAGCTGCCTGTTCTGGAACTTGCTTCTGATGTATTCGGAATCCAGCTTGCCAGCAGAGCTGTTGAGGTATATATCGATGTCCACCGCCGCCTGGCTTGCTGTCTTTTGCGCCAGGCCGGCTACCTGGTCAATCTCGGTCCCGACCCCTGAATTTTTGCCATACAGGTACATGATGCAGACCAGCTCGTCTTTATTGATGAACGGAAAGCCCTTCTTGCCGGCAAGAAAATCCGATACGCGCTGCGAAATATCGTCTGGAAGTATCATCGCCATGTGCGAGTCTGCTACTATCAAGCAAAGGGCTGATGGATCAACACGTTTATAGTCCTTATTTGCCGATGGGACCGTATGCAAGTAGACGCCTCAAAAAAAGTATACCTCATAGTCCACGGTCAGAGAAACCTGATAGACATGATGAAGGAAAAGCTGTCTGCAAATTTCAACAAGGAAAACATGCTGCCAGCTTCTCTGGACAAGGCCGGTGATATTGGAGACTATGTTGCAATGCTCTGGCCACCAATGGCGCCAACCAATATTGCCGTCAGCCAGGTTGTTGGCCCCGATGAGGAAGGCAAGAGCTTTGGCATGGGAGCCTGGTCTGCAGTAAAGCTAAAGGACGTAACTACGATATCGCTAAAATAGCTTGTTTTTTTGCGCGGCTATTAGTTGACCAGCAAGTTTACCGGATTATACACCCGAAATTAATAACGAATCCAAACAGCCTTTGCCATGACTGGTTTCGATAAGAACTGGAGTAACCAGAGTAAGATGGCTGCCAGCGAAAAATTGAAAGAATCGCTGCACCCTCAAGGCCCGCTAAAACCAAGAATAGAGACTGCAGTGAACAAACTTCAACTGCAGACATCAAAGTTAGATAGTCTCATAGCAAAAATGAACGAGAGAGACGCCTCGCTGTTTCGGCGCGTTGTCGACGCAATGCAAAGGCACGACGCCGATGCCGCAAAGGTCCTCTCAAACGAGCTAGCAGAGGTGCGCAAGATATCAAGGACACTCTCACAGGCCAGGATGGCGCTAGAACAGGTATCCATGAGGCTTGGCACGATACACGACCTTGGCGATGCAATGGTAACCTTAGGTCCTGCAATGACCTCGATAAAGGGCCTGAAATCCAGCCTTGGGCGCTTTGTTCCAGGAGCAGACGCAGAGATAAACAACATGCAGAACCTGCTTAGCGGAATTATGATGGACTCTGTTCAGGGAAGTGGACTAGGCGTCGACGTGAATACAGGCTACGGCGCCGAAATAGACCAGATAATGGTAGAAGCCTCGGCAGTGGCAGAACAGCGCGTCAACGAAAGGTTCCCGCATATTCCCTCATCCGGAAACAGGGTGTCGGAAGGAAACCAGCAATAAGGTGATCATGATGGCATCGAGAATAGGCGTAATCGGAATATTCGCGGCAGTCGGATTTGCAATCGGATTCTTTGCATTCCTTGCATTCCCATCCGTGGCCAAGGTATTCGCAGATGTGTTACCCAATATAACAGTGGATCAAAGCATCATCTTTGCCACTCTCTGCGGGGCAATCGGCGCAACCATAAGCACGGCAACCGTGACAGCCTGGGCAAGAAGGGCCTAAACCCTCCTTTTTTAATTTATGAATTTTTTTATCAGCAAGTTACTCTTTACCGCAGTTAAGGTGGAATTGCCTTAATTTTGCTCTGTATCTCGGCTAAAGCATAGCAGCTGTCAGAACTTTCTACATGCAATAATTATGTAGTGTAATGCAATATTTTTACCTAAATACGATTCATGCGCATAATTATGTGAGAAAATCGCTCCCCTCGAGCGTCCAATGCAACAAAAGCGGTGCATAATATGTTGCACAGACGCGAAGATTCAAACTAGTCCCAAAAATCCACTGACGCTAAACTATTGCTTCAGCATCTATCAAGCAATACTAACAATTTTTCCGACTTTATTATTTGTTATATGGTATATCTATCCCCCTACCACGTCGCTGTTTCTGTCTATTCTAGATGTTACTGCAACAAGAAAAGGGGTAGATGGCTAGTGGCTCAGGCATTTGTACGGAGAAAAAGCCGCCTGAGGGTCAAAGGGCTGAAGGTCAAGGACAGGGAGAAGATCAAGGAAGCCATAGCGATCAGTGTCCAAAATGGCAATTACACAACTAGAGAAATCGGCGTTGACATAGGCAAGGATCACAGTACCGTCTCACGCTATCTGGCAGAGATGGATAGAGAGGGTAAGTGGGGAATAAAGCGCGATGTCAATGGGAACATTGTAGTCTCATTACAAAAACAGCTGGCTCAGGACTACCGACAGCTGGAAAACGAACCGTTCAACCAGCTCCCGTCGATACAAAAGTGGATAACATTCCTAAAGTCAGGGGGAATTCCGCCAAGAAGGGTTCAGTACCTCATCAATGTGATGCATGGCATGTCTGACCAGCTAAAGGTGATGCCGGAGACAATCATAAGCTTTGGCGTACCTCTCGACTCTACAAAGCGCAAGGAAATAGCCATAGAATACTGGCGGAACTTTCTAGCATGGTTCAATACTGCATATCCGCAAATGCAAAAGACCAACACCATCAACGCATACCGGAGCTTCCTTGCAGCCCACAACATCAACTTTGCGCATGGAGAAGGTAAACGCTATGGGTTATCAACGACGCCGGAAAGGTTAGGAGAATACAAGGACATCATGCTCATGCCGGAGCAGATAGACAGGATAAACAAATACCTTGAGAATGGGAGCGACTGGGAAGCATGGAGCTTCATGAACATTGACCTCCACACCGGAGCTAGAGCTTTTGCAATGGCATCCATGAGATGGGACAGGATTGCTTTCTCACCTTCGTTTAGAGTCGAGCAGTTTGAACCCAAGGTCAAGCGCGGAGACTGGTACCTCACAAAGGAGGGTAGATGGTGGATCAAGTATCCAACTGAAGAATGCAGGGCAGTTGTCGAGACTGCGCGTGATATGTTGTCAAAGGAAAAGAAATTCCTTTTCTTTGAAGATGCCAAGAGCGACAAGGCAAACGCGCTGCAAGCCTCTTACTTTATGTCAAAGATGGCTTTCAGATTCAAGAAGATATTCTCGGGGCTTGACAAAAGCAGCTGGATAAATGAAAAGACTAGAATCTATGCTTTAGGCGACGAGTTGTATTTTAACGGTCATCCGTTGCATCTGTTCAGACATACAATGGCTCAGTATTATCTCGCGGCCACTAATTGGTCATTAGCTTATGTGGCAAGTTTGGGCGGATGGGAGAACACGGAGGTTTTGAACAAGTGTTATGGTGGGATACCTGAACATATCAAAGCCCAAGTGGCAAAATCAATCCATGTTGGGTTTGATACCCTCGATTTGAGCACCACGATTGAAGTGGGTCATTTCTAGATTTATACGAATCTCTGCCGAGGCGAAATGCTTAACTTTATGATGAAGACTATGACTTTATGTCTGAAATTCCGAACCTCTCTAGGAGATTATACGAGATTGAAACCCACCGGGCAGTTGTCGTCGCCGATAACATATCCATTCTTGATGCTGCCAAGGATCTAGAAAAAGTAGGTTCAGAAGCAGTATTTGTTAGGCTGCCTGGACGCTATTCCATTGTTACCAAAAACGACTTTGCGAGGATGACTAGGAAGAACATCAGTCCTTCCACATCTATCAGCAACGCGATTGGCGAAAAGATGTTAATTGCGGGCACACTCAACGAGTCGGTGACAGACGCGATTGTCAAGATGCTATCTAATTCGGTAAAACATCTGCCAATCATCTCTGCTGAAGGTCGTCTGCTTGGTTACATCACTATTAATGATGTCTCAAAAGAACGCGATTTTATCCTTGGCAACATGTGCAGCTACAACCTGCTTGAAAGACAGGGTCGGAAGATCGAAGAACCGATGCCTACTGGCACCATACAGCAGGCTGAGAACTGCGAATGTGCCATCCTCATTTTCGAAGCTTCGGATGAATTGGGCCGCATCATTGACAAGATCACTGGAGGATACGGGTACTCGCATATCGCGATAGACTGCTGCGAAGTTGAAAAGGAGACAGGCAAGAGATTGATGATTGAAGCAACATCAAACGGAGTTGAAAGATCGTATCAGGACAGGTACGGTAGCAGAGCGGTGGAAAGAGTTCCGCTGCTGGGCATTGATTGCAAAAAATTCTGTGATAGCGTCAAGTCAAAGATAGGTCAGCAGTATGACATTACTGAAGCTATTACACTTGGGCTAGTCGATGCTGATGATAAGCAGATCTGCAGCGGCCTTGCAAAGAACGGTCTCAAAGATGCAGGGTCATCAATCATTGAAGAGATAATCCGAAGAAGAGGTTCGCTTGGTAAGAACTCGGTGATAGTTCATCCCGATGGAAAGGTCTTCATAAGCCCCAACGGATTTGCAGAATTCTTTGGAGTGCCAAGGCGCGGTGGTCCTTCAGGAACAGAGCTTGTTCCAGACTTGTCACGACTGGGAAACATACTGGAGAAATTCCGCTGCAAATCGCAGACTGCCTGCTACAGAATTGAAATACGCGCAGAAAACATCCAAATCACGAATATCAAACAAGATGCTCAGATCCCGCTTGGCTGCCTGCTGATCACAGATTCTGCTATAAAGAACGGGGCTGCAGAAAAGATCAAGGAAAAGGTAAACACCGATTTGGGTCAAGACTGCCCTGTTGGTTGCGGGTGCCTTTCGATGCCCTTTGGTCCGATCACGCTAGCCCATTACAGAGAACACAAAAAACTGATGTTTGAGCATATCACGGGGTTGTACAATCTCTGCGAAGTAGAGTTTGACATAGACTTCGACATAGTCGCTAAAGGTTTCTTGGGTATTTGCATAAGAAGTGATTGATTGGACTGCCCTGATCCGCCAATAACGCCGTCGAGTTAATCCGGCAAGGAGACACAAGTCTCCAACAGTATCGACTTCGCCTAGCCCTCCTTGCCTTCCTGCCATGGCGGGAGTGGCTCCCAGTCTTTTTCAGTGTACGCCGGCAGGCTGTACAGGTTGTTCTTCTTTATGTGGTCGGTCTGAAGGTACAGGAAGTAACTTGTCGCGAACTGCACGAACGTACACTTTTCTGGTGCCCTTTTGCTAAACGTAGAATCGCGCCTGCTCCTCCCCCATATATCAAATACATAACCCGGTAACCGCCATTATGGGTCAAGCAGTAGCATTGTGTCTTGACACAACGTCAGACAACAATCTATTTTTCAGGAATTTAAAGTATAAAAAGTTCATCGTCCGATTTCGCTTCTTTCTAACATAAGCAAACCATCCTTGAAATTGTAATGTTATGATTTCTAGGTCTCGTATTCAGCTTCACGTTTTTCGTTGTCTTCCCACAGCCTCATCCGGTCAATCTTGTCGCGACGCCTGATTTCTTGCAGCATCTCGTAGGCTTTTTTGTGCGTGCTTCCCTTGCAGAGAAGGTCTATTGCGTCAGTGGCCATGCTCACCTGGTGGTAATTGCCTATCAGCCCGACTGTGTGGCCGTAGACAGATATCATGGCCCCGCTCAGCTCCTCGATTGTTCTTCGCGACTTGCCGCCTTCTCCGATTATCCGGCCCTTTATGCGCTCCATGGTGCTCTGAGACCGTCCGGCGTAGCTGCGCAGGTCTATCTGTTGGAACATCTGCTCTTCTTCCATCAGAGTCATTGCTCGCTGCGGAGAAAATCCCCTGGAAATAGCCGTTATTATCTCAACTGCCTTGAAGCCCTCCATCTGCTCGATGGGCCTGTTTCCTTCTACCAAAGCGTCGCCGGTGTCGCTGTCTATCTCTATTGCGACGCCACATCTTTTTTCTATCTCTACTTTTATCTTGCCGCCTTTTCCTATCAGCGCGCCGATCCTTTCCTTTGGTATTTTTAGAGTATGCTGGAAGCTCATGCCGATCCCTTTGTTTTTTCTATCAACCTAGCTGTATCAAGGACATCCAATCCACGCTTTATGAAGAACCTGTTTAGGTTTTGTATGTCCCGGATTAAAAATTGTTCTGAATTTGGGTGGCTTATCTCTACCGCAGAGCCAAAATCAAGCAGCATTATTTTGCCTTCAGTGTCCTTAAAGACGTTGTATTCGGACAAATCGGCGTGCACAAGCCGCGCTTTTTGGTACAATATGCCCATCTGCTTGACTATTTCGTCATAGTCTGCCGAAGTGACCTGGCTTTCGGCAAGCGGGATAGCAAGCTGGCCAGAAGTGTCGCCGATAAACTGCATCACGAGGACGTTTTTCTCAACCGCGATCGGGGCCGGAACCCGGACGCCGGCCTCGTGGGCCGTCTGGAGATTCTTGAACTCTTTTTTTGCCCAGACAGCAACCAAGTTGCGAGTACCTTTTTTTATTTTTGAAAAACGCGGGTCGCCGGCTATGTACTGCATGCGTTTTTTGAATTCGGAGCTGACTGTAAGGTAGATCTTTACTGCGATAAGCGAGCCGTCTGGGGTCTCTGCGACGTATACCTTGGCCTCCTTGCCCGAGGCAAAGTGGCTTTTTATCGACTTTATGATGCCGTCATTTATCATCTTTGTAATGACCATCAAAGTCGGCATGTCAAAGACCTCATCAACTACTTGGTAGTCTTCCGACCGCTTGACCAAAAGGCGGTTTTCCCGTTCCTTTTTGCTGTAGCGCTTGTCAGCCTGGATAATTACTTTGTCGCGCTCTTCATAGTCTCTGTCCGCCATAAGAATCACTGCTGGAACTTGAAGATCATCAGAAACGGCACGCCGTCTATCTTTTTGACGCTTACTTCCTTGGCCATCTTCATGTCGATTGCCTGCCGGACTATTCTGGTTCCAACCAGGTTGGCAATGGTGCAGTTCTTCAATAACTCGCCGGCCTGGTTGTTTTCTATCACCTGCTGCTGAAAGTACTCCTTGGTCAGGTGGATTGTCAGGCTATCCTTTTCAAGTTTCAGGCCTACAAGCTCAAGGTCGCAGATATCTATCATTAGCGAGCCCTGGTACTCTGTAGTTCTGGCGGCGTACAACGACCAGAATTAGCTGGCCAGTATAATGAGTCTTTAGCCGTAGGTCTCTATCTTGATGTCAAACGAGCCGTCCTTTCTCTTGTTCCTGTTGGTCACAAATCCAAGAGGCTGCAGGACTGACACAACGCTGTCTATTGTTCCCTGGTAGCCGCAGACATGGAAAAAGGAATTCCGGGTTCCAAGTTTGTCGTTTAGTATTTTTTCCAGCGCAGAGGGGCTGCCGTCTATGCTTTGCAGTAGGCTTTCGACCCTGCCGGTATGTCCCTGCCAGCCAAGCGATTGAAGATCGTCAGGCCTGCTGACCGTCGGCAGGTATGCAAGGTTACAATTGTCTCTTGCCATGCTTTCAAACAGCTCGCGGTAGCCAAGCTCCTTGGCGTTTCTTGCGCCGTGAAGTATGGCTATCTTTCTTTTTGAGCCTATAGCTTTCAGATGCAGGGCATAGCTGACAAAGGGAGCAAGTCCTGTCCCGGAAGCAACCAGAACAAGGTTTCGGTCGTCAGCGGTTCCGTCAGCTTTCTTGTCTTCCATTGTAAATACGCCGGCAGGCTTGCGCCAGTAGATAGAATCGCCGATTTTCAAGTGGAACAGCGCGGTTGTGAATTTGCCTATCACCGGCTCGGTGGCCCATTTAATGTAAAGCTCAAACCATCGCCGCTCTTCTGGCGGAGACGAAATAGAATACGCGCGGTAGGTCATCTTGCCGTCTATATTTAGTCCCAGGGTAACAAACTGGCCGGCCTTGAATTCCGGGACAAAGCTCTCATCTGTAGGCTGGACCCGCAAAATAGCTAGGTCTGGCGTCAAGTCTTCTCTGTAGATTAATTTTCCGACACTGGGTGCAGCTTGACCTTTTTCCGCGCTCATTTTTGGGTACTGGCAAACCTGCGATATATTTTGATATCCTTTTATTGGAGGCATTCAAAATTAGGGCGATTTGGCCAGCAAGAAAGGCATTGCGATCACCGCAGCTATCGCCGCCGGAATAATAGGCGCTAGCTTTCTTATTTGGCTTATTCCCCAGGAAGACGGAGTCAACGTCCGGCAGATTACCCCGCCGCAGCACCAGGCCATTTTCCAGGAGGTGTACTCGCAGCATACCGGCCTTGCTCTGGACATCGAGTCGAAATACGATCTTTGGAAGAGGGGCTCTGTATCGTCTGATACGATGTCTTCTGCCATAAGCGACGCCAAGACAAACATTGGCAACCTGAGAAAGAGCCTTGTTGATGCAAAGCCGCCGGAGGACTGGCAGCAAAGCTACAACTCGTACATAGCTGCCCTTGACACGTTTGGCCAGTACCTTGACGGAATCAAGAGCAAGGTCCAGGCAGAAGACAAGTCCGACGACTCGGCAATTGACGGCCTGAAGCAGAAATGGGAAGCAGACATCGACAGTGCGATAAAGTCCGTCCCGGTCTAGAAAACCTGCAGTATCTGGTCTATTCTTGCGTCTGTCTTGAATGCTCCTGGATTAAACGGCGTTCTGGATGCCTTGAAGCCGGAGGATTGCAGCTTTTCAATAACCTTGCTGACCGACTGCGGATGGGTCTTCAGCCTAGACGAGATCTCGTCTGCCCGGAAATAGTACGGTACGTCTATTTCCTCGAGCGCCGCGTCCAACAGTTTCTTGTTCTGCTTTTCTGCGCCGGCGGACATTTTTTTTACAAAATCCGGATCATGGAGCGGCGACGTCCACAGCTGGCCGCCAACCTTCATCTTGGTTTGGCATAATTCGCATTTCTTGTTGCCGTCAAACTCCCTGGTACTGGTCCTGTTTCCGCACTGGAAACAGTGCATGGTGTATCCGATGTTGTCATAGACGTTGTTTGCCTCGCTGCTGCTGACTGACACAGCAGCGTAAACTCGGAGATACTGCATTGCTGCATGCGCGAATATCGGCTTTATTGCCAGCTCTAGCCGAGATGCCGTCAGAGCTATAAGCGACGTGAGCAGGCGGAGCGCGGTTTCGTTGCCGTAATCGTTGTTAAGCGGCCGGCCGTAATATCGCCTCAGGCAGACTTCTGGATAGACGCCGCATAAAACAGCGGTATCTGTCGCAGTTATGGAGATAAGACCATCGTCGAGGACCGAGCGAAGGACGCAATCTATGTGTCTTGCCGGCGTGCCAAACGGGTCCAGATCGACAATCCCAAACCGCTCTCCTATTTCGTTGCCTTTCTGCAGGAACTTGCAGACCTCGTCTACAGAGAAGCGGCACTTGTCTGAAACAGAGTTCAGTGCCGCAGCAGACTTGGCAGTCTCTATAGCCGTCGGGTTGACGTCGTTTCCGTAGACCTGCTGGATTTCAGGCACCTCAACAGCTACACGCAGGGCCCTTGCACCAATCCCGGTAAAGCCGTCAGCAAAGGTTTTTTCGGCAAGCCTCGGAAGAAAGGCGCGGTAAGCAAGAATCGACAGATCCCTGTTCAGCTTTGCTGAAGGGTTAAAGAATGCAGGTGTCTTTGGCGGGACCTTGGCGGTAAGCGAAAGGCTTGGCACAAGAAGTTTGGTCTGCCCTTCTGTTATCTCTACAAACTCACTGGCCTGCATAGCAGTGGCTGGTTATCATGCGATATTTATTGTCAAGCGCAACCGATAATTAGATGCAAGATGGATCCCAGACAGCTTGGGATTGATTATTGGCGGCGTGGACGAAGCGGGACGTGGCTCTATAATCGGCCCGCTGGTTGTTGCAGGAGTCAGCCTTCAGGAAAGCAAGATTTCCAGGCTCAAAGAAATAGGCGTAAAGGATTCCAAGCTGCTGACCGCCAAGACCAGGACAAAAATGTACGACGAGATAATCAGTATTGTAGACCAGTACCAGATCCAAGTCATCGATGCTGGCGAGGTTGACGACAGCGTTTTTCAGAAAGGCCTAAACAAACTTGAGGCAAAGGCGATGGCCAGAATAATCGACCAGTTGCATGCTGTCGAGGTATACGTTGACTGCTGCGACATCAATCCAGACAGGTACAGACAGAGCATATTGTCGCACCTTGACAGGAAGCTGACTGTGCATTCCCTGCATCATGCAGACAGGATAAACACAGCCGTGTCAGCCGCATCGATACTGGCCAAAGTAACGCGAGACAGCAACGTCCAGAAAATCAGGATGCGCCACCGGGGCATCGGAAGCGGCTATCCTTCTGACGAGCAGACCATGCAGTTTTTGCGGCAGTTCGTGGCAAAAAGAAAATGTGCACCGGCTTTTGCAAGGAAATCCTGGAAGCCGATGCAGGCCATGCTTGCAGGGCTTGAGCAGAAAAAGCTGCTTACTTGAGGATGCAAAGGATCATTGCATGGTCCTTGTCAAACGGCTCCAGATTGATTATCTGGTCTATCAGAAATCCATGCTTTTCAAGCTTTTTTGCTTCCTGTATTACCACGGACTTGGGATCCATGGTCACGTCAATGCTCCGAGTCTTGATTACCAAGAGCATGACTCCCTTAGGCTTGAGGTATGCCGTGCAGTTTGAAATAGCTATGTCTGTCTGGTCCGGCTGGGCTATATCGCAGTATACCACGTCGACTTTGCCAAAGACTGAAAAATAGGACTGCGGCCTTCTTGCGTCTTCTATTATCGGCATCACGTTTTTGCGCTTTGCAGCAACGTTTTCTATCAATTCACGTGCAACTCTGGTTGCCGGCTCTACTGCAAAAACAATGCCCGTGTTTCCTACAATGTCAGAAACATGGCTGACTGTGGTGCCTGTAGAAGCTCCCAGGTACAGGACTTTGCTTCCATGCTTTATGGGTTGATTCTTTAAGCCTTTTTTCAGAGCCCCGGCAAGCTTGCTTCGGTACGGGTCCCAGAGGCGGTATTCCTCGCCGCTCTGCTTGACCAGTTTTTCGCCGTAGACGTTGTCTCCAGGCACGAGGTTTAGAGTAGCCAGGTGTTTTTCGCCGTGGACGTAAATCCACTTAATATCTTCGCTTTCCAAACCGTTTCTTGTCCTTGCTCTTGCCCCTTCCCCGGTCTCTGCCGCGGTCTTCACGTCTTGCGTGATCTCTGAACTTCCGGTCTCTTTCCTTTTCTGGGGCCGGCTCCTTGTATTTTTCACGGATCTCAGTTATGCGCGTGTTAAGTTTGTCAGAGATTGCCGCGTCCTTGCCGGCGTGCCTGTAATAGTCTATCCTGGCAGCTATTGCCACCTTTGAGGCGACTGCCCGCGCTATCTTGCCGCGCTGCCATTTCGGGGCGGAATGAACAAGCGGATGCTGGAACAGTATTCCATGCTTTGGCGGCCTGGCCCCTGTCTTTAGCGCCCGGAACAGCGCCTTTTCAGCCCCCAGAACTTGTATCGTGCTTGCAGGTATGGACGCCATCCTCGTGAGGCTGCCTGCCTTGGCAATCAGCCTTGCTCCTACTGCCGCGGTCAAAAGCTCCTTGACGTTTGGAGCAACAATTTCCATCGCGGCTTCGATGTGGTCAGACAGGATGCGGCGCAAGTCAGACTGCAAGATGACCTGCTCTGCCAGTTTCTGAACGATGGCAAGGTTTTCTGGCGTCATATCGCCGCCCCGGCTTCTTTTTGCCGCATCAAGTATTATCTCGAGTTTTCTGTCCTGCATGCCTGCTGCCTCGAGAATCTCCTTTGTGATGTTGGAGCGCGCGCCGGCCCGGCTGATTATCTCGGCCTGGGCGACCTGGCTTCCAAGCAGGTTGTCAAGCTCCGGAAAGTGCAGGCCGTACCATTCGCGCATCCTTGTGCCTATAGTGTTTATTATCTTGTCAAGTTCGTCTAGGGCGTTTATCGACTGGACTATATGCAGGTCCAGTTTTTCCGAGGTCTCCTTGACCCGGGATGAAGATAGATCTATTGCAAAATTCCGAAGCGCCTGCATTGCATCTGTGGGGCTGGCTGCAAAGCCGGCCTTTACCAGGTAGTCTGGCTTGTTGCTCTGGATTTCCTGCTGCTGCGCTTCGTTCATTAGAGAAGTATTAAGCCCGGCCTGCCGAAGGGCAGTGACTACGCTTGCGTCGTTAACTGAAGCGAAAGGAAATGAGCGTAACTTCTCGATAAAAGATTTTACCTCGTCTGGTATGGCACCGCTCTTGAGAAGCCTGTATGAACGCAGGGAATTTGCAAACTTTTGGCTTGCCACCAAGTTTCCGGCCAAGTCAAATGCCGCGACTCCAAGCTCCATCAGGACGACGGTGCAGCTGTTATTGCTTGACATGCAGAAACTTGCAGCATAAAGCCATTAAAAAAGTTAGGGTTCTAGCTTGGAAACAAATGAATACGCAGTGTCCGCAGGTTACCTGTGAGCCTGACAGCTGCCGATAGAAAAGAGTTTGAATCGCTTATCAAAGAGGCAGCACGCAGTCCCAGAATGCCAATAGAGCTTGCGCGAAAGATGATCCCGCAGCAAGGCAATATCGAGGAGTTTGCCTATGGCCTGATTTCTGGCATGGTGATAGGAAATTTCATGTCATCGTTTGAGAAAAGAAACGGCCGGCAGCCAGACAGAGACGAGGTTGCAGACATACTTTCGATATCCATGATAAAGATGCCGCTTTTGCGCAAGGCCATAATGAAGGAACTTGATTTTAGATAACGTTTATCTAACGAACAGCAGTCAAAATTCCCGTTGGAACAGAAAACCGGCCTGTCTTCTTCAACGCGCGACGTCATCATTGTAGTGGCAGGTGTCGCAGTTGTTCTTCTCGGAATGTATCTTGCGCTTGGCACGGTAAACCCGTTCTACGTAGTGTCAAGCGGCAGCATGATTCCTACCCTCCAGATAAACGATGTCTTGGTAGTCAACGGCAGGGTGCCTTTTTCTGACCTAAATGTGGGAGACATCATTGTGTTTAACAGGCCAGACGGCGAAGACAGGGTTATTGTGCACAGAATCATCGATATCGACGAGAACCGTGACGGCGTTCGAACTGTCAAGACCAAGGGCGACAACAATGCCTCGTCGATTCCCGGCACGGACTACCCCATCAGAGAAAATAATTACATTGGCAAAGTTTCATCCGTGATTCCGGGGGTTGGATTTGTCGCCAAGGTCATCAGCCCGCCGGTCAACTATATCATTATTGGAATAATACTTGTTATCCTGTTCTTTACAAAATTTGGAAGAAAAGGTACCACCAAGAGCGGGCCGGCACCACCTGAGACCCCTGCCGGGCCATGAAATCCAAAACTGCGTATCTTGTCTTTAACACGCCGACGCGTGTTGCTTTCGTCAATATCACGCCGCAGGTAAGAAAGACGGTACAAGAAAGCGGCGTCAGGGAAGGAATCTGCCTTGTCAACTCGATGCACATATCCTCAAGCGTGTTCATAAACGACAACGAAGAAGGTCTTCATCACGACTTTGAGAATTGGCTTGAAAAGATGGTCCCCTATTCCCCGGAATCCTACATGCATAACAGGACCGGCGAGGACAACGCGGATTCGCATATAAAACGGCAGATAATGGGCCGAGAGGTAGTCGTGGCCATAACCGAGGGCAAGCTGGATTTTGGGCCCTGGGAGCAGATCTTTTATGGCGAGTTTGACGGCATGCGCCCAAAGCACGTGCTTGTAAAGGTCATCGGCGATTGAATCTCAATACAAGCTAAGGATAGCTCGAAACTTTCGGATTGTAGAGTATTTAGATTTCACGTAAATACTACCATTAATTTTAATGGAAAAAACAGGTCAATAATTCTATGTTTTAAGCAGGTATATATACTGCCTGCCTTTATAAAGGCAGGTATGCCGCAGACCAAGCCCATAGTCAGCATAGAGAACGTTGTGGCCTCTGCCACCGTGAATCAGACCGTCAATCTTAACCAGATTACCCAGATATTTCCGGATGTAGAGTACCATCCTGACCAGTTCCCGGGCCTCGTTTTCAGGCTCCGATCACCAAAGACAGCGACTCTGATTTTCAGTTCCGGCAAAATGGTCTGCACCGGTGCCAAGTCCGAAAAGATGGCAATCCAGGCCGTCAAGAACGTGACACTAAAGCTGAAAAAAGGAGGTATACCCCTTGAGCACGAGCCGCAGATAGAGATCCAGAACATTGTCGCGTCTGCCAGCCTTGGAGGCAAGATCCACCTGGAGCTTGCAGCACGTGTTCTTCCAAGAAGCATGTACGAGCCAGAGCAGTTCCCAGGCTTAATACACAGGATGCTTGACCCAAAGACAGTCATCCTGTTGTTTGCATCAGGCAAGCTGGTGTGCACTGGCGCAAAGAAGGAAAGCGAGGTCTACCGCGCAGTCGGCAACCTGCACACGCTGCTTGAAGAGAAGAACCTGATGATCTACGAAGGCTAGGCAATAGTTAATTACCGTTGCCCGTGCATTTCAGCCAAGTGGTCCCAAAGTTACTGTGCATTTTGCTTGTATTCGTTGTCGTAGCGTCACTTGCGGCGCCGGCTTTTTCCCAGAGGGGGTCACGGCCGGCTTATGTCTATGACCGAGCAGACGTCATCAGCAGCGAGTATGAAAGCGAAATTGACAGCTATTTGAGGGGATTGGACGATTCAACAACCAACGAGATAGTCATATACACAATCCCAAGTTTCGTCGGTCACGGCATCAAAAAAGATGGAGTTGAAATCCAGGACAGAGACATGCTGGCCAACTACATCTACAACGAGCTGACTCTAGATGGCATAAAGGGCATCGGCAAGAAGGGCAAGGACAACGGAATACTTCTCCTGATGTCCCTTGAGCGCGATGTAGGCGGAGGCTCGATAAGAATTGAAATAGGCAGAGGGCTAGAGGGCACAATTACCGACGGCACGGCCGGCGAGATACTTGACAGATACCTTGTTCCAGCCAGAGAGCAGTATGAAAGCACGGGTGTTGCAGATTATGACGAGGCGTTTCTGTACACTGTAGTCGCGCTCGGCCTGAAAATGGGATATGAAGCCTCCGATTCCAACACTCAATTGCCGCCTGAGGAGCCGGCAGAGCCGGACTATACGACGTATGTCTTTGTCGCGCTAATAGTAGTATCAATCGTCTTAGCAATGGCAAGAAGGAGAGGAAGGCGTTATGGCGGTTATTATGGCGGTTGGGGCGGCGGCTATAGAGGTGGCGGCGGGGGCGGTTTTGGAGGCGGAGGCGGCGGCTCTGGCGGCGGGGGAGCTGGACGCTAACGATCACTAAATAAGTGGCTGACGAGTGATTCCGGTACCGATGTCTGGAAAAAAGATTGCCATCATCGCCGGTATAGGCGTAGGCGTAATAGCGATAATAATTGGCGCGCTTTACAGCATGTATTTTTCCGGCTTTAACGCCGCTCAGGCAAAAGACGAGAACGTAAAAAGGCTTGCAGCTGACATTGATGCGCAGCTGCAGCGCAGATATGACCTGATACCCAACCTGGTAAACTCGGTCAAGGGCTATCTGCAGTTTGAGAAAAGCGTTCTTGAGGAAGTGACCCGGCTCAGATCGCAGTGGCAGGCAGCATCCAGTACCAACGAGAGGGTGCAGCTCAGCAACCAGATTGAGGAAGCGTTAAGCAAGATCATACTCACATACGAGGCTTACCCAGACCTCAAGTCCGACCAGGTAGTAGTAAGGCTGATGGACGAGCTTGCAGGAACCGAGAACAGGATCGCTGTTGCACGCACATACTTTAACGACGGCGTGAGGGACTTTAACACAAACATCCGCACATTCCCAAACAACATGTTCAATGAAAGTGGATTTCTGGGTGCCAAGCCGTGGGGCCTAACGCAGTATACGCCGTACGAGGCCAGCCAAGCGGCAACGACAACAGTCCCGCAGGTAGACATCAATCTGCCAAGCTAGCCGGCTTCATATTCGCCGCTGCCGGCCACCTGCTTTAATACTGCATCTAGGGTATTGTCGTCCACCAGCCCTGACTGGTGCAGGGTCTTTGTGATGTCCTGGATTGTGGTTACTGCGGTCAGATTTACGCCCATTTTCTTTAGCAGCTCTTCCGCGCCTTCCCGCCGGCTTACTACGGCCAAGACGTCGTCTACTACTCCGCCATTGGCGCGGATTGCTTCTACAGCCTTGCTCACTGACAGGCCGGTCGTGGCCACGTCATCTACTATCAGGACCCGGGAGCCGGAAGGTATGTGGCCTTCAACCAGCTTGCCGGTTCCATAGTCCTTTGATTCTTTGCGCACGTAAACAAAGGGCCGAGACATCTCGTAGGCAAGAGCCGAGCCGAAGATGAGCCCGGATGTCGGAACAGAGCCAAGGATGTCAAAATTCATCTGTTTGGCCACTTTGCTCATCTGGCCTGCAACCAGCCTAAAGTGCTGCGGAAAGCTTGGAAGCATCCGAAGGTCTATGTAGTACGGGCTTGGCTTTCCGCTTGACAAGGTAAAGGCGCCGAACTTTAGTGCGTTGCTCTTGAGCAGAAATGAAGAGAATTCCAGAAGAAAATCAGTTGACAACTACTGTTAGGTATGAAAGGGATTTATTTTATCCTTTATCATCAAACAGCGATGCCGGAAATATGGCTTCGCTACGGTACTACGGACGTGGCCCTTGACATCAGGTTTGAAAATCTTGCAAGCCAGATCTCGGCCAGCTTTGCTGTAATGAGTGACGAAGAGAGGGTCGCTGTACTTGGCAGCGTGCCGGTTTCAGATAACATGCTTGTTTTGGTGCTGTCGTCGTCCAAGGCCGCAGCACTGACAGTTGACGGAATAGTCAATGCTGCTCAGGGTAAAGGCCTGACTGGAATCACGGTTGACGTGCTGCCGGCGTTTGCCGGCCCGCTGCGAGCCAACCTGTCTTCTGAAATTTCGATTAACCGCGTTGATTACCAGTCACTGGAAGAGAGGCTGAAGAAATTCCAGAGCACTGTAATCGTTTCGCAGGTTGCGTACGACCCGCTTTTTGGCTTTGCCGGGGCGCCGACTACAATCCTGCGCAATTTTTTTACCGGCAAGATGACTGAGATGTTTAGGACAAAACGCGCTGGCAAGCCAGAGCCTGGCGTTGAAAACGAGATGTTCAGGGCAGCAATCTCCTTCTCGGAAGGAATTGCAGCCACATCCATAGAGCTGGTGGCCAGCCGGTCTGGGATCGCCGGGATGTATGTGGGCAGCGTCGACAAAGCATTTGCAAAGGCATTGTCTCATCTCAGATCCATTTCCGTGACAGAGACGGACGCTGCAAAGTCGGCCATAATCAGCGCCAGCAGCGAATCCGGGCCGCAACTGACTCTTGCTAGCTCTCTTAACTCACTGTGGAATTCGATTCATGCAGTCAGGGAAGGCGGGTCAATAGTTCTGCTGTCAGAAGGGCGCGAGGGCCTTGGAGGCGGGGCGCTTCAGATGTTTGCAGAAGGCCGGCTTAAAACAGAGCAGCTTGCCCACACGGAGTATATTTCTGGCCTGGAGCATATCGTCTATTTGCAGGAGCTTGCCCAGAAATACGAGCTTGGAGTCGTGTCGACTTTGCCGCATTATTACCTGAAAAAACTGGGATTTCTGACCTTTGCCAGCGTAAAAGACGCTCTTGACAAGCTGCTTGCCAAGCAGGGAAAAAGCCACAAATTGTTAGTGATTTCTGACGCAGATATTTCTCTTGTCAGGGCAAGAAGCTGAAAAGGCCGGTTGGAAGCGGCGCGTACATTGCCGAGTCAAATACCGGTGCGCAAAGAACTGCAAGGGCTATTGCAACCCAGAACAGGGCCTTTCTTTTTGCAGAAAGCGGGCTGACGTCATCAAGTGGCGTGCTTTCTGGAGACCTCATGCTCAGAATTAGCACGAGCATGGCCATCGGATAGAATTGGAGTCCAAACAGCACCCCGATGCTGCTATAAGTCAGTATCCTGTGCCAGCGCACGCCGAGCGCGGCCCTTACCAGGTGTCCGCCGTCCAGCTGCCAGGCAGGCATCAGATTCAGAAACGTGATAAGAAACCCGAACCAGGCCGCGAACATGACTGGCGACATTATCAGGACCGCGTCCTGGCCGATGCCGGCATTTCCGGTAAGCTGGAAAGCTACAAGCATGATGATGCTGCTTTTCATTTCTATCAGCTGAAGCCCGTCTAGCAAGAGCGGCGCGTGATCCAAGGGCACCAGGACCGACATTGACGAGCCGTAGACAGACGCGATTACCGCGACCAGCAGTCCTGCGATAGGCCCTGCGATGCCGACGTCAAACTGGACGTTTCTGTTTATCATGCTGCTTCGAATCTGGATCATGGCACCAAAGGTAGGCAGTATCCCCGGAACTCCCGGGATGAAATACGGCCACGAGGCTTTGATGCCGTGCCATTTCGTCGCTATCATGTGACCCATTTCATGAATGCCCAGAATGCCCATCAGCGACATGGTATACACGCCTACTATTAGCAGCTGGTCTTGCAAAAATGCCTGCGCAAGAACAGAGTTGGACCGGTAAACGCCGTCGACAAGAATCATTATTATCGCGGCAAAGAACAGAGATAGATGAACCGGCACCCTGTTTTTCCTGCCAGGCTTTGTTTTTGCGATTTTCGAGACCGTGATTATTACCGCGTTTTCAGCAATGACCGCAGTCGAGGATATCGTGGGCATCAGCCTTGATTCATAATTGGTCAGTCTTGCGGTGGCTATCATTTCGGACTTGGATAGATCGTCTAGAAATTTTGGGAAGGTCTTGCCGATGTCTGATTCTGCTATCAGGAATCTTGTGGCGTCTTCCTTTGGATGGGCCTGCATATCCTTGACGGTATAATATGAAGATATGATTGGCAGGACCTTTGAATAATCGCTGCTGAGAAGAGCCACCATCTTTACTAGGTCGGTAATTGAATTAAAAGGTTATTCCAAATAAGGTTAAATAACGCGCCGGTGCTGCTAATTTACGCTTTGCAAACGGCTCTCCGGAAAGTAGGGGATTATGTGATACGCCGCTGCGATGAAACCGACCTGCCAGCGGTGATTGACATTAACATGGCTGCCTTGCCGGAGCATTATTCCGACTACTTTTTTGAAGCCATCCTAAAGGAGCTGCCAGAGGCCTTTATCGTGGCAGAGATAAACGGCAAACTGGTCGGCTACATAATGTGCAAAATAGAGTTTGGCTTTTCGAATTTTCGCAAGCTTGGCTTTGTCAAGAAGGGCCACGTGGTTTCGGTGGCTGTCCTTGAAGACCATCGCGGAAAGGGCCTTGGCAAGGCTCTGATGCTCGAAGGCATCAACGGCGTACTGCAGCGCAAAGCTGACGAGATCTACCTCGAAGTCAGGGTAAGCAATACAGGTGCAGTCAAGATGTATGAAAAAATTCGATTTGAAACAAAATCAAGGCTCAAGTCCTACTACAGGGACGGCGAAGACGCATTTCTCATGGCCCTAGAGCTCAGCTAACTTCGGGTCTTTTTCCATTATTGCCTCTGTATTATATTAATTTCTTTGAATGTAATGAAATTATGAATTTAACATAAAACAAACGTTTTTTGGATATGGATTTAAAGGAAAAACTTAACTATCTTGCAAAATACTGCCTATCTAATGAGCGAGAAATCATTGCCTTTTGAAAAGGAGGCCGGAAAGTCAAAATCTGGCTTGAAGAGACTGTCTGTGCTGGTAAAGCCGGAAAAAGCAGACGCGGTGATTACAGCAATCAGGGGCCTGCATCTTGAAGCTACAATATACGACGTAAAAAGTGCTGGAAAAGAAAAAGAAAAAGTCACTTCAGGGAGGGGAATGGGCACGGTTGAGCTTGCTTATGTTCTAAGGAAGGTAATTGTAACAATAGTTGATGCAAACCGCATAGACGACGTATCGGCCGCCGTCAGAGGGGCCATGGGCGGAAGCAAAGGCGTGCTGATCGTTTTGCCTGTCGACGACATGGTGGAGATCTGAAAAACAATGAGTTTAAAAAATCGGGGATTGGGATAGTATCATGGTCTTCAAGTACATAGACATACTGGGGGAGTCTACAAAAAGCTTTGACGATGCAGTGCAGAATGCAATAACAGAAACAGCCTTGACTGTCAAGGACATAAGGACTGCAGAAGTTATCAAGCTCAACGTAATTGTGAGCGATGACAAGATTGTAGAGTACCAGGCGTATATGCGGGTTGCCTTCAAGGTAAAAAGAAAAGACTAGATGGCCGACTCGCCTTTTTCTTTTGTTTTTAGATCAACTGCGATTGGGACGTCAACAACGAATATTTTCCCGCCAAGGTCCGTGCCGCCCAGCTCAGCTACTATCTTATCTATCAGACCTTCTACTTGATTATCTTTTACCACCACTTCGATCTTTAGTCGCGGTATGTAATCTGGCGTATAATGCATGGTACCACGGCCGACAGAAACTTCCTTTGCCTTGGACTTGCCTCTGCCTTCTATCCTAGAATAGCTAACACCGCCTAGGTGTTCTTCTTTAAATATTTTATCCAGCTGATTAAATCCCCTATTTGGGATTATAATTTCAATTTTCTTCATGGTCTTCTGATATTACAGGTAGATAATATTATTATCTAAAACGCACGCTGATTTTTCAGCATCCCTAAAGATTGATAAACTGCATTGTTTGCCAACAACCTGATGAACGTCAGGAGAAAGGGAAACAGAGGAGTAGGGCTTGCCTTTCTTGTAATAGCGTTTGTTGCCTTCTTTATCTATGCGTATTTGCTTCTTGGCTCGCAGTACAGCATGCTTGTGATGCAGTTTACGATGCTAGGCGCAATTGCGATGTTGCTGGCTGTCTTGGGCTGGATAGGATATACCATGCTCACAGCTCCAAAACAAGAACCAGGGACTAGTTCTTCTGGATAGAAACGTCGGCTACTATCTGGTATATTCTGGGACCGACTTCCCGAACTATGGTTATCTCGTCGATTTTATGGTTGTAATTGACAAAGGCAGAATCGGCGTCTATATTGCCTTGGGCCTTTGCAGCTTTTTTGTTGTCAGCCTTGACGTGTGCAAAATAATGAATCACACCCTTTTGCTTTAATGCAAGCACTGCCGGCTCTATGAATTCCTTGGCTCTTTCCGGCAGTGGCATCAGCACTCTGTCTGCCAGACCGGCCAGCTGGTTTTTTATCACTTCAGAGGCATCTCCGCAGATTGGAATTATCCTTTCTGATACCTTGTTCAGCTTTGCATTTTCAATGCACAGGTCGTTTGCAGCAGAATTGGAGTCTATGCTGTAGACCGTACTTGTCTTGTTTGTCTTGGCAATGACCACGGAGTACGTGCCAACCCCGGCAAACATGTTGACTATGACTTCGTTGTCCTGAACCAGGCTGGCTATTCTCTGCCTCTCCGTGGACAGACGCGGTGAAAAATAGGTTTTCGCGACATCGACTTTGAACCTGCAGCCGTGTTCTTTGTATTCTGTTATTGTGCGGTTCTCGCCGGCCAGAAACTCTAGGTCGCGTATGCGATAGTCGCCCCGGACTGCGGAAGCCTGCGAAAAAACTGCCTTTGCGGTCTTTACGTTGGCCAGTATGGCGTCTGCAATCACCTGCTTTCTTGAGGCAAGGCTGTCTGGAATTTTGATGATGACTATGTCTCCTATCTGGTCAAACGCAGAGTAGACTTGCGAAGCTTCGTCGGCTGGAAGTATGCCGCCAAGCATCTCCTTTAGCATGCGGGGCATGTCAGCGCTTTATGTAATAGTAGTTGCCGGACTGCTTTTGCTCCCTGTCAAGACGGCCGCCTTCCTTGTTGACCCGAGGCCTGCCAGTGGTTTCGTCGCGTCTGTAGGTTATCGACAATTCCTTTAGGAAGGCGTTCATCCCGTCTTCCTTTCTTACTGGCTGGCTTGCGCGGCCTTCGAGGCCTGGCTGCCCACCAAAAATCAAAAGCGAATCTGCAACCAAGTCTATCAGCTGCAAGTCGTGGTCTATTATTATTGCCGACCGGCCCTGGGCCCTGACAAAGCGCTGCAGGAACTTGGCTACTACTATCCTGTCCTCGGCGTCTAAAAACGCGGACGGCTCGTCTAGGGCATAGACGTCGGCCTGGCGCAACAGGGAAGCTGCGACGGCCACCTTTTGAAGCTCGCCGCCGCTCAGGTGCTTGACGCTTTTGTCAAAGAGCTTTTTGACTCCCATCGGGATGATTATCTGCTCTTCTGCCGCAGAGCCTTCAATCGGGTTCTGGTAGGCAGCATACATCAGCGACCGGACGTCGCCTTCGTAGTCCTGGCTAAGGTACTGCGGCTTGTAGGAAATTTTTACCCCGATATCTATCGTGCCGGAATCCGGCTTGTCGACTCCAGCCAGCATTCGCATAAACGTGGTCTTGCCAAGCGCGTTGGCGCCCACAATGCCCATGATCTCTCCCTTCCGAATCTTGCCGGCAGAGACATGCAGCTTGAAAGAAGGAAATGACTTTGACAGTTCTGTGTAGCTTGCAATAGGCACGTCAAGTATCACGTCGTCTATGGAAGACGATATATCGAACCGAAACGCCTTTTCGCGGAACCTGACGTTTTCTGCGGGCAGAAAGCCGTCTAGGAAGTTGTTTATCCCCACCTTTGTGCTTTGCAGAGTCGATACTATGCCGTATGCGCCCGGCTCGCCGTACAGGATATGCACATAGTCTGACAGATAGTCAAGCAGGGTCAGGTCGTGCTCTACTACCATCACGCTCTTTCCTTCTTCTGCCAGGCCCTTTATCACCTTGGCCACGGCAAGGCGCTGGTAGACGTCGTTGTAGGAAGACGGCTCGTCAAAAAAGTAATATTCGGCGTCCTTGGCCGCTGCCACTGCCACGGCAAGGCGCTGCAGCTCGCCGCCGCTCAGAGTCGCCAGGTCGCGGTCCAGAATGTTTTGAAGGCCAAGCTCGTCTATCAGATTGTCTGCTACTTTTCGCTCGTCGTATTTCTGCAAAAGTTCTTTTGGAGAGCCCTTGAAAGCTTTTGGTATGTTGTACACCAGCTGCGGCTTGATAGATGCCCGGATCTGGTGGTTCACTATCTTTTCAAAATGAGCTTTCAGTTCTGTTCCCTGGAAATACTTTAAAACGCCGTCCCAGGAGCTTTGGCCGTCATAGTTGCCAAGGTTTGGCTGCATATTGCCAGACAGAATATTGACTATGGTAGATTTTCCCATGCCGTTTCTGCCTACCAGGCCGACGACCGCGCCTTTTTTCGGGGTGGGCAGCCTGTAAAATCGAAATGAGTTAATGCCAAACTGGTGAATTTTTTCTTCAGATAATTCCTTTGCCAGGTTTACAATGACTATGGCGTCAAACGGGCATTTCTTTATGCAGATGCCGCAGCCTGTGCAAAGCTCCTCAGAGATCAGAGCTTTGCCGTCTTCGGGACGCTGCACTATGCATTCTCCGCCGGTCTTGTTCACTGGACAGTAGATTATGCATTCCAGATTGCATTTTCTTGGCTGGCAGAGCTCTTCATCTAACACTGCCACCCTGTGAGTTGACTGTGGATCGCCGCCCAATTAAGTATCTAGACTTCGCAAAGATGCATTATATAGATATGTCCTGGCTGCAAGGAACAAGATTAAATTACCCTACCTGACAATGTCAGGGTAAGCCGGCCATAGCGGCAGGGTGCGACCCGGACCCATTCCGAACCCGGAAGTCAAACCTGTCGTCGCTGCTGTGTTACTGACCTGCGTGAGCGGTTGGGAAGCAGCAGTGCTGGCATCTTTTAAATATTAACATCTTCACCAAAGTGCACCTGCGCCATCAGCTGGCGTGTGTGCGTGCCAATTCTGTCTACCATTCCAAACACGGAGGTCAGGCCTTCTGGATCCCAGACACCGGTCTCGATTACGCAGCAATAGTCTCTGGCCTTGACGTTTATGCGCTTGACTTCTTCTTTCATGATGTTGCTGGCCAGGTCCCTTGAAAGCTCTTGGTCCTTTGCCAGCTGGCTTGATAAAATGCCGCCGCTCCAGCCGAGGTTGGTGGCCTTGCCGTTGCACAGCCGGTAATACAGGCTTGCATCCAGCAGGTTGTGGGCGTTGTCGTCGTTATCCGCAACATGGTCGTTTTCCACTAGGCAGTAGACGTTGAAAAACGGCCCCATCCTGACGACTTCCTCTATTCCGATGTAGTTGATGCTGCCCTTTTCCATGGTTATAAAGCCGTCACGCTGAGATAGCCACCGCTCAAAGTACGGCCTGTGTAAAGCTGAAACGTCGGATATTTCTCCGGTCCTGCAGATGAATCCAAGCTCAGACAGCGAGTCTACCAGCGAACCAAGCTGGAATATTGGCATCTGGTTTAGTATCTGCCAAGTTGTTAATTATCATGACGCTGGCTGTTTTTCGTCCTCCATCAACATCTTTACCAGGGTCCTGATTCCAAAGCCAGTCGCGCCCTTGGGATTGTAGCTTTTCTCAAACGTGCCATCCTGCGTCCAGGCGGTGCCTGCGATATCCATGTGAACCCATGGTGTGCTGTTGACAAAGTTTGACAGAAACGCTGCAGCAGTTATAGCGCCTCCCGGCCTGCCGCCAATATTCTTGATGTCAGCGTACGTGCTTTTTATCTGCTCGTGGAATTCATCGTACAGGGGCAGATCCCACATCTTTTCGCCGGTTTTTTCTGCCAGCCGGCGGATCCGGTCGGTCAATTGCTTGTTGTTTCCAACAAGCGCCGCTACGTTGGAGCCAAGCGCGATTATGGCAGCGCCAGTCAGAGTGGCCATGTCGACTACTGCCTTTGGACTGTAGGTGGCAATTCCGTAGGCAAGGGCATCTGCAAGTATCATCCTTCCCTCGGCGTCAGTGTTTAGCACCTCGACGGTCTTGCCATTGTACATCTTGACAATGTCTCCAGGCCTGTACGACGTGCCTGAAGGCATGTTTTCGACTGATGGCACGATTCCGACGACGTTTACTGCCAGCTTCATCGACGCCACAGCGCGCATCAAGGCTAGGACGTTGCAGCCGCCGCACTTGTCAAACTTCATTTCGTCCATCTTGTCTCCCGGCTTGATCGAAATTCCGCCGGTGTCAAAAGTCACTGCCTTGCCTACCAGAAGGTACGGCTTCTGGCCGTCTCCGGCGCCGTTGTATTCTAGGATTATCATCTTTGGCGGGTTGTAGCTGCCCTTGCCAACCGCTATGACGCCGCCCATGCCCATGTTCTCCATCTCGTACCGCTCTATGACGCGTACTTTCATTCCGTAATCTGATGCCAGGGACAGCGCGGCGCTTGCCAGGTATGCCGGCGGGCAGTCGTTTGGAGGCATGTTGCTTAAGTCCCGGGCAAAGTTGACAGATTCTATCACAAAGGCTGCCTTTTCAGCTACTGACTGGAATCTTGGCGAGTCAGAATTGATGAGTATAGTTATGTCTTCTATTTTTGTCGATTCCTTGCTTGCCTTGTATTTGGCAAACGAGTAAAGCGCGAGGGCCATGCCTTCTGTCATTGCCTCCACGAGCCCCTCATCGAGGTTGGAAAATTGCAGGATAGAAAATTCCCTTGCTCCAAGCTCCCTGGCCTTGAGCGCTGCTTTGCCAGCGCAGACTCTGGCCAGCTCGTCTGAAAATTTTTCGCGCTTGCCAAGCCCAAGAAGAATTATCTTTTTCATGGGGCCTTTGCCAAGCGTGTAGACAAGGATGTTTGAGCCAAAGGTGCCGCGAAACTCCTTGTTGTCCAAGGTTTCCTTGATGTATGCCAGCACGGAAGGATCAAGCTCTTTTGACTGCTGAAAGTCTTGCTCGTTTTCAAATACGCCGATAACTAGAAGCGGAGTCTGTTTCTGATCAATCTTGGCCTTCTCGACTTTGATCTGGACCATGCCTAAAGACAGAAAGCGGTGTTATTTTAAACGATCAGAAACGGAATACGGCACCGTGGCTGAGCATGGTTACAAGCCGCTTAAAGACGTTGGTCGGGGTGTAGCAGTCCATGCTTGTGTCGCTGTACTCGCAGACTTTCGCGAACATGTCATCGTTGGTGTTGCTCCGAAACCAGCCGGTGACTATTTCCGCGGCCAGTCGCGGCAGAGCAGATCTGGCCCCAAACGCGCCGGTCCTGTTTATCAGCCAGAACATTTTAGTCGAGTCGTAATTTGCAGGAAATACTGCAGACTTGGCCCTCATCGCAACAGAGCGGTAGTGGCCTGCAGTGCGTATCCAGCCGCGTGAGAGCAAGCTGATTGCCTTGGCAAACTTGGTGCAGGAATAGCATTTATCGTCATAAATGACCAGCGGCCTTGAAAATGTCGACGACAGTGACACAAGATTACTAACATTCCCAGATTTTTAAACGTTGGTAGATGCTTTGAGACGGTGTAATCAGGTGGCTTGAGGTACCTTTTTATTTTGCTCGCGGGCAGCAATTTTTGCTGTGGAGCAAGTTACCGTTAGGTGATTAACATGGGATTAAACATGCGCTACCTAGAATTGAGAAGAAAGATCCGCGAAGTGCGCATGTGGGCCATACAGGGCATTGCAGAGGCAGGCTCGGGCCATCCTGGAGCGTCGTTTTCCGCAGCCGAGATTATGGGCACTCTGTATTTCAGGAAAATGAGATACGACCCCAAAAACCCTGACCTAGAGGACAGGGATTATTTCATTAATTCAAAGGCCCATTCCGCGCCGGGCTATTATTCTACGCTTGCAGTGGCCGGGTTTTTCCCGCCTGAAGAGCTCAAGACCCTCCGCAAACTTGGCTCAAGGCTGCAGGGTCATCCAGTCAGGCACTCTGAATACCAAAAAAACCACAGCGTGCCGGGTGTAGAGTATTCCGGAGGCTCCCTGGGTATCGGGCTTTCAGTAGGCATCGGCATCGCTCTGGCCAGCAGGCTTGACAACAAGAAAAGCCGCGTCTACGTCATGATAGGAGACGGCGAAGCAAATGAGGGTCAGGTATGGGAGGCATCTATGGCCGCGGCCAAGTTCAAGCTGGAAAATTTTGTTGCCATACTTGACAGAAACAGGATTCAGCAGGACGGTTTTGCCGAAGACATCATGCCCATTGATCCTACCAAAGACAAGTGGGCAGCCTTTAACTGGCAAGTCTTTGAGGTTGACGGCCACAGAGTCGAGCAGATAATGGACGCCCTGGCCAAGGCAGACGAGACCCACGACAAGCCGGTGATGATAATCGCCAATACCGTAAAGGGAAACGGCATACGACACATGGCGAACAACCCGCAGTGGCACGGCAAGGCCCCGTCAAAAAAGCAGCTGCCGCTGCTACTTGAGGAGCTTGAAAGCGAATACCTGATTGCCCCGTCCATCATAGCAGGGGTCCGGGAAAACTATGAAGAAAAGATAAAGCTGGTAGAGCGCGAAGGTGTTGAACTGATACACCTTGACGTCATGGACGGCAAGTTCGTGCCTAACTCGACGTTTCTTGCAGACACGATAAAGAAGCTTCGACGCGTAACCAGCCTGCCGTTTGACGCGCATCTCATGATAGAAAAGCCGCTTGATCACATCGACGAATACATCGACGCCCGCTGCGACATTGTTACCGTCCACGCGGAGGCCTGTAACGAAAACGAGTTTGCGCAGATAAAAGACAAGCTGATTGCCGCAGGCATCAGCCCGGGCGTGGCTATCAACCCACCGACGCAATTCCCGGAATGGCTTTATCCTCACCTCAAGGACATAGACACGGTAACTGTAATGTCCGTGAATCCAGGTTTCTCCGGCCAAAAGTTCATGCCTGAGGTCCTTCCCAAGATGATGGCCTTAAACAAGGACCTGCGCGAGCGGGGATTTCGCGGCTATATAGAGGCTGACGGCGGCATCGACTCTGTTACCCTGCAGCAGGTCTACGATGCAGGCGCCAGGATATTTGTCGCCGGCAGCGCCGTTTACAAAAACTCAAACTCTGACATTCACAGTGCAATAATTGAGCTTAGGCATGAGGCGGCAGTTACGCTTGAAAGAAAGCTTATAGACCACGCCACCAGACTTGGAGTCCGCAAGGAGTGGATGAACGCCAGAAAGCACATTTTGATCCCGTATGCTACGAGACTAGGGATAAAAGGAGAGCTCCATGCAATTGAGTAACGCCAAAAAGTTGGCGGACATGAGAGGGGCTTACGGCGAAACCCTAGTCGAGCTTGGCAAGTCAGACTCGCGCATTGTCTGCGTCGGCGGAGACACCACCGATTCACTAAAGACAAAGAAATTTGGCGACAAGTTCCCAGAGAGGATGTTTAACGTTGGAATTGCCGAGGCAAACCTCGTTTCGATTGCCGCCGGCCTTGCAATTGCAGGCAAGATTGCCTTTGCCAGCACGTACGCGGCATTTATCCCCGGAAGGTGTGTAGATCAGATCCGAAACACGATATGCTACCCGAACCTTGATGTCAAGCTTGTAGTCTCGCACAGCGGCCTGACAGTGGGGCCGGACGGCGCGTCGCACCAACAGATAGAAGATATGAGCACGACGCGAGCCATGCCCAACATGCGCGTTATATCGCCGGCCGATGCCGTTTCCACCAAGCATTTGATAAGGATGGTTGCCACGACTCCAGGGCCGTTTTATGTCCGGCTGGTCAGGCCCGCAACAGGCCTGGTTTATCCAGAGTCAGCTTCAGCAGATCAGTTCAAGCTGGGCAGGGGAAATATTATTGTCGACGGCTCTGACGCAACCATAATTGCCTGCGGCCTGATGGTTGAAAAGGCAATCGAGGCCGCAGACGTCCTGAAGCGTGAAAATAGCCTGTCATGCCGCGTAGTTGACATGTTTACAGTCAAGCCAATCGACGTTGACCTAGTTGCCAGATGCGCAGCGCAGACAGGCATGATAGTCACCGCAGAAGAGCACAACATTATAGGCGGCCTTGGGTCCGCGGTTGCAGAAGCGGCCAGCGAAACAAACCCGGTGCCGATAAAACGCGTTGGCGTGCCAGACATGTTTGGCGAGTCTGCCCGTGACGAGGAAGTTGACGACTTGCTTGAAAAGTATGGCCTGACGACAAAAGAAATAGCACGTGCCGTTTTAGAAGTAAGGAGTAGAATCAAGAAATGAAGATCTTTTTGGATACTGCAAATCTAGAATCGATAAAGAAATACAACGACATGGGCCTGGTTGACGGCATCACGACAAACCCGAGCCTTCTTGCAAAAGAGAAAGGCAACCCGGCCGAAATAATGCGCGAGATAGTAAGGATGGTCAACGGCCCAGTCAGCCTGGAAGTTGTCGGGACCACGGCAGAAACCATGCTTGAGGAAGCATACAGGCTCAAGAAATACGGCAAAAATGTAGTAGTCAAGATTCCCATGATTGCAGAGGGTCTCAAGGCGGTCAAGAAGCTAAAGGCAGACGGCATAGAGACCAACGTCACGCTTGTATTCTCGGCCAACCAGGCCATCCTTGCTGCAAAGGCCGGAGCGTCTTATGTCAGCCCGTTTATCGGAAGGCTGGACGACAACGGCCAGGATGGCATGAACCTTATCCGGGAAATAGTCCAGATCTTCAAGAATTACCAGTTTGAGACCAACGTGCTTGTGGCAAGCGTTAGGCACCCGATGCATGTGGTTGATGCCGGCAAGATCGGCGCGCACGTAGTCACGCTGCCGGCAGACATACTTGGCAAGATGATATCCCATCCGCTTACGGACAAGGGCTTGAGCGCGTTTCTGAGCGACTGGGAAAAGGTAAAGAAGGAAAACCCGAATCTTGTGATCTAGGATCAAGACTGCAAGAGCTTGATCACTTTTTTTGGCATTTCAGGAAGCCTGCTGACTGCCAGGATTTTTTCAAAGTTCAGGTATTTCAGGTTGTGGCCTATCCCGACAGAGTCGTTTATGTTCCTGCCAACGCCTATTGCAACCATCTTTATTCCCATCTTTCGGTAGGACATGACCATGCTCCTCACTGCGTCAAAGTCTGACGGCTCGCCATCAGTCAGGGTCACAAAAATGTCCGGCTTAAACGCCTTTACCACGGGCTGCATCAGGCCGTACACTTCTGCAAGAGGCGTTCCGCCAACTGCCTTTATCTGCGCCAGCCTTCTTGCGCTTACAAGCGACCATTTTATTTGCGGCGGCTTTATCACCCAGCACTTCACCTGCCTGTTTTCTGTGCTAAACGCATAGACGGCAAATTTCACGCCAAGGTAATGCAGGGCCTCGCAGAGCGCGATTGTCGCCTGCTTGTATTCCAGCTCCACGTCTGCGATGCTGCTTGAATGGTCCAAAAGAAGCACGACTTTTGTCTTGATGGACAGCTTGAAATCTGCAAGAAACGGCTTTGGAAGCGAATCTGCCAGGACTTCAACGTCGAGCTCTTCGCCTCTCTCGTCGTGCCTTTCCACCCAGCCGGTCTTCCAGCCTCGAAATGCTGCCTTGACTTTTTGTATGAGATCCAAGTCGTATATTTTGGTCTCGTCCACGTCCATCTTGTCCGGGATGCTGAGGCCGAAATTCTCAAGGCTATCGTAGCCCTTGTTCTCGGTCTTTTTGCTTTCCTTTACCAGGGTCTCGAATTCCTGCAAAACATCGTTTCCTTCATAAACTTCCTTTGTTTTCTCGTCTGCTTCTTTTTCCTTGCGCTTTGTCTTGACTATTTTTTCTATCTGCTTGAAGATGTCACTCTGGCTAAGCGACGCGCCGGTCCTTGTCTTTGGCGCGATTATCGGAATCGAGATCAGAGGATCAAGTTCCAGTATTTTTATCAATTTCGGCACGTGTTGCTTTATCCGGTCAGTGCCGTATCCGTGGTCAATGGCCTCCTTGATTATTTCGTTGGCGTAATCCGTGGCCTTTTGCACTTTTTCCATCTCGCCGCCAAACAACTCGCCTTTTACATAACCTGTCAAGAAATACTGCGAAAAGGCCTCTGCTACCTTGTAACGGCCGTAAATCGAGTTTAAAAGCTGCCTAGACATCCACGAGATTCCTTCGTTGAAAAGGATCTCCTTTTCCATGCCTTCCCAGTCCCGGAGGCCGAGGATCTCTATTCGCTTGGTCTCCAGAGTGTTCAGGATAAACCCGGAGGCATGTTCGTTGCTCTGGACCTCGGTTGAGAACCTCATGCGCATGGACTCGTACCACAAGGCGACGCGCCATTGCCGGTATTTCTGAAAGTCTGTCCCCAGGTAGTAGTTCAGGTTTGGAAGTGTTATCAGTTTCTTGTCTACCTTGGTTGCCGGAGCCCTGTCTGCAGTCAGCGCGATGACGACTTTGTCGTCGCCGGACCATCGCCGCGCAAGAAACGTGGCAATGTCCAGAAGGATATCGTTTCTCATCACAGAGCTGGCAAATTCGGTCATTTACTTGTCGCCAAAGATAGAGGTTATCATGTCCATGACTTTCTGGTATTCTACCTGGCCCCATTGATCGTACGCGTTGGCGTATACGACCTCAGCTGCATGCCGCGCTGAAAGCCCGGCGTTGAGCATCTTGGCGTAGGCTATTGTCTCTCTGAGGCTGGGGCTGTAATACAGCTCTTCTACGGCCGCGGCCTCACGAAGGTTTCTTGCAAGCTGGATGGCGTGTTTGATGCTGCGGATCTTTGATTCGTCGAGTTTTACGTGCCGTTTGACTATCTCTAATTCTAATTCTTCAGGCGGGTATTCAAGCCGCATCCTGACTGGGAATCTGCTCAAGAGCTGCGGCGGGAGCTCTTTTGTCCCGACGTGGGAAAGCGGGTTTATAGTAGCAATCACAAACCAGTCGGCAGTGGCCTTGATGGTCTGCCCTTCGGCTTCCTTGAGGACCAGCTGGCGTCTGTCGTCAAGGGCTTCATCTAACCGCAGGAGTACGTCTGCCTCTGCGGCGTTAAGCTCGTCTAGATACAGCATGCTTCCGCTTCGCATAGATTTAACCAGCACTCCTTCCACAAAGCTAATCTGACCATGTTCGACGGTCTTTGTGCCGACAAGGTGTGATTCTCTGGTCCGAAGGCTAAAGTTCACCGAATGAAGATCCTTGTTCATGGTTGAGGCAAATTTACGCACAAGCGTTGTCTTGCCGGTGCCTTTTGGCCCGATTATAAGCACAAACAGGCCGGCCTTGTAGGCTTTTTCCAGTACTTCGAGGGCGTTGTTCCAATCTAGGTAGACAAGCTCTTGGTCAGAGAGCTCTGCTGATGACATCATTGTATGGCAGGCTGCAATGGTATTTGAGCGTTAAGTGCCGATTACTGCTAGCCCTTATATGAGATGCCGTAGCCAGCCATGGCAGTGGACTCTACTAGGCAGCTCAAGCAGGATCACGTTACAGTCAGGAGGATCCGGGACATTGCGCAGAAATGTTCTGACAAGCTTTACGCTGGGCAAGACATACCGCTTGAGGACATCAAAATAGTGGCAGTTGTCATGGAGGAGTTTATTGACGCCTTTCATCACGGAAAGGAGGAAAAGGCCTACTTTCCAGAGACTGCAGACAAGGATGAATATTTTTCAGAAGAGATTCGCAAGTTCCTGATAGAGCACGAGTTTGGCAGAAGGGTTGCAAACATGATGAAGCGAAACCTGCTAGAATGGCAGACCGGCATAGACGCCAGGGAGCCAGTTGCCAGGTTCTTGAAAACCTATGCCATATTCATAACCGACCATACCGACAAGGAAGACAAATTCTTTGACATGCTTGAAGAGATGAAAAGCCTTACAGCGGAGGAAGACCGCGAGTTGTTGCGGCATTTCGAAACTTGTGGAAAAGATATTGGCGGCAGCGCTAGGATTGAAGAACTGCTGCGGCTGATAGAGTATCTGGAAGAGAGAAACTGGATGAGGTAGAGTTTTTAAATATGGGTCGTTTGCCTCAAACATCATGGAACTGCCAGTCGTCAACGACAAGGGTACGTTTGTAGTCATCTCAGACATTGAGCTAAAGAAGGAATCGATGAAGGAATTCAAGGAATGGTTTGTAGAATCAAACAAGATAGTATCAAAATTCGACGGTTTTATCGCAAGAAGGCTATTAGAATCGCAAGATGGAAAGCACAGGGTGATGGTGATATTTCGAGACATGCAGTCATTTTCCAAGATGCACCAGACGCCAGAGCACACGGCCATCCACGCCCAAGCTGTAAAGTTCATGTCAAGGCCGCCGCAGCCAATGTTTTTTAATGTTGTAGCGGAATAGGATCCGGAAAAATCCTTTTATCTTCTCCTTCCTTATCTATTGCAATGTTATCGATGGCGTGCAAGGACGTTGGTTATCAATGCGGCTTTACGGCAGAGGCTGAATCAGAACCAGAACTAATGAAAAAAGTCATGGAACATGCAAAGAAAGACCATGGCATGAAGGACAGCGACTTTACTCCAGAGATGGTTGCCAAGGTAAAATCAGTAGTCAAGAAAGTCTAGCCGCTTTCACTTTTTTTATTGATGCCTGCTACTTTATTCCAGCCGAATAAAACGTGTTGGAATTTTTCTTTATTTCTTCAGCCAGGTTCCCGGTTTCGATTGTTTTTACTGGCTCCATCCTATCCTTTTGTGCAATTGTTGTCCTGCGGCGAGCCAAGATTGCGTATTTGTGCATGCAATTCTTCCGATAAGGCCTTTGGACATACCTGGCTTGAGCATATGCTGCCAAAGCGCGCAGCAACTCCTACAGGTGCTCAGACCCACGGTCTTCGTGGAAATGCAGATTTCTATGTAGGAAATGAATAGAGATCGTTGACGGACATGTTACAGGCGGTGTAAACAGTCCGTTAGGATAGGAGAAGATTGGCTGTTTTTGCAGAAATTCAGTAAAGATATCATCTTGAAAAATACCCGGATTTCTATGCTGCTCCAATCGAAAATACGATGGCAGTTGGCGACACATGCTCTGATGCGTGTATGATCCAGAGCAGGAGTCGAGATTGTCTTTATGCCCAAAGACACAACGATATCAAGAATCGCATGCAAGGTTATTAACTAGCCAGACCGGTCAGCTGTCCTAGCTTTTACATGAAAACTCAATTGTGCAGCTTATTTTGGTCATACTGCTGAGGAAAAATGCTTTTCGTACAGATGTTGTTATATGTATGGTAACCATTAGCTTTATCTAATCGCGTAATTATATTATGTCTAAATGTCTACACAAATACCAAGCGACTGCGATCCTAGTTTGATCGAAATTGCAAAGGAGGTATGCACCAAAGAAGGCATAGACTTTGACTCCTTAAGTATTAACCAGACGCGTGGTCTGATGTATTACTGGTGCTCAGATTGCTCAAGGACATATCCGCTCAGCCAGCTTATTATTTCAAGAAGGAAAAAAGTGTGCAACCAGTGCAACAACTCTGTCAAACTGTACGCCACCAGCAACAAATTTGGAAAGCTTCGAAGAATAATCTTTTTCAAACAATTCAAAAGACATAAGGAATAAAATCAATTCGGAATATTCTCCATTTCTTTTGCTCTGCCAAAATCATCCTCGATTCTTACGATGTCGTTTTCGTCAAAATGGCCGTAAGAAATCTCCAGTATCATGGAGTCTTTATCAATAGCAGACAGCCGGTGAACAGATCCTTTGGGAATATGAAAAAAGTTCCCTTCCTTGCCGATAAATTTTCAATCTGCACCTAGACTGGACCGCGGATAATTCGCCAAGACTCTTCTCTGGAATTGTGATATTGCAGGCTTAGCCGTTTCTTGGCTTTTACGTAAATCAGCTTTACAGAGCATTTTGAATTTTCGTATACTTTTCGAACCATCCCCACGGTCTTTCTTCGATATCTATTTTTATCACCACAAGCGAAATCGTCGACGCCGAAACTTGATCTCAAGCATATACATCATTGTAATTTTAGAGTAACGCGCATCATACTGCAGCGCTTCTAGGATTTGTGCGTTTTAGAGACGACGGGATTATAAGCGATATAGGAATCTAAATTGGCAGTTTTTACTAGACAAATGTCGTCAGAGTGGATTAACCTTCTCTATGTGTTATTCTTAGAAACGACAGCAATTCCAGGTAGTTGTCAAGATTAAAGTAACGCATCAGGCCGTCTATTTCTCCGTCCTTCAAATTCAAGTGCCTGTATTTTTTATTTTCTTGATTTGACGTAGAATTAATACGCAATCAGAAATTAAAAGAGTTAAGGTTCAGGCTTTCAATTTGAAAGATTATTTAGCTAAAGTTCTAGTTGCAGGTTGTGAAAACGCCGGTCATAATCGGTGGCGGAATAGCAGCGGCTGCAATAATTGTCGCAGTCTTGCTTGGCCAAAACGAACCTGATTTCAAGTGCACTCCTACGGAGAGCAACATACTTGGGCCATACTATTTGCCAGGAGCCCCAGAATGGCAAGTTCCTGCAGGCCTGCCAGGCGAAAGGTTGGTCATAACAGGCCGTGTGATGGACCAAAACTGCGAGCCGGTTTCAGGCGCGGTACTGGATTTCTGGCAAGCAGACAGCAACGGCTTTTACGACAACACCGGCTATACTTTGAGGGGCACCATTTCTTCGGGCCAGGACAGCAGGTACGAGCTTGATACAATATTTCCAGGCAAGTATGAAACACGGCCAAGTCATATTCATGTCAAGGTCCGGCTTGCAGGACAGGATTTGCTTACAAGCCAGCTGTACTTTATTCAGGGCGACAGAGATGAATTTGTACGGGACTCGCTCATCTTAGAGACAAGCAAGCAGAATGGAACTACGACTGCCAGCTTTGATTTTGTAGTAAGGAGATAGATTTTTTGCAAATTTACGAATCGATGTAGCTCATTAGTGGTTAGCCTGTACTACAAAAAGAAGCATTTTCTCAGGAAAATTCCAGATATGCTGCTTAGAAGGACTTAAGATTTGGCTCTTGTAATATTTATTGTGCAGATACATTGACGGCTCTCAGTCAAATGAAATGTACTGCCTGTCTGGGAGGCGAGCCCGTACTAACCGACGGAGAGATTGCCGATTTGTCCAAGCAGGTTCAGTCATGGTCAGTGGTAGAGAAAGAAAAAGGAATCAAGGCGATTCAAAGAACCTTCAGATTCAAGGACTTTGTAGGTGCGTTAGCTTTCACGAATATGCTCGGAGAGTTGGCCGAGTCAGAAGGGCACCATCCAGCCATATTGACCGAATGGGGGAAAGTTACAGTAACATGGTGGACACACAAAATAAAAGGTCTTCATAAAAATGATTTCATAATGGCTGCAAAAACGGACAGGTTGTATGTCCAATAACACAAAAATGCGTATTAGCTAATAATTATCTTTCGATTTTGGTGCATTGCGAGAGGGAGTCAGACCGGGAGTAATTGTATATGCAACAAAGCTGTGTCCCAGAATTTAGACTTAGTAACAAATGACGAATTTGTCCATAGACTGTAATTCTGCATGTGTGTGCAACTAGTTCTATGCGTTGTTGTCGGCCTTTTTCTTCTCTTGCCTTGAAGTGTAGCGCCTGACGATTTCCTTATCAATCTCTTCATGCTTTATCTGCTCTCCTCTTCTCCCAGGCGTCCTCATTCCCTGCTGTTTGACCTTGTTTCTCTCATCTTCTAATTCGGTATCGCCACTGTCATGTTTTTTCTTTTTTAGCTCATCTGCATATCTGCCACGAAATTCCTTCTCTTCCTCAGTGTCTTCAACCATGTTTGCTATTCCCAATTATTTTTTCCAGCTCAGTAATAAATAAGGCAGTATGAAAATATGCTTGTAAATTAATATTTCTTCTTTTATCCCACATGATGAAGTCACACACGGAGAACATCGATACCAAGAAAGGTTTCTCAACGGAGATTGTTAATTCCCTCTAATCCCTTGCGCTACGAGTATTGAATAGCAACCTAAGCCACACTCCTCGCATATCGGCTTTATGCTCTTGGCATCTCCACTTCCAATACAACATGGTTGCTTTACCCTGCCCGTATGGTCAAGTGATAATATAGCCCACGTCGGGCAGTTCACAGGCGTTGTTCCAACTCCGCCCCAACTTCCTTTCATAAGCAACAATTGCTTGACAGGGTTGACTATAAAGTCTGGGTATTTTTTCTTCAGTTCGACGATCCTGTCAACAACTTGGTTACGGTTCTCTCCAAAGGGCAGCATCAGCGGGTCGCTCTTGGCAAATGGGGTATGGAATTGCAAGCCCATTTTGTTCACCTTGCCATGCCATTCATCCACCAGGTCCTCTACAGTCATGTAGTTCTGGGAGTTGATTGTCATTGAGAGCCAGATGTCCTTCCACGCTGGCTTGCCGTTACGTGGTGGCCCGTCGATGTAGTCCATGATGTTCTTCTTTGTCTTTGCATATGCACCCTTGCCTCGGATCTTGTCGTGAACCTCTTCAGTCCCGTCCATCGACACCCAGTAGAAATACAGGCCGTGATAGCGTCTTAGCGGGTAGGTGCCGTTTGTGACCACGCAGACTCTCTTTGGCATCATCTCGCAAAACACCTCTAGGATGTCAGGCCGCATGGTAGGCTCGCCTCCTACAAGCGTCGTGACGAAAATGTGCTGCTTGTTGAAAACCTCCTTGATTATCTTCCTCCAGCCCTCCGCTGTCATATCCTGCTCCTCCTTGCGGTTGAGCCACCAGTAGCAGTGGGTGCAGTGCAGGTTGCAAACGTTGTTAACGTCAACAGAGCCGTAAATAGGCTGCTTTATCTTGAACAGCCTGTATGCAGACATCTTTTTGAATATGCTGATGTAAAACGGGAATTCGCGGGCAATGTCTGTTATCCCGCGGCCGTAAACGAGGTCTACCATCTATAATAGAAGGTATCTCTACTAGTTAAGCATGTACAGAGAATGTAATTGCAAGGGTTAGAAGTTCTGAAAAGTATAGAATATCGCCACGACCACACAACGTAATTTGCCAATTGCTGCTTTTCATAATCCAAAGAACAACCAACACGAGCCCCTGCCCCCTTTGGAGCATTTACTGTTCGGAAGAGTCGATAATGTCGCATCATCCTGATAGCTATGTGATTATTTTTGCCGGCTTCGAAAAATTAAAATATTCTCTTTTAGCATAGTAGTATGCCTGTGGGCGATTCCGTCCGTTACGAATGTTAGGTAATGACTTGACGTCCGTTTACGTCCGTTGTCGCTCACAGGTGCCCCGCCAACGTCACTCTGCCCCGTTGCATTGTGGGGGGCGGGGCTTCTTTGGGTGTAGGTTCTATCAAGAT
>QCWB01000167.1 GCA_013114715.1 Nitrososphaera sp.
AAGCCGGCGCAAATTGATTGAGACTGGGCGCGAGATAAGTGAGACGGATGCAGATTATTTGAGACTGGAGCGACTTAATTGAGACTGAAGGCACCGCATCCGGTGAGGCAGTGCTGGTAAGGGAAACGACCGTTTTCTTTTTTGTCCAGGTTTCTTGACAACCGCGTCGATGTTTCGGCATTTTACCGGTCAAGAAACTCGGTAAAGATATTGTATGCACCTGCTGTTATACTCTGGCGAGTTTCTTTACTATTTGCCAGGCAGGTTTCCCTAGAAAGGCGCGCATTGAAGATCGGATACGCTCGAGTTTCGAGCGATGATCAGAATCTTGATCTGCAGCTGGATGCCTTGAGAAAAGCTGGTTGCAAGTCTATATACGAAGATAAGCGCAGTGGTGCTTATACTGATCGACCGGGACTAAATAGTCTACTCAATGCGGTTCGCAAGGGTGATGTGGTGATCGTTTGGAGGCTTGACCGGCTGGGTCGGTCGCTAAGGGACTTGCTGGATATCGCTACCTTGCTTGAGTCCAAAGGCGCTGGACTGAATAGCCTTAACGAGAAAATCGACACCACATCGAGTGGCGGCAAGCTGATCTTTCAGGTCTTCGGAGCGCTATCTGAGTTCGAGCGGAACCTCATTCGAGAAAGAACCAAAGCAGGTCTGGCTGCGGCCAGGGCGCGAGGTAGGACGGGTGGTCGGCCCAAAGCCCTTAGCACGAAGCAGCGAAAGCTCCTGGTAAAGCTCTATAGAAGCAAGCAGCACACGGTGAGTGAGATTTGCAGCCTTCTGAGAATATCCAAGCCTACGCTTTATAAATATCTAGAAGCGGAGAGGAAGTGAACAAAAAGACAGTGCCGCCGGAGGCGATAGCCAGTCTCAAGGTGCGGCTGGCCGAACTAAGTCGAAGGGCACCAGAGAGACAGTTGCTGATCAAGAACACAGCCCTCTTTTATGGCGTCTCCAGAGCCACCATCTACCGGGCACTAATCACAGATCCAAAGCCAAAGTCCGCCAGGCGGGCCGACTTCGGAAGATCAAGAAAAGTGCCGAAAGAGGATCTTGACTTGTATTGCCAGCTGATTGCTGCCTTGAAGTGGCGAACAGAAAATAAGAAAGGCCATCACATATCTACGAGCAAGGCCATTGAGATTCTCGAGCAACACGGGGTGCAAACACCCGATGGATTTGTGATGGCTCCTATTGGGCTTCTGGATAAGAGTCTGGTAAACCGATATATAAGGCTTTTCGGATATGACAGGGAGCGGCTTCGGTTCGAGCCACCTTGCGTCCGCTTTCAGGCCAGGCAGAGCAATGAGTGCTGGCAGTTCGATATCAGCCCATCAGACTTGAAGGAAGTAGAAGAACCAGCGTGGATAGAGCCTGGTCGCGGCAAGCCGACGCTGAGCCTGTTCAGCGTGACTGATGATCGCAGTGGCGTGAATTACACGGAATACTGGAGCGTTTATGGAGAAGAGGTAGAGACTGCGCTGCGCTTTCTCTACAACGCCATGGCACCCAAGAAGGAGGAGGGTTTCCTCTTTCAAGGCATTCCACAAATGATCTATCTGGACAACGGTCCGATAGCCAAAAGCAATGTCTTTAAGAGGGTCATGTACAGCCTTGGAATCGCCGTGCACAAACATGAGCCGCAAAAGGAAGATGCGAAAAGGACGACAGCAAGATCGAAAGGCAAGGTAGAAAGACCATTTCGAACAGTCAAGGAAGCTCATGAGGCCTTGTATCACTTGCATAAGCCGAAAACCGAAGCTGAAGCCAACGAATGGATGTTGCGATATCTCCGTCATTACAACAATCAGGATCACCGCTCTGAAAACCATTCCAGACTAGAGGACTGGCTCGCCAATCTACCAGAGGGGGGCTTCCAAGAAATCTGCTCCTTCGAGAAGTTTAGAAGCTTTGCCAGAGAGCCAGAAAGCAAGACAGTAGGGCCGGATGCCACCATCTCTATAGATACCGTCAAGTACGAGGTGTCACCGGAGCTGGTTGGAGAGAAGGTAATCGTTTGGTGGGGTCTGTTCGACAATGAGCTCTATGTCGAGCATGACGAAAAACGTTTTGGCCCCTACAAGCCATCCGGCGGACCTATTCCTCTTCATTCATACCGCCGCCATAAAAAGACAAAGCGCCAGAAGACAGCAGACAAAATAGAGGGGCTGGCCAAAAACCTGAGTGTTCCTAGATCTGTTTTGTCAGGCAAAGAAGAAGACAAAATGACCAAGCTTGTTCAGAGTCCTCCCATGCCAAGCAAGCCTTTCGTTGATCGCTTCGAGCACGAGGAGCCCGACTTTGAAAGCCCGGTTCTGGCGAAGCTTGCCATCAGTCAATATCTCGGTAGGTCCATTGCCGAACTTCCGGAAGATAGCAAGTCTTTCATCGTGGACCTTGTAGGCAGAACCTTAAACAAGCGCGAGGTAATTGGGCAAATAAAGACGTATTTCGCAAGAGCTAGAAGAAAGGAAGGGAAACGTGCGCATTGAAGCAATGGAGTTTTACGGGCTCCTGAAGGAATTCAGACATGCAGGCTTTTTTGAAACTGAGCACCATCGGCGATTGTTTCGACAGATCAAAGCCGACATTCTCAAAGGCTCTGTAATTGCTGTTTCTGGCATGATCGGAAGTGGCAAGACTGTGACCCTTAGGAAACTGAAGCAGACGTTGACAAGAGAGGGCCATATCTTTGTCGCTCGCTCGCTTATGGTCGAAAAGCAAAAGGTTCAGGTCTCGACGCTCATATCTGCCCTGTTTTTCGATCTACAGAGAAGCGATAAGCTGCACAGAAGCGATAAGGTCCAAATTCCCTTTCAGGGAGAACGACGGGAACGAATGCTCATCGAGCTCATTCGGCAAGAGCGGATGCCTGTCGTTCTCTTCGTGGACGAAGCTCATGACTTACCGTTCCAGACTCTTAAGGACATGAAACGGGTTATGGAGACAGTAAATGACAGCGGCGCCACTTTATCGATACTCCTGGCTGGGCATCCGAAGCTCACCAATGACTTAAAGAGAATGAACATGCAGGAGATTGGTCCCAGGACGGCCAGTTACTCGCTGGACGGCGCCATTGATAGCCGCCGCCAATATATCGAATGGCTGCTTTCCGAGTGTCTCCATGATGAATTGAGTCCGCTGGATGTTTTGGAATCTGATGCTATCGATCTGCTGGCGGAAAAACTCGTGACGCCGCTACAAATCGAGCAGCACCTGAAGCTGGCATTCGAGGCAGGGCACGATATCAACGAGAAGCCTGTTTCAGCCGAAGTGGTCTTGACCATTCTTTCAAATGCCATCGGCAACCTCGAGGCGACATTAACCAGGCTAGGATACGACCACAGGTCGATTGCCGGGCTCCTCAACGTCTCTACGGCCGAAGCACGACAGTTCGTATCCGGCTGCCTGGAAGCGCCACGAGCGCATGAGCTGCATGAGCAATTACTGGTGGTTGGGTTACCCGTCTAAAAACCCCTTTTATAGACGAGTTTCTTAACGGCTAGAGCTCAGCCAGAGCATCTGGTTGTCAAGAAACTTAGGCAAAAAAGAAAACGGTCGTTTCCCTTACCAGCACTGCCTCACCGGATGCGGTGCCTTCAGTCTCAATTAAGTCGCTCCAGTCTCAAATAATCTGCATCCGTCTCACTTATCTCGCGCCCAGTCTCAATCAATTTGCGCCGGCTT
>QCWB01000168.1 GCA_013114715.1 Nitrososphaera sp.
CTTTGCAACGATGTTTGAATATTACAAAACGATTGGCAGGGTGCAGGCAGCAGTTGACAATTATGTTGCTGAAATACTATCGCGCGACTGGTACTTCGACGGCCCAGAAACGTCAGTCAAGGCGATGGAAGCATGGGCAGATGAGTTTGATCAAGCAGATTCACGGCTAGTCGAGTATATAGTTCGTGATTGGCTGATATGCGGGAATAACATAATCGGTACTACTGACTGGCAACCTGCCAATATGGCTAGCATTGTAGGCCTGAAGCGTGATGATTACGGCAATGTGCAAGAATACGTCCAGTCGACAGGCAAACATTACTGGATCAAGCTACCGCTTCGAGTAGATCAGTACATACACACAAAATACATTGACATCAATAGGCAGGAGTGGGGTATTGGAATGTTTCATGCTCTCGCAACGTCATTTGCGTGGAATGGCAAATCCAGCATCCCACAACTAGAACTACTCCGACGTCACTATCAAAACGCTGCAAATGCAGAGGAACGTTACGCGTGGCCTCTCAATGTCTGGGCTTTTCTGTCTACGAACAAGGAAGCATTTGACAAGCAACAAGCAGATATGAAGGCATGGAAGCCTGGAGAACGTCGTTTCTTTGGCGTCCAGTCTGCAGATCAGCTCCCGCAAATCATCACTGAAACCATCGACGGCAACAGGTCTGGCCTGCTGAAAACAACGAGCGAGATAATAGATCAGGAAACAAGCGCAGGTCTGCAATCAACAGGTACGAGACTAAGGACTGAACCTTCCGCGATGGCAGACGCAAGAGAAGCAAGAAAGGAAGATGATGTTCTGCTCCTTGGCATCATGGAGAAAATCAAGCGCCTATTCAATGGCCAGATTATTCCACGTGTCCTTACTAGCACGAATAGAACTACAGAATTCAAGTTTGGCCAGAAAGATCAGTTTGATATGACGCTTGTAGACATCTTGGCAGTCTCCACAGCAAAAGTGAATAATGAGCCACTAATCTCTATCAAGGAAGGAAGAAACGCACTGCAAAAGATTGGCTTTCCGCTTTCAGATAGCGACTATAACACATTCATCAATGATCAACGTGCACAGGCACAGACACAACAGGACAACATCATACAGCGGATGAAACTGACACGAGGGCAAAAACCAGATGAACCAGCTACAGAAAAACGTTGAACGTGGACCTGTCGATACTCCTGACATCGACGAAACAAGAGGCGACGAACTTCCATTAGCAGGCATAGTACAGTTTCGTATCTATCATGGCAGGCATAGCCAAGTAGACGATTGTGATGATTTCGATGGACTGGAATTCGTCTATACGCGAGAAGAAGGACTTGAGTTTGAAGCGCCTCGACCCCCTCTACATCCCTGGTGTTCTTGCTATTTTTTGGACGTAGACAAGCAGAAGGTAATCAAATTCCGCGGCAGTGAATGGGAAGGCCGAGAAAATGGGTGATTTTGACAATCTTGCTTGCAAAAGCAAATACGCAACAATCAAGGACGGTTCTGTAAAAATTGATTGGGATTCAAAACAGCATCAGCTCTTACATGCGCAGAATCTACCGCATAGCCATGTCTGCATTACTTCTGATATGAAAAAACACATAGTACGTTCTAACGTGGAATCAAAACGAAGCAATGTAAAATTCGAACAAATAGGTCCATCACTCTGGAATATCGAGGCTATACACGTTATAATCACTGGAAATAATCGCAAATACACAAAAGAGGAACTACAGGTAGCTGCGCGCTCGCTATCATATAGGCCGATAAATATCAATCACGATGAATCGCTTTGGCTGCCTTTCAATGGCTACCGACCATATGCTGAAGATTCTAATTCAATTCTCGATATGGACTTTGATCCTGCCAAGCTCTCTGTCTCTGGACAGATTCAAGTTGTAGACGCTGAAGTTAACGAGATGATTGCAAACGGAGAGATAACCAGTTTGTCAATCGAGCAGGTTCCACAGTCAGAAACTACAGAATGCTCAATTTCAGGCTGTGTTCACGAGCAACACGGCATTGTGTTTACCGGTATTGCACTGCTTACGTCTGATGTCTTGCCTGGCGATTCTAAAACGCGGATAAGTAAGGAGAGCAAGTATGACGACAAGCTCGAAAAACTGCGCAAAAAATGGGGCTGGAAAAAGGAATCACAAATAGAAGCAGATTATCCATGGGATCAATGCATGGCTGACCAGATGCGTCAATATGGCGACGAAGAGACCGCACGTAAAGTCTGCGGCGCTATCAAAGCGCAATATGGTGAAAGTAAGAACTGGTATAAAGAAGATCAAGCAATGAACGATTGTATGTCTGAAATGCATTCTGCCCATCCAGATATGAAACCCGATCAGATGGTTGCAATCTGTATGAGCAAGCTAGGCAGGTCAGAAAACAAGGAATGCGGTTGTATCTATAGCGAACTACAGAAACTAGAGTCATTGTTATAGTTCTTTTTTTAATTTTGGCTTATTCATTCTCGTGTCTACACAGACCACAGAGACAGTAAAGCCTACGCAGCAAGAACTGCTACAGGCAGAAAAGATCATTAAAGAACAGTTCCCAAAATTGGCACCGCTTTTGATCGGCAGCCGGGTAGTGCCATTCACAACTGAACAATTTGACGCTTATTGCAAGAACAGCGAACAGAAACAGATTGAGTATCTGGAAAAACAGCTCGGCGTTTTCAAGACTACAATGGAAAAGGTCATTGAAACATATACTCCAAAGCAAGCCCCAACCCCATCAAGTGCAATCGGTTCTACTGCGACAAAGAGCGTAAACAGAGAGGCTCTTGAAGGCGCTGCAAAGTGGTACAAGGAAAATTCAAACAGTCCATATCATCTCAAAATGGACAAGGAAGAATGGCTGAAAAGCTTTGGCTATGATCCAACTGTAACAGCAACGGGCCAAGGCTGGATAAAGCAAGAAGCCCTCACATCTGGAACACAGCCTCTTTCATATAACAGGCAAGTAATCAGGCTTCCAGGCGGACAAATGGTTGTTCCAATCAGGCAGTACTGTAACTATTCCACGATCAGCGGCGCCGATAAAGGCGCTTGGTATACAATTGGCCCAGTGACGTATGGCGCGATAACTGAAGGTACGGCCCCATCTGAAGACAGCGTAACAATCACACAGGTCCTAGCCACCCCAACAACCCGTGGCGCATTTCTGAAAGTCAAGTACAGCCAGATAGAAGATAACCCCTTCCCACTGCTCGAAACTCTCGCCAACCTTGGCATGATGGCTGCAGTGGATAACGAAGGAACTGAAATCTTGGACACTGCTTTCAATGCTGCAACAATGGATACAGGCAATTGGGTGAACGGTAATACTGGCGCTGCAATCTCATCTGATGATGCCTCAGGCATGACACTGACACTAACTGGCCTTGCTTATGCAGATGCAAAACTAAAGTCTGTAGGATTCACGCAAACTCCGGTCTTTGCCCATCACCCGACCAACTTCGCACAGCTTCTTGTCAGTACTGGACTTGCAACATTCGTCCAGCAGGGAATGCCCGAAATCACAAGAACCGGCTTAATGGAAACACTACTCGGCATCACAATGATCAGAACAGACAACATCCACGCGCAGGACAACACAACCAACGATACATACAGAAACGTCCTGTTTATACCGGGCGTAACATTCATGCTTGCTTCGAGCAGGGATGCAA
>QCWB01000169.1 GCA_013114715.1 Nitrososphaera sp.
CGACGTGATGGCAGAGGAAAGCGAGCAGACCGTTTTGTCTGCGCTTATCGACAGGATTCTCCCAATCATCCCAGGACTGGACGAAAGCATCAGGTCGGGCATCAACGTGCTGGATGTGGGGTGCGGCAGCGGAAAGGCAGTAAACCTCATGGCAAGGACATACCCCAAATCACGGTACCACGGGTACGACATATCAGATGAGGCAATAGGGAACGCAAAAAAAGAGGCAGAAAGACTCGGGCTGACAAACACCACATTTGAGAGGCAGGACGTCTCAAAGTTCGTAAAAGAAAATCATTTTGATCTGATCACGGCGTTTGACGCAATCCACGACCAGGCAGACCCACAAAAGGTGCTGGAGAACATCAAAAAATCCCTCAAGCCGGACGGAATATTCCTGATGCAGGACATACGCGCCTCATCGAACCTTGAGAACAACATGGACCACTCCCTTGCGCCGTACCTTTATGCGGTGTCTTGCCTTCACTGTATGACGGTGTCCCTTGCTCAAAACGGAAGGGGCCTTGGCGCAATGTGGGGGAAAGAGCTTGCAACGCAGATGCTAAGTGATGCAGGGTTTTCAGATATCGAAGTAAAGCAGCTCCCGCATGACCCAATCAACTATTACTATATCGCAAGACCGTAAGAGCTGCCAGCGCAGAGAAAATGCAAGTCTTACACACTGACAAAATTCACCCCAAGATTTCCTGAAGTGGAACAGCCCAGGTTTTGTCTAGACGAATCCACTTTGTTTCCACAGAATCAAATTTCAAATCAGACCAAGTATGGCATTGCCAGATAGTAAAGAACATCCTTTCCGTTAGCCAGCAACACAAGCTAGTTTTTTGGAGTCAGGATTGAAAGTCGCGACTGCCTTTCATGCCATACAGTATGAAAAATTTTTATAAAAAACATCAGACGCGCAGTTTCAAACGATAGAGGCTTAATACCACCGCATGCAATAAAATGTCAATTGAATGAAGTCAAAGGTGGACTAAAGTTCATGAGGTTTTTTGGATCACTCCAAAAGAGCGACAGGTTTTACAAAGAGATCGACAGCATTCCTGAAACAGTCAGAGATAATCCGCAAATCGGCGACAGAATCCAGTACGAGAGAATCCCAAAGTGCTACATTGCGGTATACGGCATTCCAAACCTGTTTCGAGTGGAGCTCAGCAGGGGCTGGAGGCTAGTCTATTCACTTACAGGAAAACAGGATCAAAAGACAATATACATACTTGAAATATTCGATCACAAGGACTATGAGAGAAGGTTCAGATACTGAATTATTTTAGCTTGACCGACTCTTTTTCCAGCCTTTCAAACTGTGGGCCTTTAGCAAATATCCAGAAAACGGAGCCGTCCTTATCATAGGCGATCTTGTTTGACGCCTCAAGATACTCTAGAATCTTGTTAAATGTCTTGTACTGCAGCTGCTTTGGCAGCGAGAGCCGCAGTTTGTTCTTTGATGCAAACTCGTGCTTTTTTGAAAGAATGCCCTCTATCATCAGGATGGTGTCAAGATTTGGGCTATGTCCCTTGTCCGCAATCGCCTTCATGTGATATGAGATAGTACATTCTTGTATATATACAATTTTACCCAATATTTGGCGCCCGGATGTCCCAGAGATTATTTTCTAATCAGACGCCTTATCCTTTCGGCAGTCTTTTCCTTGTCGTCAACCTGGACTATGACCTTTCGGTACCTGTGATTGTCCAGCGTAAGGGAGACGCACTTGCTTGGGTCCCGCACATAGTAAAAGACCATTCCGCCCCGTCTGAAGAACGTCCCCGCCATGAGCAGGCCTGGAAAATTCGTTCCAGCCTTTGCCGCAAAGACAAGCCACCTGATCTTCTCCGTGCTCACTTTGCTGATCGATGTGATCGGGATAGTAAGCGAGCTTTTCAGCGCCAAGAACTGCTTTATTCCGTAAAGATCTACTCGCACATATCTATCGGTGATGGTCAGCTTTGCCACAGGGAATAATCCCAAGTATGGCTTTTAGGTGTGTCCCTTGCGTATCCGGATTTTTGTACAACAGTCAGACAAATCCGGACAGTTCAAAAAAACGGCACAGCCAATTGTTTGACAGATGTGCAAACATTCCAAGCATCTCTTTATCAGGATGACTCTATTTGAGAGCGTTCATTTTGGCAATGTTTTCGTCGACTAGCGCCAGCTTTTGCTCTACAAGATTTGCATATTCGTATGCAGCCTTGAACTCTGCATATGACTTTTCATAGTCGGATTGCAGCGCAGATGCGCCGCCGCTCATCTGTGCCTTTTCCGCATAGTCCAGGTATTTTACTGCCCACCAGTACGCAAGCCAGGAATCCTCCAGAATTTGGTCAGATGCGTTGTTCCCATATGAAAACACGCCAAGCGATGCTTTTGCGGCAGTTATTTTTCCCTCCAGAGGAACGACCAGACTGCCTGCCAGTTCCTGATATTTTGTCGAGGCGGCGTGAGGATTCTTTGGCCCATCCAAGACTTGGACTACAGAGTACAAGGATTCAAAGTCATCAACCGTATGGTACATTACGTCGTCTGGGTTGGCGCTGTGCTGCATCCCGATTGCATGCCCTAGCTCGTGCTTTGTTACTTCCAGGGCGGACTCGGGCGACAGCATCTGCAGTTTTCCACCATCAAAAAAGCCAAGAGTTACTGCCATGACAGGCTTGCCATAGCTGTTCAGGTCGCTAGTAGAGTAATACCCAAGCTTTGCCTTTTCGTTTTGGCTTGCCCATTCCACCACAAAATCAGAGGCCTCCATCCTGGATGCAAGCTCAAATTTCAGGCCTGGAATTGTCTTCTCCCAGTACGACATGGCATCCAAGAGCGTGCTGCCGAACTCATCCTGCCAGTGCCTAGGCATGCCTTGGGCGTACACGCTGACGGTTTGCGCCTGTGCGTATGATACGGTGCCTGCGGCAAATAATGCCAGCAATGCCAGTCCAGCCAAGCCTGTATGATTCAATTGCACACCAATGCGTCAAATCGGTTATAGGAACTATGGAACTTTGCGGGATTTTTTGATTCCAGAATGGAAGAGTCCCTAGTTTTGGCTTACCGCAGATATGGACAGTAGAGCGTAAAATCCATACCGTTACTGTAGAACATCACTATCCAAACACCAAATTCTTGATTTCTATTTGCCATTTTGTTCCTCGACATAGGCATCGATAGTTTTCTTTGTACTCTTCCAGGTTTTGCCTTCCTTTATGGCATCGATACGTCCTTTTCGGGCAAGCAGGCTCAAATATTCAGCAGAATAAGTGGTACCCTTAGCTAGTTTTGCCAGGGATAGAAATTCTTCTTTTTTTGAAGGTTTTTCCGGCATTAGATAAAGGTCTAATGTTTGTTCAGTACACCTAGATACATAAATTAAAAATGGATTGAAGTTACCAGAAATATCCATTTCTCGTAATGCCCTAAGATATTGCGGCTTGTCAACACTTTTGATTACTACAAACGGATATCCATTTCGCACTAGAATTAGATTCAACAATAATCTGGACATTCTTCCATTTCCATCCTCAAACGGATGAATCCATGCAAAATCATAGTGGATTTGTGCCGCAAGCTCAATAGGTCGCAGTTCGTCAGGATTGTTGTTTAATGTGTTCAATAGTTCTTTCATGTGTTTTGCAATGTCATAA
>QCWB01000170.1 GCA_013114715.1 Nitrososphaera sp.
CACAGTCCTACGGCAGGTCTGTTAGAAGCCGCGACGATTTTGCCACCACGTACATCCTGGACAGCAGCATAGAGTACCTTTTGAAATCAGCCCAAGATATAGTTCCGAAATGGTTCTCTGAAGCGATAAAATCCTAGAAGGTTTTTATTCGGTTCACAGTCAATTTTGCGCAAGTTGTCCGGCGACAAGACTGGCCAGTCCCAGCAATTCAAGGTCTTTGGGCTAAGCAGCAGCCTAGTCGCCACGCTTGTTCTTATTTCTCCGATATTGTTTGTTATGGCCTATGATTCAGAGTCTTTTGGCCTTGCCTGGAATGAGGGCCGGGGCGGCTTTATTTTTGCCATGGCCTTTATCGCTGCAGAACTAATTGGATTAAAAGTACAGGTAAGGAAAAACAGGCTGTTTGCGGTTCTTGTCCTTGCTGCATTGACAATTGGCTATTTTGTTGCTCTGCCATACGGGTTGAAAGATTCGATACAAAAAACAGGCGAGGAAAACAAAGTCGCCCTGATATTCAGTTGGGTCCAGATGTGGGACTTTATCGTCATGGCTGCATTTACAGGCGTAGCCTCGTTTCTGCTGTTTGGCAAGAACTGGTACAAGATAGCCTCGGCAGGCGCGATTTTTCTGGCCGGCAACGCGACGGTCCTTGCTCTGGACGCGTTCTTTCCTTATGACTCGCTTGGAGCGCTGCAGTTCATCGTCCCGATTTACCTGCAGATAGACCAGTCAATAGTGTCGTTTATCGACCAGAATGTGATGGACGTTGGAAGGGGCGCAGTTGCAAGAGGCAACCTGCTTGTGTTAAACGGACTCAAGGGCCCCTTTGCCCTGCAGGTCTTTTGGCCGTCTGCCGGCGTAGACAGCATGATTATCTTTTCGCTTGTCATGCTTGCCTTTTTGCTAAAGATGGAGATTCCAAGGAAAAACAAGATAATCTACTTTGCGATCGGCGCGTTTGGAACTGCCGCGGTAAACGTTACCAGAATTATCTCGCTTACCCTGTACGCGCTGATAGGGACTACGGACCCGACCCAGTGGGAGGTATTCCACTCTGTGGCAGGCATCATGATGTTTCTTCCCTGGTTAGGTATATTTTTGACAGTAGTTTTGTTCACTGAAGGCAGGCGCGTAAAAAAACTCAATGCAGCCAGCTCTGGCACTGTTCAGATTGCATCCGGCATCAGTTATAGGGGCATCGCGTTTGTGATTTTTATCATGTTCTTTTTCGTAGTATCTCTTTTGGTATCGTATTTCTCTGTAATCGTGCTCATAGACCAGAACAAGGTGACTGGACAAGACGTGTACGGTTACTTTGGGCTGGCTCTGGTTCCGCCTACTATAGCATCGCTTTTGCTTTACACCAAGGTTCTCGGCAGGTTCCTATAAAAGATGAAACATTGCATATTGTGACATTGTACTTGGATCTAATGTAACCACAACATTACAAGTTCGGGATTGATTTGCATAACCTTGATCGTCTTTATGCTACGTCTTTCCGTTCAACAGACATGTTTTCAAAATGACAATCGCATTATTATCGCAGGATATTCAACTGTATAAAGGCTTAATTCGTAGATCAACGATATGTACCTATGTGGGTATCTGGATTACTGCTTCAAATCCCGGCTGCCGAGACCGTGGCTGGTGTAGCAGTTGCCATCATTATATTGATTATTCTTGCATCGTCAATAAAGATAATTAGAGAATACGAGCGAGTTGTTGTATTTAGGCTAGGCAGACTGATAGGTGCAAAGGGCCCCGGTGTTGTAATCATTCTTCCCGTGATAGATAGAATTCGAAAGATCGATCTGAGATTGCTAACGCTCGATATCCCAAAACAGAGGATAATAACCAGGGATAATGTGACAGTTGATGTTGATGCAGTTGTCTACTTTAGGGTAAACGACGCCAACAACGCAGTTGTCAAGGTACAGGATTATGCTCTTGCAACAAGTCTTTTGTCGCAAACAACCTTGCGAGACGTCATAGGGCAAGTTGAGTTCGATGAGCTACTAACAAAAAGAGAAGAATTGAACAAAAGGCTGCAAGCCATACTCGATGAAGTTACAGAGCCATGGGGAGTAAAGGTTTCCGCAGTGTCCATAAAGGACGTAGCCATAGCCGCGGAAATGCAGCGGGCGATAGCAAAGCAGGCAGAAGCTGAAAGAGAGAAGAGGAGTAGAATTATCATGGCGGAAGGCGAGCTTATCGCATCAGAAAAGATGTCCCAGGCTGCAGAATACTACACAAAGAACATGGCAGCCATGAGGCTAAGAGAATTACAGACATGGGCCGAGATTGCCAGAGAAAAAAATATGATCGTTGTAACTGGGGGAGATTCTGGGAACCTTGGTCCGTTACTGGGAATTGTTAAAGAGAAGATAGCGAGTTCCGAAAGGCAAGAAACTGATACCAGGGCATTGATAAGAGAGGAAATCAAAGATCTGTTTGAGACGAAGGAGAAAAAGGAGACCAAATGAGATTTGTGCTCCTTTTGTTCATCCCAGCAATTTTATTTCCTTTAATTTCATCACAATCAGAAGCAGATCAAAAGATCCTCTGGGTTGAATTAAACGAGCCTATCACCGCAGCATCTGCAGAAAACGTTGCAGCTGCTGTTCAGGAGGCATCAACCGGGAGATACAATGCAATACTAATTTCCTTGGACACATTTGGTGGCTCTGTAGATTCTACATTTCAGATAATAGACAGCATACAGTCATCCAGCGTGCCGGTGATAGGTTATGTTTACCCTGCAGGAAGGCAGGCTCTGTCAGCTGGCACAATCATACTCATGGCTTCAGATTATGCTGCAATGGCACCGTATTCAACAATAGGCTCTGCACAGCCAGTCATTGGGACGGAACCAACCAATGAATCCAAGTTCGTAAACGCCATTGTTGAAAAGCTTGTATCACTTGCAGAGCTGCACGGAAGAAATTCAACGCAGGCTGCTAGGTTTGTGACGGACAACGATAACCTGACACCAGAAAAAGCGCTTGCAAGTCGCGTAATAGAGGCTATTGCCAGCAGCCCCGAAGATCTTCTTGCAAAGGCCCATGGAGTAAAGGTTATGACCCTGGCCAAGGGCGAGGTTGTTCTTGACACTCTAGATGCTCAGCTGGTCAGGCATGAACCCAGTTTGAGGGTTAACCTGTTAAAAATACTTTCAGATCCAATAGTTTCTACAACGTTTATGTCAATTGGGATCTTGGCGCTAATCCTGGGACTCAGCTCTCCAGGATTTGGCGCAGAAGTGCTTGGAGCTATACTGCTGGTTCTAGGCCTAATTGGGCAAGGATTCGATGTTAACTGGGCTGCCCTGGCATTAATGGGCATAGGAGCAGGACTTCTCGTCTTTGAATTGCATGTGCATGGTTTTGGCATTATAGGTGTAGGAGGTGTTATAGTATTGGCAGTTGGCATGGCGTTGCTTGTTGCACAGCCCTTAACTCCAATGCTTGTGCCGACTAGCCGTACAACAGAAATCATAACAATTCTATCATTGTTGTTAATTCCGTTTGCAGCATTATTCGGCTTTCTTATGTACAAAGCCTACGGGGCAACCAAGATCAAGAGAGTTTTTGAGTCAAAGTATCCTACTGGCAAAGGGCGAGCTGTAGACGATATATCTCCGGACAAG
>QCWB01000171.1 GCA_013114715.1 Nitrososphaera sp.
ATCCTCGTATTGAAGATTTAGCTAAGAGAACGGGTTCATCATTTATTAAACAAGTTACATTTCACCGTGAAGATATTCACGAACCCACAAAGATTGTAGTAAGACAGGTGTTAGATCTTGTTCAAAAGGCCATTGGTAAGCGGGAGATTGAAACAGCAGAAATAGGATTGAAGTCGGTATGCAACATTGTTGCAGAATATGTAGAAGTCAGATCCGATGATTCTACTCCAGACGACAAATTCATTTCATTTATTCTTGAACAGTTGAAATCTTTGTCTACTACTGCATTTGATAACCGTGACACATTCACTTTGAGGGTGCTCTCAAATGCATATCGCGAGATAGGAATATCGACTACTAGGATTCCACTTATCGGAGGTGCACAAACTTCACATGAAAGCACTAATTTGGTTGTCTATCACCTTAAGGAAATTTCCTTAAATGCCATAGAGAAAGATCTTTACGATGGTAGTGCAGAGGCGATTCGAAGTATAAGAGACGTTGGTGCAAACGCCCTTAAACAACATAGTGGGGATGCATTAGCAATTCACAGCTTGACGGAAATTGGGATTAAGACGTCCAGTGGGAAAGACTGGTATGTTCCAAGAGAAATATGTGGAGGATTAAGCATGCTTATTTCAACAGCTATTGAAGCGGGTACGAATAGTACGAGGATCGGGTTAGACCTTGAAAGCGTCAGTAAACTTTCTGTCAAAATAATCACAACCTTACCAGTCAATGCAGAGCTAATATTATTACCATTTTTTGGCCCAAAAAGCAAGACATTTTTTAAACATTCTGCCAGCATGATGGTAGCTCGCGCCTTGCAACAAAAGAACGGAGAATTCCCTATAATCGAAATTCGAGCTAGAGAGAAATATGTTCAGGATGTTATAGAAGATATAGTAAGGATGATGAGTGCTTCAGGTTTAGCGGCGGCAAAGATCAAGGATACAATGCTTTGTAGTGATATTGCGCAATCTCTGTTTGAAATCGCTTCCATATGTATTAGAGAAGAGTTTGTCACTTTTTCGGAGGGTCTTATCGATAGGGTAGATGAAGCTATTGCTTCAATACTTTCACTCTACCAGGCATTTGTTGGAAGCCATGCGATAATAACACACGAAACACTTGATAATCTTGTATTCTTAGCTTTTGAAGCGATGCGCTCAGAAAGAGAAACTGTGGCTATAGATGTCATAAAGAATATGACGGATATTAGTCTTCGAATATATAAAGAGCACAAACACAAAGCAAAGGAATTGGTAACTAGGGTCGTGATGGTCGGTGTCTATGCTGTCGATAATAATCATGACAGCATTGCAAAGTCTTCTCGTATTCAGATACATAGATATGAAAGCATTATTGCAGAGGAGGAAGATTTGCAAAAAAGCATATTGGACGAGGTCAAAAGCAGTGTAGAACAACATGGCAATGTTATGGAACTGCACCAAAGCCCGGAGCAATTCCTCAGAAAGAATCTGTCATCCGAGTCTTGGGACAAGTATAGAAAACTCGAGCCATGATTTTATACTGTTGATAATCATTTCATAGTCTATAATATTATAACAAAGTACTGCAAAAGAGGAGATTTAAAATCAAATGTCCGGCATACAATATCTGTGGTTTTTACCGGAAATGTAATCTCTCTTATTCACACGTCAATCAGAAAATTGTTTGTCTAACTACGTTCCCTCTGGCGCCGTCTGGTTAGTGAAACTTGAACTAGTGTTGTCTATCATTTCGTGGAAAGATCTTCATCACCAATCACCGCCATTTTTCTAACATAAGCAAACAGATCCTGACTTTGTAACGTTATAATTTGCATTCTCTAGAAATACAGAACGCCATTATCCGTGGCAAGTGAGTCCAACCTTATGTCGTAACGGCTCTGTGGCAGTTTTGGCAAAAGCTGAAACGAATAGCAGACGCCCATGGAGAACAGGACTTTGCCGGTGGAAAGGAACCTGTCATAATATCCTTTGCCGTAGCCTATCCTGTATCCGTCTTTGTCAAAGGCAACGCCGGGCACAAGCAACAAGTCAAGCTCCTTTACCGGCTTTTTAGGCAGCGGCTCCTTTATGCCAAACTGTCCTATTACAAGGTCGTCTAGGGATGTGAATTCGTAAAACAAGACAAGATTGCCTTCTATTCTTGGCAGGGCAACTGCCTTGCTCTGACTTTGGGCAGTTTTGATAAGCCAGTCCAGCCGGACTTCGGAGCCTATTGCGAAATACGCGCCAACAGTCTTTGCAGATTGGAAATAATCGCTGTCAGCGACATGCTTCTGAACAAGGCCGGCAAGCCTGTCTGCTTCAGATGAAGGCAGGCTGTTTCGTTTTTGCAAAATATCACGGCGGATCTTTTGCTTTTCTTTCTTTATTGAATAAGGCAGCTATTCGTTCATCCCTTTGGATATAGATGCTGCAGAGACGGTGTTTTTCATCAGCATGGCTATAGTCATCGGCCCGACTCCGCCAGGAACCGGCGTTATCCATGCTGCCTTTTGCCTGACTGATTCAAAATCCACGTCTCCGGTCAGTTTCCCGTTCTGCCTGCTCGTGCCAACATCTATCACAACGGAGTCGTCCTTTACCATGTCTGCGGCAAGAGTAAAGCGCTGCCTGTTTCCAACTGCCGTTATCACGAGGTCCGCGTTTTTCAATTTGGTCTGAAGATCCCTGGTCTTTGAATGGCAGATAGTCACCGTGGCGTTCTTTTCAATCAGCATCAGGGCAAGCGGCAGGCCAACTAGGTTACTTCTGTTTACAATCACCGCGTCCATGCCAGAAACATCTATCTTGTAGTAATCCAGCAGTTCGATGACTCCTGACGGAGTGCACGGCTTTAGAATTGCCATGCCATTTTGAAGCATGCCGGCATTGTACGGAGTCAGGCCGTCGACGTCTTTAATCGGGTTTATCGAGTTTACTATGGCAAATTCGTTGATATGAGAAGGCAGTGGCAGTTGAACAAGTATGCCGTGGACCTCAGAGTCGTTGTTTAGCAGGTGCACCAGCTCTACCAGCTCGTGCTGCTTGAAAGTCGAATCAAGCCGATGATCTCGGGTTGCTATGCCAAGGTCGCCGGCAGTTTTTTGTTTACTGTTGACGTATGTCGCCGAAGCCGGATCGTCGCCCACAAGCACGGTCGCAAGGCATGGCTGCACGCCAGAATCCTTCAGTTCTTGCGCTGCCTTTTTTACCCTTGTCTTGACCGCCGCGGATACTTCAAGGCCGTTGATTATCTTGGCTACCAAACTACCGTCAGAGACATCTGCGTATTATTTTGCTTTTGCGTTAGCCAAAATTAATTAATAAGGATCAGGCATCTTTGTCGATGGACAATCAGTTTTTCCGTAGACGCTGGTTGGATTTTAGAAATGGCCACAGCATCTACCTTGCCTTCGTGCTTTCGTTTGTCAACTTTATCCTGATTGTCTACAACCTGGGGATATCGTCAATCCCTGTGCTAAACCAAGCGCTAAGCAACGTTTGGGTCTTTGCTGCGATCTTTATTTTTCTATACATCCCGGCCGCCATCCTGATAGGATACTGGCACAGGAAAAAACAGTATTCCGTGGAAAACGAGGCCTGGCTGCAGGAGAACTGGAT
>QCWB01000172.1 GCA_013114715.1 Nitrososphaera sp.
AGCTTAGCGCAAAGGGCACTGGTTATGCAGTGATCCGATTCCTTCCGGCTGCTCATGGACAGCCTCTCCACTGGGTTCGTGAGTACTCTCATGGATTCAAGTCTGATTCTGGTAAGTGGTTTATTGAATCGTGCCCAACGACTCTTGGTCATGATTGCCCAGTCTGCGAAGCAAACTCCGAACTCTGGAACACCGGTCTCAAATCGAATCAAGAGATTGTGCGACAGCGCAAGCGTAAAGAGACATTCTATTACAATGTCTATGTGCGGTCGCACCCGGACAATCCTGAAGATGAAGGCACAGTTCGAATCTTCAAGTCTGGTCCAACGATCTATAAGATGCTGCTTGCAGCGCAAAAGCCTGAGTTCCCAGGTGATCCAGTGATTGACGTGTTCGATCCTTGGAACGGCGCGGATTTCATTCTTAAGATCTACAAGGATGAAAACGGCAATGTGAAGTATGACAAGAGCGCGGTGGCCGCTCCAAGTTCTCTTGCTTCAAACGATGCTGGAATCGAAGCAATCTGGAACCAGGCGCACAATCTCGGCGAGTTTATTGCGCCGTCTCGGTTCAAGAGCTCTGACGAGCTTCGAACTAAGTTGCACCAGGTTCTTGGAACTGCGAGTACTTCTAGCGGTCGAGCCGCTATTACTAAGTCTGAGCCGGCACCATCTATTGGCCAGGTTACTCAAGAGCCAATCTCTAAGAAGACTGCTCCAGTTAATACTGGAGACGAGGAAGATGATCCGCTCAAGATGTTTGAGGACTTGGCAAAGGGTGATTAATCAGAAGGGGCCTTTCGGCCCCTTCTCTTTTGCTTGATGTACGCTTAGACGTACTATTCGGCTTGGCGATGAACATTTGTTCGCTTAGACGTACATCTCACGTCAATACCGGCTTCATTAAACCAATTGTTGGGTCGAGATTCTCTGGTCTTGACGTTCCACCAGTTGGTGTTGCAGACTGTTGAACAACTGAGCTATTGTTTACGTTCACTTGTGCCGTTCTGGATTCAACCTTGGCTCTTGAAACCAACTCGGCCTGCTTGACATTTCCAGCAGCGGCGGTAAGACCTTCAACTGCCATTTCAGCTCTTGGTTGAACAGCGCCAATTCCAAGTTCAGCTGATGGCTGATTTGTTTGAGCCAATTCAGCTTTGTATTGATTGGCCAGAGCGGCTCTCTTTGCAGTTTCTTCTGCGCCAGTCGCATATCCAACGGCCTTTCCAACTGAGTTAATGTTTCCTAAGTCAACTCCAGCCTTCTTCTTGTCGCCAAAATACAGTCCAGCTATTTGTGCAGCAATTTCAGGTCTATTTGCTTGATCTGGATTATTCACCAAATCAATGCCTAGTCGTTTTCCATACTTCTCATAATTCTCACGACCTGTCAATTGGATCAATCCTCTACCACGATATTTGAATCCTTCTCCATTGTTGCCCATTCTATCGCCATAGATGAGATTTCCAACCGCCTCCGGTCCTTGAGAAGTGATTGATCTTGCATGGTCAATAGATTCAACTCTGGCCTTGTTGCCCATAGAGTTGCCTTTACCAAACAGCCTAAAAAGAGTCTCTGGGCTATAGTTCAGATTCTCTGATTGAGGAACGAAATTTGACTCTGCCTTTACTTGGGCCATCACGTTTGCCACTTCAGTCGGATCGGTAATTCCTTGTTGAGCAAGACTTTGAATCAATGCACTTTCATGATCACCTTTGCCAATTGGAGAAGTTGGACTTTGAGTAGAAACCGTTGCAACTGGAGCCGGACTAGTAGATTCTTGCTTGTCCGCCATCACGTTTGCCACTTCAGTCGGATCGGTAATTCCTTGTTGAGCAAGACTTTGAATCAATGCACTTTCATGATCACCTTTGCCAATTGGAGAAGTTGGACTTTGAGTAGAAACCGTTGCAGCCGGCGCCGGACTAGTAGATTCTTGCTTGGCTGCTTCTTGTCTTCTTCCGCTCAAAGCTCTTCTGGTCGATGGCCCAGTTGCACCGAACCCAGGAGTGACCTGTGCCATTTCTCCTGCCGCTCTATAAGATTCATCGGAATCCATCCAAACGATTCCACTGTTGTCTGTATTCAGGTCAGGTGAATTCTTTCCACGGTACTTTTGAACATCCGCGCGGATCGCCTCTGGCAAGAATCTGTCTGGGACCCACGATGGAATGAGTTCAACGAAGAACCCTCGGATGGATTCCTTTCCTTTCTCAAAAAGGTTCCTAGCGTACCCTAGAGGGTCCTGTACGAAATTTGCGGCCTCCTCAAATAGGGCAGTCATCCCCGACCGCAAAGTGTCGTAAACGGCCATAGCGGAACCCACAGGGTCTGTCACGATAGACCAGATCTTCTTCGCTCCATCGACCAGGTTCTCCATTGCGGTTGCACTGAGATCAACAAGAAAGTCATATGCCTTGAACACTGGTTCAATGACCGCACCAAATTTCTCTGAGAAATATGCTGCGATCTCTTCAGAAAATCCAAACAAGAAGAAATCTCCAGCTGAAGTCAAGACCTTCAACATCGATTCACCAATATTTCCAGTATCAAGGTAATTCTTGATTCCATCGTAAAGACCTTTTCCGAAACCAGCAGCAATGATAACCGGAAGTGAAACCAGACGACCGAGAATTCCTTTAACTAATCTAGTAGAAAATGCAATAATTCTACCACCAATGGCCAACAGCCCACGACCAAGAGAAGCGAGTCCTCCTTTAATCATTGCCCATCCAGCCCAGATATCGGTCAAATCCATATTACCAAGAAGTCCGGCGAACATACAGCCGCCCGGTTTCTTTTCATCTCCAGAGCGGCCTTTCAAAGAGTCACGAATATCCTTCATGACCTCTGTTTGCTCTTTCATTTGACGTTCAGCTTCGAGTTCAGCTTCTTCAGAAGATGCTCGTAGAATACCGTCTCGGATATCCTCAAGAGTTGCGAATTCTCCTTTCTCTACTTGAAACAAGGCAGCAAGCGATTCACGAAGATCTTCGATTTGATCATCGTTCAGAGTCTGAAGTTCTTCAAGCATTCCTTCGGCGATACCCAAGTGAAATTCTGGGTCGTCTTTGAGTTCGGCAATCTGAGCAGCATTTGGAACCTTGAGAGGAGATGATCCTTCTTGAATTTGCACTTTAGCTTCTTCAATCGCTCTTTTACGAGCGTTTGATTCATCCTTAGTTGCGTTGAATCTCTTTTTGATTAACTCCTCTTCTGCTTCTCTTTCAGCCTGTTGAGCAGCCGCCTGCCTTTCATAAAATTCTCTGGCAGCTTCAAGCATATCCTCTGCTGCTTGTTTTTGCGCTTCTTCTCTCTTCTGTCTTTTCTCTTGATACTTCTCAAGAGCAAAGTTTACAACAGCTCCAACCAAAGGCGATCGAGCAAATAGAGCCGAAACAATGCCAGTGATTGAAGGCAAATTTGCCTTGAATCCTTCTACAGCACGATTGCCGAATCTTGAATTCTTCTTCAGACCGGCCTCTGTTGCATTGAAGAGTTTTACAATTTCAGATTTTGCCGCCTTTTGTTCTTCGGTCATTTCCTCCATCAGAGGAATCATAGCTCTGTAAGCATTCAACTGCTCGAGCATCAGTTTCTGATCAGATGC
>QCWB01000019.1 GCA_013114715.1 Nitrososphaera sp.
TCTTCGAATTCATCGTAAAACGACTCTGAAAATGAATATCCGCCTATCTTTTTTGCTGCGACAAGTAACGCCCGATTCAATATCGGCCTCTTGTCCTTTGAAAACGAGACATACCAGCCTGGTGGTTTTCCGTTTTCTCGGCGTTCTAGAGACATGGGAAAAAGCACCAGTGGCGTTCTGACATAGGTGTCTTGACCGATATGGCCTTCAAGAAACGGGAACCCCAGATGGTTGTCCCTCAATCCAGTTTCGCGTTCTACCTGTGTGACGTTTCGATAAAGCGACTTTAGCTTCTCCCTGTACTTTTCTGCAAGCTCCGAGTCGTCCGAATCTGCAACAATACAAACGCCATTCTTGCCAAGAAGCGCCCTTTCACCTACTTTTTCTGCCAGGCTGCTGCCTCTGACGATAATCCTGGATAAATCAAAGCACCATTTGTCGTATATGCGGCTTAGTGTTATAGAGCGATTTCTGCTTTCTATCTGGAGGAGCTTTTCGCGGTAACGTTCTAGTTTCTTGTACAATGCAGACTGCTGGGATTCATTATCTGCTGTCTTTTGCATACTGGTCAGAGGAACGTCAGAAGAAACTTTTGCTTGCGCTTTGGCAACATTCTGGGTCTGCGTCCAATTTTGTTGCGTCCCGCAATTTGGACAGAAATTCGCTTTGTCCGAGACCTGTTTGCCGCAGTTAGTGCAGAAAGGCAATGTATTCCTCTTGATAGGGTAATGGCTGATAAAGTTTAAGATTTTTCTTCACTCACATGCTTTCTGTCGATTGAATTCTGGCAATCTTAAATAGAATCTAGGAAATAAAAAAAGAAGAGGAGTTACCTCTATTCTTCAGACTTGTTCTTTCTGCGACTCTTGTAGCCAAAAAAGCCGGCTATTGCAGCTACTGGCAGCCCCGCTAGAAGCATTTGGTATATGGCTGTTGTATTTGCAGCCTGCTCTGGTTGCTTTGAATCAGTCAAGGTCATTGCATATGCTTCATTGGCAGCGCCCTCAAATACTACATTCTGCACTTCTGGATTACTTACATCGAGTTCAAAGGTTGCTTTCTTGTCGTCGCCTTTGTTTTTAGATGGGAAGAATGTATCTCTGATGTCCTCTGTACAGCCGTATCCTCCGCCCCACCCTTTGCTGTTAAACTTGCTGGTGTCTACTTCACTTGATGAGCAGAACACTGTGCTGTCAATGTCTATCTTGGCCACATCAAAGTAGTTTATTGTTCCGTAAAGTCTGTATCCATAGATGCCTGGTTTCTCCACCTGTCTTGCCATATAATGTCCTGGATCGCCAAAGACCGAGCCGACTACCACTCCTTTCTGTATCTCATCAGCATCTTTGACAGACTTGGCCTTTTCAAATGACTTTACGTTCTTGAAATAGTATTTGTCTACCTTCAAGGTTGCTCCTGTCAGTGAAAGCGTAGTGTCAGAATCGCTCAGCAATACCTCTACGTTATGTTTGCCGTCATGAATTCCAGGTTCTACACCGTATGTGGGTTCATTCGTGTGTCCAAGCGCCACGCGTATCTTTTTGCCATCAACGTGTTCATCTTTCAATGTCAGCGATGTACTTGCATGCGCAAAGGCTGGCTGAAGCATTGCTGATGATGCCAAGACGAGGCTGAGAGTGATTGCGGATACTGCAGAGATAACTAGTGTTTTACTTTTCATTTCTCTCACCTAAGCACTCTCGTGAAATCCTAGACCATCGTTGTCTGGATTGTCATCGTTAAGGTCATAGACAGTGTTTCCGTGTTCCAAGTCACCTGGCAGCTGGGATTCTGTGTATGGTGCACTAGCAATGCTGCCCAAGACTCTTTGAACGTTGATATCAACAACATCTCCTGGGTTAAAGCTAACATCATCGCCAGACAGGTTGATTAAATCAACATCTGTAACCCTTGATGCTCCGCCATTAAGTGGGTCTGGAATGTGGGCGTGCCAAACGCAACTGTCTGCTGTGGAAGCGTGGTCGATGTAGTAAAGCGGTACTTTATCTACAAATGTGTTATCTGCGCTTTCATCAATGTGTCCTGCGATTACGGTTATTGTTGGTACGTGGTCTTCATCACAAGGCGCTCTTAACAAAAAATGGCCCGAAACAAAGTTTGGACTTGCATCATATACCGGCAATACTCCGCCTGGAGGAAGCGTCAAGCTATCTAGCCTTACGTGGGTGTTGTCTGGGATGTTGTCTCCCTTGACACCTGCCTCAAAGCTATGGCTTGCAAAAACCGTTCCTACAGACGCAGAGCCAATTGCAGCTATACCAACTGCAATTATCAGTAGTTTGACATTCAATGTCTTGAACATCGTTCAGATGAGATTATCATTTCATTAAAAGCAAAGTGGTACATTCGTAGGATGTACCAGCGTTTAATATCTAACATATTATCCGTGTTAAGACGCAGAAGGGAATCATCCGCATATTGGTTTGATAGTCAAACACTACCTAGATTTCTTTCATCTCTGGAGCAGCTTTTATTTGAGCGCCGCATCCCTTTCTCTTCAGCTCCTGGGCAAGCCAGCCGATGAACTTGTCCTCAAACTTTTTGCCCTTTGTCCTGTCCACCTCGTACTGGTGCTGCGCATACAGTTTTTCAACAAACTGGCCTGCCAGAAACATCTTGGCAAACGACCAGCCGGCCCGGTCCATCGGATCGTCTAGAGCGTAGCTGTTTTCCATCTCGCAGAGCCTCTGCATGTCTGATAGCATTTTTTTGGCGACCTCGCCGTCGGAAGCAAAGTCTGTTGTCTGGAAATCTATGATAAAAGTCCCCATTGGTTCATTCATTTTGCTTCAGCTTGTCTGAGAATGACACCATCTTGCCGTGGTCCTCAATCTTGATTGACGTGTCAAGCCTAATACGCATGCCTATTGACCTGAAAAGAGACAGCAACTCGCCGCCAGAGATCTTTTGCTGAATTTCGCCGGCTGCGACCAGCTCGGCTATCTTGTTTACTATTGCCTCGGTCTGGGTTGGGTACTGCGCATATGCTGCCTTTAGCACCTCGTCGCCGCGGTCATAAAGAAAAGACAGAACGGTCTCTTTTGGAGTTTTTACAGTCTTTACTTTTTCCTGAGCTGCCGCTTTTTTTCGAAGCTCCATCATCTTGCGGGCCTTGATTATCTCGATGTCAGAATCGTCGGACATCAGCCCTTTATCACTCCCAGCGGGACAAGTCTGACTACCTTTGTGGCAATTCCAGTGGAATGAGAAACGTTGGCAACCGCGTCGACGTCTTTGTAGGCTTCTGGCGTCTCCTCGACTACGCCCTCGCGAGTCAGGGCCTTGACGTAGATGCCTTTTGACTCTAAACTTCCTTTGACGCCTTCGGGGGTGTAGCTGCGCTTTGCAGCAGACCTGGACATTGTCCTGCCTGCTCCGTGAGCCGTCGAGCCAAAGCTGAGGTCCATTGATTTTGGACCGCCTAACAGTATCCAGCTTGCAGTGCCCATAGAGCCCGGTATTATCACTGGCTGGCCAAGCTGCCTGTATTTGCTTGGAACCTGCTCCATGCCTGCTGGAAAGGCTCTGGTGGCGCCTTTTCTGTGGACCACGACTTCCCGTGTTCCTTCGCCGTCAACTTTGTGCCTTTCCACCTTGGCGATGTTGTGCGCAACATCATAAACAAGGTCCATCTGAAGATCGTTTTCAGCCATGCCAAAGACCTTTTCCACGGTCTTTCGAGTCCAGTGAGTTATCATCTGCCTGTTGGCCCATGCGAAATTGAGCGCAGAGAACATGGCTTTTCTATAGTTCTCGCCTTCCTTAGAGTTGTTTGGAACGCAGGCAAGCTCCCTGTCTGGCAACGTAATGTTGTATTTGCGCAGGGCAGTCTCTGACACGCGCAGGTAATCCGTGCATATCTGGTGGCCAAACCCCCGGGATCCACAGTGGACCAGGATAGTTATCTGGCCCTCCTTCTCAATTCCCATGGCCTTGGCTGCCTTTTCGTCAAGAATCTTGTCGACCTTTTGCACTTCAAGGAAGTGGTTCCCAGAGCCAAGGCTTCCAAGCTGGGGTGCCCCTCTTTTTCTTGCGGTATCTGAAACGCTTGCCGGGTCGGCTCCTGACATTGTGCCGCTTTCCTCGCAGACCTCTGCATCGTGGCCTGTGCCGTAGCCGTGGTCTACGGCCCATTTCACTCCCTGCACCAAAAGTTCGTCAAGCTCCGACTTTGTTAGTTTGAATGCGCCTTCGCTTCCAACTCCTGAAGGAATGGACCTGAAAAGATCGTTTACAAGGTCCTTGAGTTTTGGGCGGACCTCCGATTCTGTCAGGTTAGTCCTGATGAGCCTGACTCCGCAGTTGATGTCGTAGCCGACCCCGCCGGGGCTGATGACTCCCTCTTCAATGTCAGTTGCAGCCACGCCGCCGACTGGAAAGCCGTAGCCTTCGTGGCCGTCTGGCAACACGACGACGTGCTTTTTGACGCCTGGCAGCGTAGCCACGTTTGCCGCCTGGTCTATGGTCCTGTCGGTGACCATCTTGGAAATCAAAGCCTCGTTAGCGTAAATGGTTACTGGAACCTTCATTCCACGATTTGAATCCGCGTCTATCCGGAACTCTAGATCGCTTATTTTCCTGATCTTGAGGTTGCCAGCCCTTGTTACAAAATCTGTCAATTCTTTACTCAAATGTTGCTTGAAGTTATTATAAGCCTTGCTTGAAGACCCAAGATTTATTTTCTGCATTCTAAACCATTTACCTGTGCCAATACTGCCCATAGATTCCGGACGCTACGGTAGCAAGGAAATGCGCGACATTTTCAGCGATGAAAAACGATTGCAGTACCAGCTGGATTTTGAGGCAGCAGTAGCCAAGGTGCAGGCCGGCATAGGCATTGTACCTGCAGACGCAGCCAAGGAAATTGATCAAGCCTGCAAGTCCGGCAGGGTCACGCTGGCCCGTGTCTCAGAGCTGGAGGCAATAAGCGAGCATGACACCGCAGCCATTGTCGAGGCAGTCAGCGAGCAGGTGCCAGAAGCCGCCAAGCCGTGGGTTCACTACGGTCTTACTAGCAACGACGTTGTTGACACGTCTACTTGCATGCAGATGCGTGACGCTTTTTCGATAATCGAGTCCAAGGTTGCCAAAATGGCCACAATACTTGCCAGCCGTGCCGTCGAGTATCGGGACCTGCCTGCAGTCGGCAGGACGCACGGCCAGCATGCAAGCATTATCTCTTTCGGGCTGAAATTCTCCGTCTGGGCCGCAGAGATGGCCCTGCACCTGGAGCGAATAGAGCAGGGCAAAAAACGCTTTCTGCTTTGCAAGACAAGAGGTGTCGTGGGGACCGGTTCGCTTATGGGCAACAGGGCCCTGGAAGTAGAAGAGCTGGTTGCCAAGGACCTCGGGCTGCATCCGGTGGAATCTGCCACGCAGGTCGTTCCTAGGGAGCGGTATTCTGAGATGCAGTTTTTGATGGCCCTTGTCGGCTCTACGCTTGACAAGATTGCAATTGAGATTCGCAACCTGCAGAGAACAGAGATAGGAGAAGTTGCCGAGCCGTTTAGGAAGGGCCAGATGGGAAGCAGCGCCGTGCCAGTAAAGCGAAACCCGATAAAAAGCGAGCGCGTCTCTTCGCTTGCCAAGATGCTAAAATCCCTAGTTGGAGTATCTATGGACAACATACCTCTCTGGCATGAGCGCGACCTCTCAAATTCAGCCAACGAGCGTTTCACGTTGCCGATGGCTGCAATCCTGCTTGACGAAATGCTAAACTCGATGACCAAGGTTGCATTGGACCTGAAAGTGAACAAGGACAGGATTACTGCAAACCTGGACATGACAAAGGGGCAGATATACGCCGAGTTCGTGCTTGAGGCGCTCGTCAAAAAAGGCGTTGCAAGGTTTGAAGCCTACCGGGACATCCAGCGAGTGGCCTTTGCAGCATTGGAGACCGGAGAGCATTTCCTTGATGCAACACTGAAAGACGAAAACATTGGAAAGCACTTGTCAGAACAAGAGGTATCTGCAATTTTCAAGGCTGAAAACCATCTGGCAGCATCAGCCAAAATAGTAGACAACGTTGCCGGAATGGTCAAAAAGGCAACACGGAATTATGGGAGTTAATGCCGCCGGTGAGATTTGAGCTCACGACAGCTCGGTCTTCAGCATCACCCCTGATTTTTCAGGTCGAGTGCTCTCCCAGGCTGAGCTACGACGGCACGATAAACAGTCGCCGGAACATCATATATAATCGTGACTAGCAGGATTGAAACAAAAAGTGCCGGAGGCGGGATTCGAGCCCGCGACCTTACGATTATGAGTCGTACGCTCTAACCAAGCTGAGCTACCCCGGCAAGCTCAGCAAGCGTATTGCAAAGTGAATTTTCGCGTTACATTATATAATCTATTCAAACCTGCCTGCTCTGACCACAATTGTGCTGGCCAAAAATCTTGATATCAAAAACGCATTAGGTTTGATGATCTTCAAATCGTAATTTTATTAGGTTCTGGCCGCCTGATTTGCGGATCTCGATAAGGTCTTCGCGCTCTAGGCGCTTTACCAGCCTCCATACAGTGGTTTTTGGCAGCTCAAATTTCGTCCGAATCTCGCTCTCAAAAACAGCTCCTTCGTTGTCGGCAAGAAATTCCAGCACGTCGCGGTCCTCTGCCCTCAAGTGCGGCTTTTCTTGCAGGATCTTTGTCACAACCTGCCGAAGCAAGCTCTGGTCGGTAACCGAATCCGGAATCCGGCCGGTCTCTGCAACATCCATCTTTTGTTGCACGGTTTCCGTTTCCGCAATCACAGCAGGTTCAGGCCGGAAACTTTGCTGTTTTTCTGGCCTCTTTTGGACTGCCGGCTTTTTGCGCAGCACGAAAAATGCCGCCACCGCCCCGGCGCCTGCCGCTATCGCGACAAAAATGAGGATGTTGGATTGATTGCCCTTTCCTGTGGAAGAGGTTGCCTTTGTAGCCATTTCCTTTGCATTTTGATAATTGCCTGACTGGAATTCCTTTTCTGCGGCGTCCAAGATTGATTCTGCCTCTGACGTGTCAAGGCCAGCGCTTGCAGAATTGCTGATTACGGCCCGCGCGATTTCTAGCGCTTGCCTGGCTGAATCATAGATTGCTGCCGTGGCGTTAGCAGAGTTTGTGGCCTGGGAAGAAAGATTCTCTGCAAGGGCAAATTTGCCCTCCCTGCCTGCTGATTCTGTCTGCGAAAGCAAATTCCTTGCTTCATTTAACAAAATACCCTGATGCTTTGCAGCAATCTGGTCAATGGATAACCTGGCCAGCCGGATCATTACATCTGCGCTATCTCTGGTTCCAGCAAAGCCGAGGATGTAGGACAGCTTGACGTCGCCTTGCGGAAATATCAAGTCGCCATCAACCTTTGTCGGAAGAGTCGGCCCCCATCCTACAATAGATCTTTTTTCAGGAATTTTTACGGATAGTTCGACTGGCGATGATATTGATAAAGTCAAGACAGTATTTTCAAGTTCAACCAAGTCTGGGGTGGAATAGCTTATCCTGACACCTGAATCCGATTGCACTATTACGCGGCCTTGTTTTTCTTCAAAAGCAACGTTGTTGCCAGCCAAATCTGTAACAGCTATACTGTCTAATTTGCCTCCAAACAGCGGGATGGTGGCAGGATTGTCAAGAATCTCGACATCGTATTTCACCAGCGCGCTGCCGTCTGGTTCAATGGTGACAGCCAGTTTCTGGGGCAAATAGCCTTCTGGCTGGGCCAAAACGTTGTCAATTGGGATTCCTGCAATAATCGCCATGGGCATCCAGGCAAGAGTCAAAAGGCGCGGATAGGCAAACATCCTGTCCAGTCATAAAGGTGCCTAGCAAGCTTATGATTCTTTTGCTAATAAAGCTTGAAGTTCTTGTCCTTGTAGTTCTCTACCCACTTGAACTTGCGCTGCAAAGTAGCCGTGTAGATCTTTGTCCAGTCAATGTCTACATAGTTCAGCCACGCCTTGACTACACGCGGGTCGATATAGTTGCGCAGCGACGTGCCAAGGTTATAGTCCCTTGTCTCTAGCTGCAGCCTGGTCTGCATCTGCAACTTTTCAAGCCTTTCTTTGAGCCGTTTTTCCTGAGTCTCTGTCTTCCAGTTCTTGGCTGCTATCTCTGACTCTAGCTTTGCTATTGCTTCTTTTCTGGCGGCTACGGATTGCTCAAACTTTTCCATGGCCTTTTTCGCAGCCGGGTTCTTTGGGTCGACGCCTTTTTTGTGGTTGCAGGTTATCGCAGCTTTCAGGTTGGCCATCTTTGCCACGTAGATTTTTTGCGATTCAGATGAATTCCTGTCCACCTTTACTGGCGGGTTTGACAGCGACTCCTGGACTACCTTGGTTGCTATGCAAGTCCTAAATACCTTGGCTGTAAGGCCTGGCATTATCTGCTGCAAAAACACGTTTACTTTACGCGAGTCAATGCTGTCGAAAATCTGCTCTTCTGGTTTCTTGCCCTTCATAAAGTTCTTCAGGTTGTCATAAAGCGCGCTTGTATCTTCAGAATTGACTTCAAGCGTCTTTTGCCAAGGAACGCTGTCCTTGCCAAGGAAGTTGAACTCTATCATCTTTCTGCTGTCTGACTGGGGAAACTTGATGTGCTCTACTCGAAGCGTGCTTGCGCCAACAGTGTCAGCTTCTTCCGGGTCTTTTTCGTCGCCTACTCTCATGGCCATCTTGAATATCAGATAGGCAACAGTGGCAGCCTTGTCGCTAGAACCTTTCATCTTTTTGATTATCTCTTTTTCTACCTTGCCCATCTGCATTGCAAGCTTCATTGCCTTGTCGTATTTCGCCTTGTCATTTCCCTGCCGAAGCTCAGAAGAATCGTGCAGCCAGACGTACTTTCTTTTTTCTGTAAGAGACTCCATCCATGTTGCAAGCCAGGTAGACGTCTGGTCATGGACTATTTTTTCCCAGTCGCCTTCCGGGACCGGGGCTTCTTTTCCCAGGTTCAAAGTCACGTCGCTTGGCCTGACACGCGGCTTCCACCTGCCGCGCATAGGGTGCTGGCCGCGGCCCATGAAAAGTCCAGGCGGCTCAACAAGCCAGTTGGCTATCTCGACTTCCTTGCCGTCAACGATTGCCTTGCCGTACAGCGCCTTTAGCCGCTCTCGCTCGGCTTTCTTGGCCAGGGCCATCTTTTTCTTCTCCTCTCGAGGCAGGTTCTTTAGCCTCTCTTTTTCCTGCTCCTTCATCGTCTTTTCTTCGTCGGCAAGCCGGAAGGCCTCGGAAAAATCAATATCCTGAATTGTTATGTTCTTTAACCTGTCTGGCAACAGCTTTGCCAAGTCACCCATGAAATTCTGCTGGAAAACAGGATCCTGTACATAATGCGTGTCTTTCTTCTTTGCCCAGGCGTATACCAGCTCTTCCTGGTCTCGGCTTAGCGCAAATTTCTCGCCCTTGATGATTACTGTAATACCCCTTGGCTGATATTCCGGGGGAAAAGCAACGCCTCTGTGCTCCAAAGTCTGCCATCTAATGCGTGCGTTTGAGGCAGTTTCTGCCTGGACGTCTGTCATGTATTTAAAGACAGGACCGTTGCCAATCATTCTTAAACCTTACCGGCTACACGATGGCCCTGTCGCCGTGCATATCTCCTATCTGGCAATCCTGGCCTGCGGCGACGCGTTTCATCACTTCAATTGCGGATATCCTGTGCAGGTATTCGTTGTTGTTGCCGCACCTGTACGAGTATGTACAGCGCGGGCAGCCGCTCTCGCTTGAGCAGGGGCACTCCGACAGTATTGAAAGGGCCCTGCCAAACACCTTTTCGAGCCTGTCGTAAAGTATCCTGCTTGCACCGTTTCCTCCGGCGCTGCTATCGTAGACAAAAATCAGGCCAGACGAGCCAAGGGATATGCCTCCAACGTCATGCGAGGCCCCGCCGGTTATCATGGCGCTGCCCTCGATAATGACGTGCTCTGAGGCATGAAATCCGCTTGTCGCAACATAGTCGCCGTCGTCTGCGCTCGCCACTGCATCTGATGGCTGCGGGGCCCGGAATACAAAGCCCTTGGTGTCAAACTCGTATTCTATCGTGCTGTCAAACATAGTCTTTTTTCCCTGCGTGATGTCGTGGCCTATCTCCATGTTGGAGTATCCCAGAACGCGCTTTAGAATCCGAAGCGAGCAATAGGCAGTCTCGATTCCAAGGACCTTCTTTCGCTCGTGGATTTCCGTAACTGACGGCCACTCGTCGGTCAGCGCCTTTGTGTAGTACGGATAATCGCTTGGAATCTGCTCCAAGTTGGCGTAGGCCTGCCTGCCTGATTTTTGGTCAAAGAATAATTCCTTGACCCTGTATCTCTTGCCTGAAAGAAAGTAGATTGCGTCTTTGTGCAGCTCTTCTATTGCCTGCGGCACAGAACGCTCGCCGACCAGCCTGTTTCCAAGCTTGATGTGTACATTACTTCCGATTCCCCGGATGCTGTAATTGTTCAGGACCTGTCCGGCCTTCTTAAAGTCCGGGATAAACCTGCTGCCAGATAAGATAAGCAGGCCTCTGGCTACCAGGGACTGCACGGCCTGCCAGATGTCTTTGGATTCGGCCATGGCAATCGGCCGGTCGCAGGCCATAGCCAAGACCTGGTATTCCTTTACTATCGGGTTGTCCGGGTCAGTGTAGACAAACTCGTGGTCTGATAGGTAATCGTCTGGATGGGCCTTGTAGTACTGGCTTATCGGGTCGTTTCCAAGGACCAGAAAGGCATAACCTTGCTGGCCACGGCGCGCTGCTCTGCCGATTCTCTGGACCAGCCGGTTTATCGGGACGATGTCTGACACCACTGTATCGACGTCTCCAATGTCCACTCCAAGCTCCAGAGTAGGGGTAGATGAAATCGCTGCCAGCTTGCCTGACTTGAACAACTGCTCGACTTCGTTTCGAGATGCTGCAGTCAGGCCGGCCCTGTGCACTTTTATGCTGACTCCCTGCCTTGCAGCATAAAACGCAAGCAGTTCCGATCCAAGATGAGAATTGCTAAACGCCAGGGTCCGGTGCTCGTTTTTCGTGGATTTTTTTACCAGGTCTATGGCCAGCGACCTGGAAGAGCGAAGCGAGGGAAATATTATCGACAGGTTCAGGTCGCCACGTCTTCCCCTGCCGGCCAGCAGCTGCATTTTCCTGCCAAACAGCCGCTCGCAAAACTCTGCGGCGTTTGGCAAAGTGGCAGAGGCTGCAATTATCTGCAACTTGCCTGCGAGCCGCTCGAGCCTCGAAATTATGTGAAAGACGTTGGCTCCAAACACGCCAGTGTAAACGTGGGCTTCATCCACAACTAGGAACCTGGCGGTCCGAAGCAGGCCGGCGAATCTGGTTCTATGCAGCATATGGTAGTGAATGACATCGAAATTCGTGACAATTATCTCCGGCGGAAAATCCAGAATCCTCTTGCGCTCCTCCTCGTCAATGTCCCCGTCTACAATCGCGACTTTGATTCCAAGCGGGTCTGCAAACTCTTTTATCTTTGGTGCCTGGTCGCGGGACAGCGACTTGGTCGGGTAGACAAAAATAGCCCTGACTCCGTTTTCTGAACGCTCTTTTATCTTTTGTATGACTGGTATGCAGAATGCTTCCGTCTTGCCAGACGCCGTCGGGGCAGTTATCACCAGGTCGGCGCCCTTTAATACTGCCTTGACTGCCTCCTGCTGGAATTTGTACAGCCGGTCAATGCCCTTGCTGGCAATTACGCTGACGATAGCTTCGTCAACCGGCAGTCTGCCCACAGGATCTCCGTAATCCGGCTGCGGCTCTTGCAATATCCTAAAGTCCACGATATAGTCCTGGTCTGAGCGCAGAACCTGATCGATAAGCGGGTCCGATACCTTGTTGTCAGATAATATCCTGTCAATGTCTTTTTTGGACCTGATTATCTTTTCCTGCTCCATGAGCCACCTCAGGTCCTTGGCCTTGACGCCGCCGCCAGACTCAATACGGTCTAGAAACTCCAAGTATGCCTCATCTATGCTGTCAGAAGCCGGGATTATGGAGCAGATATCGCATTTTGAGCATCTGAAAATCAGCCGTCCATCAAATATCTTGTCGGCAGTAACGGAATGAGGAGAAGAGCACAAAGGGCAGCGGTAATTGTTCACGAGAAAATCGCGCTTGTGGCCGATAAATTTATTCCGCTATATACAATAATGGCAGCAGCCCTGTCTGTCAGTGCTTGTCTGGCCTTGGAAGGCGGTATTGGGGCGAAGTAATAGAGGTACTGCGCGCCATAGTCCCCATCTACGACAAGGTCAACCGCGTAATCTCGCTTGGAAAAGACGAGCAATACAGGCAGCGCGCCATCCACGACAGGGTCCAGCCTGGCAATATTGTTCTTGACGCCGGGTCCGGCTACGGCAACATGTCTCGAGTCGCCCTTGCAGAGGCCGGCGGCAACGCGAAAATAGTGATGTACGACCCGATACCTGAAATGCTTGCCAACGTCAAGAATTTCTTTGGCCCAGAAGTTGAAAGATCGCTTTCCTCCGGCGTGTTTGAGTACATGCCGTTTCGGGACAATACCTTTGACGTGGTGATGTGCGGCTATTCAATGCGCGACTCTATAGACCTGAAAAATGCCATCTCTGAAATGCACAGGGTACTTCGGCCTGGCGGCAGGCTGATAATCGTGGATTTGGGAAAACCCGACAACCCAGTCACGCGCCTTATGGTTGCTGCTTATCTGAAATATTTTCTTGGAATATCTGCTTATCTGGTGGCCGGAAAGGCCGGATTGAAATTCAAGACATTGTATGGCACTTTTTTGCGATGGCCACAGAACTCGCAGCTAGAAGCAATGCTTTTAGAAAAGTTTTCCAAGGTGCAGCTGGAAAAGGGGATGATGGGCGGCGCAGTGATGATAGGCGCGTACAAATGATGTCGAAATGAAAAACGTCGTCGTCCTAGTTGCAGCATGCGCCTTTATAGTCGGCCTTTCATACGGGATGCACTCGCCAATAGTGCCAGTATTCGCAAAAGAAGAGCTGGCAGCAGACTTTTCGCAGGTCGGCCTGATAGGCATGGCAAATTACCTGCCGTACATGTTTGCGCCGGTCTTTGTGGGCATGATGCTTGACAGGGTAAACAAGGCCTATATTCTTGCAGCCGGGATTCTGATAAACGTCTTTTCGATATTCATGCTCTCCGCTGTCAATTCGGCCCCGGAAGCAATGCTGTTTCGGGGGCTGGCTGGAATCGCGCACGCGCTTTTCTGGCCTGCATCAGAAGTCATACTGTCAACAAATTCGTCTGCTGAAAAACGCGTCAAGTGGATTGCCATCTTTACTGCAGCCTGGGTGGCCGGCTTTATGACGGGGCCACTTGTAGGCAAAGTCGTTCTGGACAGCTTTGACTACCGCGTACTTTTCCAGCTCTCTTCGTTTGCGGTAGCAGCCGCGCTAATCCCTGCCCTCTTGCTGGTAAAGTCAGGCAGGCCAATGGCGCATCTTCACCGGCTAGTCTCGATGCAGCAAATCCGAAAAGAAATCTCGACCATGCCAGCTATCGGCGCAGTCATCATCTACTATGCAATCACATTTGGAGTCACCCTGGCCATATACCCGGCATACATGAAAACCGCGTCAATCACGGACCAGAACATCGAACTCTTGTTCTTTGTTTTTGGCCTGGCGAGGTTTGGAACCCTGTTCTTTGTACAAAAAATCTCTAGATCAGGAAACTCTGCTCTGGCCCTGGCAGTGGCGTTGACCGCGGCAGGGATGTTTTTGTCGTACGCATTTGCAAGCCTGCTGTCATTTGCCGTGGCGTTGGTGTTGTTGGGCATCGGAGTTAGCATCTTTTATCCAGTCACGTTTAACGCTGTTACAAGAAACGTGCCGGCAGAGCGGATGGGATCAAGACTAGGAATCTTTGAGGCCATGTTTGGAGCCGGCTGGACTGCAGGCCCGATAATCGTGGGGGTATCCTCCGATGCCTTTGGGCCGTCGAGCCCCTATCTTGCATTTTTTATAGTCGGCGTCGGTCTGGCAGGAACAATGCTTGTCAGAAACAGGAAATGATCAGCTGATCACTGTCTTTCTTCCGTTTGTCTTTATCCTGCCCTCTGCGAACAGCTTTACCGCTTCTGGGTAGGCAACATGCTCTTTTTCCAAAATCCTTGCAGACAGGGTCTCCTCGGTATCGTCATCAAGCACCGCTACTGGCTTTTGCAGTATCACCGGGCCAGAGTCGACCCCTTCGTCGACGAAATGGACCGTGCAGCCTGAAACTTTGACTCCGTACTGAACTGCCTGCCGCTGGGCATGCAGGCCGGGAAAAGACGGCAGCAGCGCCGGATGTATGTTGATTATCCTAGTCTTGTATAATCTGACAAACTCGGGGCTGATTATGCGCATAAATCCTGCAAGACACACCAGACCGTTTTGCGGCTCTACTTCAAATTCCTGCAGTACGGCGACTATTTTCTTGTCGTAATCCCATCCTTTCTGCCCGTTTGCCGGCACGACTCTTGTGGCAACGCCGTATTTCTCGGAGGCCGTCTTTAATCCTGCGGCTTCGACATTGTTGGAAATCACGATAGACGGCTTAATATTTTTGATATAGCCAGACTTGATTGCAGCAAGTATTGCATCCATGTTGCTTCCGCGTCCGGAGATGAGTATTCCAAGGTTAATCAAGCAGTACTCAGAAAAATGCCCCTGCTCTTAAATCTCTCTGGATAAATGTTAAAATACTAACCATTGTCTCTGCTTGACAGCTTTGACCGATGTCTATATGGGCCAATCTGGGATAACCGTCTGTCTTCAGGACGGAAGCACTATCGCGCTTGATCCTTCAAAAGCCTCGGATTCTGATTTTACCTTTGTCTCGCACGCCCACGTAGACCACCTTCACCGGGCAAGCAAGATTTCCAAATCCCGGCTTATCGCGTCAAAAGAGACCTCCCTTCTTGCAGGAGCGCGGGGCTACAAGATATCTGCAGCAGAACGTCATGACGGCTTTGATCTGATAGACACTGGCCACATTCTGGGCTCGCGGGGGCTGCTGGTCTCAGACGAGCTCTATTACACCGGAGACCTGTCGACGCGCCAGCGCGCATTTCTGCGGCCGTCTAAAATGCCGCACGCAAAGACCCTGATTATAGAGTCCACCTTTGGCAGGCCGGAATACGTTTTTCCATCTCTTGACGAAGTAATCCACCGGACCAACAGGATAATATCTGAAATGTACAACATGGGCGTGCCAGTCATCCTGATGGGCTACGCTCTGGGCAAGGCACAGCTACTGACAAAATTCTTTGGCCACTGGGATCCAGTCTTTGTCCACGATTCCGTGGCTGCCATGAACAGCATGCATTTGGAACTGGGAGTAGACTTGAAAAGCTCGATGACTGCTTCCGAGGCAGAGTCTGCAGGCCTGCTGTCAAAGCGCAGGCCCTGGGTGATGGTGGCTCCGCTGATGCACAGCAAAAATGCCTTTGTGAAAAACATGAAGGAAAAATACGGCGCAATCACCATCGGGTTTTCCGGCTGGGCCACCGGGCATGGATACAGGCACATGATGGGCCTTGACTACACCATGCCGCTAAGCGACCACTGCGATTATGCCGAGCTGGTGCAGGCAGTCAAGCAATGCCGCCCGGAAAAAGTGTATACCTTCCATGGCTTTGCGGCAGAGTTTGCTCATTCATTGAGAAAGATGGGCTTTGATGCAGAACCTGTAAATGAAAAAGGAAAAGAAAGGACACTTGATTCCTTTCAGTGATTATTTTCTTTCCTGGTCTCTGAAATAGGGGATGACCTTCTTGCCGAACATCTCGATGTTCTTGAAGTAGCCGTCTCCCCAGAACCTGATGATGAAGTGGTTGGTTCCAGCTTTGATGAATCTGTCAAGCATTGCTATCACGTCGTCTGGCGAGCCGACGCCGATTGCAGTCCTGGCCACGCTGTCTGGGATCTGCAATGCTGCCTTTTTCATCTGCTCCATCATTTCAGGCTTGTTCATGGCGTATTCTGTAAAGTACTTGCGGAAGTCAAATTCAGAATCGCCCTGGATGTTGTGGACCTTGAGCAGTTCTGGCTTGTAAAGGCTCACCTTGACTGCATTTTTCATCTTTTGCCACGCCCCTTCTCCGTCTTCAGAGAAGTATACGTCGACATCGTTGGCAAACTGGAAACCTCTGAGGTCTCTTCCTGCCTTCTTGGCGTGGTCCTTTATCACGTTAGCATGGGCCTTGAACAGCTCTGGGGTGTATCCTATAGGGATCCAGCCGTCGCCGTACGTGGCGCACAGCTCCAGAGTCTTTGGCGCGCCAGCTGCAATGTATACTGGCGGCCTTGGCTTTCTGATGCTCTTTGCCTGCAGGCATGCGTTTATCAGCTTGTAGTACTCGCCGTTGTAATTGACGTGGTTGTCCGGGTCTGATTCAAAGAGCTTCTCTATGACTTCGAGCTGCTCCTTGAACTTTGTCACCGGCTTGCTGAATTCAATTCCAAAATCGACAACGTTCTGGGCCTCGCCTGCGCCAATGCCAAGCAATCCGCGGCCGTTTGTGAGCCTATCAAGAGTGATTGTTGAAAGCGCGATTGCAGAAGGGTGCCTTCTTATCGCGTCTGTTACACACGTGCCAAGTTCTACGTTCTTTGTCACCGCGCCGATAGCAGCCAAAAGCAGCCAGGCATCGTTAACGACTGCATTTTTCCATTGCGGAACGTTAGAATGGTCCATGGCCCAGACAGAGTCGTAGTCAAGCCTGTCGGCTATCTGTGAAGCAGTAATGATCTGCGTTTCATCGAGCCCAAGCCTAGCAACGTTGAGGCCTTGCGTAAAGCCGAACTTTGTTCTCATCTTAGAAAACCTCCAAGTCGCTCATTACAGAATGATTCATTTAACAAAAGTCAAAGTGAAGATGTATTTAAGTATTTGAAGACAATCTCAAAATCCAGCAAGTTTGGCAGACATTCCTGTCAATTTTTTGTCAATATAAAACACACAAACTGTCAACGAGGATTGAATCATCATCTAAAAACGGTAATCCATGATTGCGACCCATGCATGATGACCGCTTGGATGATCAGTTTATCCGGTTAGTAGACGAACTTGTAGTTAGCGCAGGAAAAGATCCAGATCTGGTCCGCGGCCTGAAATGGATAGACATGCAGTCAAGGAAAAACGGGATCAGCTTTTACGAAATGGCCTTTATGGTGCTCAAAAAACACGAAGCCGAAAACCGTGCCCGGCAGTGGCTGAAAAACAAAGAATCTAACTGACCGACTGCACGGCCCTGTTCACGGCAGGCTGGATTCTCTTGTCCATGAGATCTGGAAGTATGTTAAACGGACTTAGTTTCTCCTTTGGCACGAGATCTGCAAGGGCGTTGGATATTGCAATTAGCAGTTTCTGGTCTATCTTCCGGACCCTGTTGTCCAGAATGGCGCGCATGGTAAACGGGAAAACCAGCGCGTTGTTGGCCCGGTTTTCAAACTTGTAGCTGCCGGTGGCTATCACCTTGGCCCCTGCCCTGGCTGCAAGTCGCGGATGAATCTCTGGATCAGGGTTGGTAAGCGGAAATATTATGCTGCCCCTGTTCATAGACCCGACCATCTCTGGGGTGATTAGGTCCTTGACGCCGGAGACGCCGATAAAGACGTCCTTGCCTTTTATTGCCTCTGATAATGTGGTGTTTCCGCCGGTCTGGGTTAAGGATGCCAGCTCCAGCTTGTATTTGTTCATCGTTGCCGGGTCCCTGTCTTTTGATATGACGCCAAACGAATCTGTGACAGTGACGTTGTGTATCCCAAATGAATGCAGTATCCTTACTATTCCGTATCCTGCAGAGCCGGCGCCAGCCACAAGAACGCTGACATCGCCGTATTTCTTTCTGGTCAAACGCAATGCGTTTATGAGGCCCGCCAGCATCACAACAGCCGTTCCGTGCTGGTCGTCATGGAATACAGGAATGTCAAGCTCTTCTGCAAGCCGGTCGACGATCTCAAGGGCCTTTGGGGTCTCAATGTCCTCGATGTTTATCCCGCCAAAAACAGGCGCGATATTCTTGACGGTCTTGATTATCTCCTCAACATCTCTGGTATTGAGGCACATTGGAAAAGCATCCACGTTGCCAAACTGCTTGTAGAGAAGAGACTTGCCTTCCATGACTGGAAGCGCTGCCTCCGGCCCAATGTCTCCAAGCCCGAGAGTCCTTGTGCCGTCGGTGACTATGGCAATGTTGTTCCATTTCGACGTGTATTTGAAGACTTGTTCTTTGTCTGCTGCAATGGCACGGCAGACATCGGCCACGCCTGGGGTATAAACTAGGCTGATATCTCTGACTGAGCGTACCGGGAACTTGCCTTTTATCTCTATTTTGCCGCGATACTTTTTGTGGAGAGACAATGCCTCTCTTCCAAGGCTGCTTGTGCTGTTTTCCGCAAAATAATCAGAGCTTGCCGGTTTCTGCAATAGATTTTCTCCTCGTCTTTTACAGCCCTGCCCATATATCCTTAATTGGCCTGCTATTTTTCGCGCTCTACTAGCGGCACGTACTCGCAGCCCATCGGCCCGCAATACCTGCCGATATAGACTGCCTTTGGCCTGTACAAGGCAGGTTTTGGTGCAGCCTCGGCAAATTTCTCTTCAATTACGTGGGCAGCCCAGCCAGAGATCCTGGAAATAGAAAATATCGGCGTATTTAGGTCCATGGGGATTCCCATGCTGTAGTATATAGACGCGCTGTAAAGATCCACGTTTGGATAAATTGCCTGCTTTTTGTTCTCCAACATCCATTTTCTTGTAGCCCTCTCCACGCGCTCTGTTGTTTCGTACCATTTGTTGTTCTTTTCGCGGGATATCGCCTTTGAAAGCCTTGATAGGATGTCTGCACGCGGGTCTGTTGTCCGGTAAACCGCATGGCCCATGCCCATGACCCTTCCGTTGTTCGATAGGCGGCCTGCCACCCACTTTTCGACGTTGGCCGGGTCGCCTATCTCTAGCAGCATCTTCATGACCTGGACGTTTGCGCCGCCGTGAAGCTCACCGGACAGAGCACCAATCGCTCCGCTGACTGCGGCGTACATGTGCGCCCTGGTAGACGAGATCTCCCTTGCTGCAAAGGTAGACGCGTTAAAGCTGTGCTCTGCATGAATTATCAGGCAAATGTCCATAACCTTCGCCTCTTCTACTGTTGGCTCGACTCCGCGAAGCATGTAAAGGAAATTGGAGGCATGCGATCCTTCTTCAAGGGGGTCTACTACGTGGTGGCCGGCCCGTATCCGGTTCCAGGCTGCGACAATGGCCGGTATCTTGGCTATAAGCGTGATTGCGCGCCTGACGTGCGCTTCCTTCGACGCGTCTTCGATGTTCAGGTCGTAATCGGCAAGCTCTGAAACGCAGGACTGCAGAACGTCCATCGGCTGGGTCCTCCTCGGCCTATTTTTCATGCTCCTTATCATCGGCTCTGGAAGGTTTCGAGCTTCTCTTATCCTTCTGGTAAAGTCTGCAAGCTGCTCCTGTTTTGGCAGCTCGCCGAAAAGCAA
>QCWB01000173.1 GCA_013114715.1 Nitrososphaera sp.
TATTTCAACAAGAACCTAAAGCGCAGGCAGGGACGCAAGGTAAAAAGAGAGCGGGCAGTCTTTGACCCGACCATCGATGAGCTGGTAGAGGCAGTCAAGACTGCCGGATTCATGGTCGCAGACGACGAAATAAACGGCCAGGCCAGGTTCCCGAAAAGATCCTTTGTCAAGTCCGGCTACGTCATGATACCCAAAAAAGAAGGCGTGAAAAAATCGGCGATAATCGACAACATAGCTGAGAGGATGCTGCAAAAACGGAATCGTCAGAAAACCAGCAAGAAGTAGTTGGCGACCTGAAATCTTTTATCTTCAAACTAAACAAAATTGACCGAAGCTTATGATAGCAAGCCTGTCATAACAACCGCTACCGAAATTGGGGGAGATCGGTGAAGTCATGCATTTGGCAAAGAGTGGTAGATTAATAGTTAAACTTAGTGCCGCCGGACAGACAGTCCGCGCTGGCGAGATTCTAGTAGACGCAAACGGAAGACGAGTAGGAAAAGTCTCGGAGGTTATCGGCTCGACAGAGTCGCCGTACGCGTCTGTCATTCCGATGACAGACAGGACTGCAAGGCTTGTAGGGGCCAAGGTCTTTTCTGGCGGGATGGCCAAACCAAAAGCGAGGCGGACGCGTTGACCACCGCTGAATATTACACTCAATGCCCAGAGTGCTCGTCTAATCTTATCCAGGATTACAGTAAGGGCGAGTTTATCTGCGAGCGTTGCGGCTGCGTCGTGATGGACGAGACCCTGGACTATGGCCGCGAATCCAATTCTACAGATTTTGAGGAAAAGTCCAAGAACACACGCGCAAGCGGATCCACCAGCCTGGCTATGCACGACTACGGCCTTCGGACGGAGATAGCCTCCGGCTCAAAGGACTATGCCGGCCGGTCCATAGACTACCAGATGGCCGAGCAGATGAACAGCATAAGAAGGTGGCACATTAGAAGCAGAATAGTCTCTCCGCATGAACGCAGGTTGTCAAACGTCCTGACAAAGATAAACGAGACTTGCGCCGCACTGGGTTTTCCAAAACTGATACTTGAAACAGCCGCTATGCTTTACAGGAATTACGAAAGCAGGCAGGAAGCAAAGGGCAAATCAATAGCCTGCATTGCTTCTGCCGCGATATACCTTGCCTGCAAGAAATGCCACGTCGTCAGGTCTCTAGAAGAGATTGTAGAGGCCGCAGGAGTGACTGAGCAGGACAGGTCCAGCGTAAAACTTGCGTCAAAATACTATAGGCTTATGGTCATGGAGCTGGGCTCCTTTACAGAGCCGGCGGCGCAGCACGCGCTTTCGTCTGCCACGGCAATAGACCAGTACATTTCAAAACTCTGCAACATGGCCAAGATAGACACCAAAGTGGAGCGTCTTGCCATAGACATTGCGCACAAGGCAGGAGACGACATGCTTGCAGACGGCAAGGTCCCAAATGGCCTGGCTGCTGCATACATTTACATCGCCTCGATACTTTCGGACGTCAACATACTTCAGCGCGACGTTTCTAGTTTGTCTGGATTGACTGAAGTCACGATAAGAAACAGATGCAAAGACATACTTTCCTGCTTCAAGCTGACAGTAACTGTCAGACCACCAAAACCGACATTTGCATAATTTTTTTGTGCAAATGTGAATTATATTTAAATAATAAATAGTACACTAATAGTGTGTGTTGTGCAGGGCGTGTGGATCCGAGATGACCGCGGCGGAATTCTGTCCAGCTTGTAGCGAGGCAGTGCTATGGAAATGCCCTGCTTGCAACCGGGAAAACGACAAGTCAGTGCATACTGTCCATCCTACTGCTGAAAAATAGTTATTTCCCCCAGAGTTTGTCTGCCATTCCACCCAGAAATCCGATAGTCGAGCCTATCATGAGAAGAAGAACTTCTTTTGCCGCGTTGATGTTTTCTATTGCTGTTGGTGTCGCGACAATGTGCAAATAGTATGCGACAAGCGTGCCCAGTATTCCAAGGCCAACCAAAAACAGATGCTTGGCGTTTTGTGAGACTTTTTCTTCTGTGCTCATGATTTAGAAAACATCAAAAGAAATGAAAAGAACTAGGTAAACTTGCCTGCAATCTAGGAAAGCAATGTAGCGATGCCAGTTATCGTCAGGCCATGTCTCCAGGTAAAATGCCGCTCTTCTTTTTGTCCAGCCGCTCCATCAGGTCATCAAGTTTCTTTTCCAGCCGCTGGTCGCAGTCATGAAGATTATCAAACCGGGCGTCGGCGTATTCCTTGAACATTGAAAATGTGTCTTTCTCTACATGATTTTCGTGGCCCAAGTCATCGGTGGTTTGCGGAAAAAAAGACATGAGAATTAGCCCGGATCCTCTTCAACTACCAAGTAGAGCGGGTTTGCAATCGATGTCTTGAACGCCCTGCCAGGACCCGTGCCCACTATGGACATGACATAAGTCCCGGCATCGAGGTTTGCATCGCCATTTGCCATGTGCCAGTCATACTGACCGTTTGCTGTGCGCTCCAGATTTATTGTTTTTACAATCGTGTTTGGCATGGCCTTGGCGGCGATCAAAAGACTAAAGGTTGTGCAGCCAGCATCGTTAAAGTCAGGATCGTTTGCTGTCAGGTCAAATGGCTGTATCTCACCATATTCGCCTTTTACTATGTTGAGGACTTGTCCCATTATGACCACCCCTGCAAGACTTGCTTGCGAAGCGCGCTCGCATCAAACGGTGTTGCTGTAATGAATTCATACTCACCGATACCTTGGTCATTTATCGCTGCAACACGGAATTCATAAGTAATGCCGTTTGTTACGCCGATTACAATGGCAGAAGGTGTTGGGTCAGTTGCATGCGCCCAGGTATTCCATGTCTGTGAACCTAGCGCACGATGCTGCACAATCTTGTCTGTCAGCGACACTGGCCCGCCTAGGATCGTTGCAGCGGGATTTGTCCATGTCAGGGTAACCTGGCCGCTTGCGCCTACCGCAGTCAGGTTTGTCACCTTGTTTGGCTGATTTATTATCTGCTGCAAATACGGCAATACGTCTTCAGTTGAACCAATTGTACTAAATGATGAAGGTAAGCCAAGATTGATTGTCCTGGCTTTCACCCATGCATTGGATCTTGCCAGGTTGGAAATTGCCAGCCAGTCGACATACCCTGCTATGCCATCAAGCAGATCGTGTGGGCTAGCGCCAGAATAAACCTCATTAGCACTTGCGGGGGTCTGGATTGCGTTTGGCGTTGCTGCCGTAATTGAACTAAGTGTACCATTGTAGTACGCATGCAGGCTGCCTAAAGGGCTGTCGTAGACTACTGCAAGGCCGTTGTACGTATTCTGGTTAATGTCAATATCTGTAAAGGTTGCCGTGACTGATGAGCCGGTGTTGGACCTGACTGAAGTAAATATGTCATTGCTGTTGATGGCTTTTCTGACCAGAAACATGCCCGCCTGACCTGACGCCTGAAAGTTGCTTACCAGATATTCTTCTACAGTATTTACTGAGTTATTATAGGAAAATCCAACCTCTATGTAAGTCCAGCAAGGCCAGATATATTCAACAGTCCCAGTGATTTGTAGGTGGTATC
>QCWB01000174.1 GCA_013114715.1 Nitrososphaera sp.
CCGGTCAAAGACAAACAACATCAAGTCTGACGGCCGAGTCGCGCTGTGCGTGATGGACAGCTCAAACCCGTACCACATGGTTGCCATCCGGGGCAGAGTTGAGAAAATCACCAACGAGGGCGCAGATTTGCACATTGACAAAATGGCAAAAAAATACTTGGGACTTGACAAGTATCCGCTCAAGAGGCCTGGCGAAAAAAGAACCATGCTGCAAATAAGGCCAGAAAGCGTGCATCACCAAAAGCCTCCTGCATGACTACTGCAGGGGGATATAGTCGTCTTTTTCTGCAGAATACACCTGCTTGATGACAGAATACCCGCGGTCTTTTACAAACACCCAGTTCTTGCCGCAAATGGTGCAGGTTATCTTTTTGTCGTCTGCGGCATACTCCAGCTCAAGGTGGCTGCAGCGAATCTGCACCTGACGCTTGTAGGCTTCCATCTCACGTAGAGTGTCGATGTGCCTGACAGATTCTGCCAACATTGCAACAATCGCGACGCAACAATATAACTCATTTCACAGAATATTATTAACTGACGGTTGCAGACAAGAAAAAGTGCAAGGAAAAAAGCCGTCAAAGACCAGCGACTTTGGAGTATCCAGAAGAGAAAGCCACGATTCTTCAAAATTCTACAGCCGCAAAATCTATGGTTCAAAACAGGCCAAAAACACACCTGCCAAAGAAAATCCAGTTCCAGACAAGTTCCTTGACAAAATATTCTGCAAGACAAGCGAAAAGATGGACGAGCTGCCAGATTCTTCTGTCCATCTGATGATCACGTCTCCACCGTACAACGTCGGCAAGACCTACGACAGGGACCTGACATTTGATGAATACCGAAATCTGCTAAAGACCGTGTTTCTTGAAACTCATCGCGTGCTTGTAGACGACGGCAGGATCTGCGTCAACATTGCAAACCTTGGCAGGCGGCCCTACATCCCACTCCACGCCTTTGTAATTTCTGACCTGCTTGATATCGGGTTTGTCATGCGCGGCGAAGTAATCTGGGACAAGGCTTCAAGCGCCGGTACATCCACTGCCTGGGGCAGCTGGCAGTCCGCGTCAAACCCAACTCTTAGAGACGTCCACGAGTACATCCTAGTTTTCTCAAAGGGCTCGCTATCACGAAGCAAGCAGGGCAAGAAAAGCACGATAAGCCGGCAAGAGTTTTTGCAATACACAAAAAGTGTCTGGCAGTTTCCGTCCGAGTCTGCAAAACGGGCTGGCCATCCTGCGCCTTTTCCAGTTGAATTGCCGCACAGGTGTATACAGCTGTATTCCTACCTTGGCGACACCGTGCTTGACCCGTTCTGCGGCTCTGGCTCTACCTGCGTTGCTGCTGCAAAGACCGGCCGGCGTTTCATAGGCTACGATACGGATCCAGAGTTTGTAGAGGCTGCAAGGAAAAGAGTACTAGAGACCCAAAAAGGAAATATGGCCTAATTACCAACCTAAAGGCGATGTCAAATGAAATATCATACCTGAAATACGAGGACCTGACCGACATGCTCAAGGTGATACTGTACTCTTCGCAGTCAATGCTTGGCGTTATTCCGATGCTTTACCACATAAAACATAACAACCGTGACATATTATTCATCCAGACTGGTACAGTTGGAGCCGTGACAGTGCATTACATGGTGGAAAACAAGCCTGCAATGAAATTCATACAGCTAAAGCGCCTCACCGGTGATTACTCGTTTGTAGACAGCATAGGCACGGACACCCAGTCCATCTACGTGCCGGTATTAAAGCTGGAAAAATCCTCCTTTGACTTTCCGTTCTAAAATGAAAAGAAAAAAACCAGACAGAAAAGCCCGGCCGATAAACGAGGTTACGGAAGAGGAGGTGGCCGCGGTCTTACAGGCCATTAAAGATTTCAGCGGCTATCCGCGGCTTCGAGACGTTGCCAGGATGTTTCCGTCGATGCACCCTGTCAAGATAAACACGATACTGCGGTTCTTGGAGCGAACAAAATCCATAATCATAGATTCTGACAGCTACATAGTCTGGACAAAGTCCGATCCTGAGCGAATGACTCTAGCCGATGTCGCGGTGATGAGCGACGATCTTAGGCAATACCTGGAAAAGGCCAAAGACGAAAGTTAGTTTTTTATGTTGGGCAAGCAAACAGCCTGATGCCGTATGAAAACCCGCTCTATCACTTCAGACACGATGTACAAGATTGAAGAAAAAGGCCATTCCGTTCTGGGCATGCGCAGGTTCCTGATGATGGAAAACGCCGGTCATGGCATTGCTGATTATATTATCGGACAATTCAAGAAACTAAAAAACAAGCAGGTAACAGTCGTCTGCGGCATGGGAAACAACGGCGGAGACGGATTTGTGGCTGCAAGGCACCTTGCCGGGTATGGGGCAAAGATAACAGTGATCCTTCTTGGAGATCCTGCCGACTTGAAAAGCGAGGAAGCCAAGATGAACTGGGCAATAATAGACAAGATGGCTTCTGTCGAGAAAATCACAGGCAAACAGATAACAGAAGACGCCAAAAAAAGAATAAAGAAAGCAGACATCGTCCTTGATGGGGTTTTTGGAACCGGCATACGAAGCGACATCAAAGAGCCACACGCTACGGCTATAGACCTGATGAACAAATCTAATGCTTTTATCCTTGCAATCGATGTCCCGTCTGGCTTGGATCCGAACACAGGCAAGATTCATGACCTGTGCGTCAAGGCAGACGCCACGATAACTTTTCACAGGCTAAAAGTCGGCCTCGCTACAAAACAGGCCAAAAAATACACAGGCCCGATTCATGTAGAGCGGATTGGAATACCGCCTGAAGCGGAGGACCTGCCTTGAACCCGCACATAGTCCAAATCCCTGTAGGCCAGATGGCAAATTTCACGTACATCTTTGCAGACGATGACATGGGCCAAGCAGCAGTAATCGACCCATCATGGGATCTTGACAAGATATTTGACTCGCTCAAGCGAAACGGCTGGACAGCCAAATACGTTATCAACACACATAGCCATTTTGACCACGTCTTGGGAAACGAGCAGGTGGCCAAGGTCACCGGAGCCAAAATAATCCAGCATAAAGAGTCCAAGCTGGACAGGGACATCGAAGTCTCTGACGGCGACACCATAGAAGTTGGCCAGTTCAAACTACAAGTACATCACACGCCGGGCCATTCCAAGGACAGCATCTGCCTTGTGCTTGACGGGCAGCTGGTCTTTACCGGCGACACTTTGTTTGTAGGAAACTGCGGACGCACAGACCTGCCTGGAAGCGACCCGGCAGAGATGTACGACAGCCTATTTGGCAAAGTTGCCAAGCTGGACGGAAGACTAATCGTCTATCCTGGCCATCACTACGGCACGACTCCTACCTCTACTATAGACCGGGAGGTCAAGACCAACTACGTTCTTGTGCCAAGGACCAAGAAGGAATTCTTGGAATTCATGGGCGTAAGTGACTGACTTGGATTTTGCAGACATTTCACAGAGCAGGCCCGCTTTATCCAAATTTTATTGCTCAAATCCCTTCTTTACGTGCGTAATATCGCACACGGAGACAA
>QCWB01000175.1 GCA_013114715.1 Nitrososphaera sp.
GTGCCCCTAAACATTCCTGAAGAGGCGACAGTGAATGACAGAAGCGATATGGCCGAAATAATGGCAATTATGGAAATTGTGCGCCATTTATTGAGCATGATTTTTGAAGTATTCGAGCTGTAATTAAACATTGTTGATGAATGGTACTTCAAATGATGTTGCATGAACACACATCTGAAACTTAAGACGGTTGTAGAAGCGCTTGCAAGTCATTAACATATTTTACTTGATATTGGGATGGTCTCTGGCTTGACATTATATTGCTGCCTTTCCAGCTATCTCCAATAGAAGTTTGCTATATCCATTTATCGATGTCCATGACACTGATGGAATTTTTGCGTGCAGCTGCAGCTAATTGCTTATCCTCTGTAACTAGGGAAAAGTTGTAAAGCAGGCAGTAGTAGAGGTAGCTGGCGTCGTAAAATGTTAGGTTTTCTTTCTTTGCGAGTTCAAATACGTCTAGCATCTTGTTTCCCGCGGAATTCAAGGTGGTAAGCTGTTCTGAAATTTTTTCATATGCTTGAAGCAACGTCTTGATTTCATCGCGTGTTGATGGATTTTTGTAGTTCCTTTTTACCAACAGATTCAGTACTGCATTGCCGTATTCGTAGAGTAAGGTCTAATATGTGACAGTTCTTACCAAGCTTCTGGTATTGCTGGATCTTTAAAATATACAGCAACGAGCTGGTATCAAGCACAAAACTATCCATTGTATCTCGATTCTCTGCTTTTCCGAACGGCCGTTACTATATCATCCTTGGTAACATTGGAAAGCACCTTTGCAGCCTTTGCAAGTGTTTTCTCGCGTTCCTCTCTCTGCAACCTTTCTAGCTCTTCTTCGACTTTTTCTCTTGCAATTTTAGAGATGTCGAGTTTATACCTTTTTGCTAGGTCCTTTAGCTCCTTCCTCAGTCTGAAACTTACTGTTTCTGTTGCCAATGTTGATTGTTATACTGTTTACGATATAATGTTTACTACATACATGTACAAAGAAATGTTTTTTGTTTCAAGCATAGATCCAGCGTTTACCAAGATTCGATCTGGAGACGCGGACTTTTCAAAGCAGTTTTGATCATCAGGGTTTCTTCTGGCTAGTAATAGATCAAACGTATTCTTGAGCCCAATCATAAGTCATTGCTAGGTATTGATGATTTTTATATGAAGAGATAATCTTACTCTGCAACTTGGACGGGCCTGTGGTAGAAAAACGACCTTGGGGACATTTTGAGCGTTTTACGCTAAACGAACCGGTTACTGTCAAGCTAGTATATCTTGAAGGCGACAAGCGTCTAAGCCTCCAGTACCACAATAATCGTTCCGAGTTCTGGAAGGTGGTAAAAGGCCCCGTGCGCGTTCAGCTTGACGGAGATACAAGATTATTGCAGACTGGCGACACAACCCTGATCCCGGCGAAATCCCAGCACAGGCTTGAGGGCGCGGGTGTTGACGCCATCATCTTGGAGATTTCCCTTGGCAATTTTGACGAATCAGACATTGTCAGGATTCAGGATGACTATAAACGGCAATAGTCATTCTCGAGTAACTACCGATCCTTCTGAAGTCATTGTAAATCGCAGCACCTGGTCGACTTCGGAATCTTCAAAGATCTCCGAGTCATGTGTTATTATTATCATCTGGGACAGCGGGCCGGCGCCTTCTCGGAATGCTTCTGATATTATCTTGACTAGCGCTTTTCTTCTTTCCTCGTCTAGATGCGTTGTTGGCTCGTCTAGAATGACAAAATCCAGCCTGTTTGAGCCCATCATGTAGGCTATTCCAAGCCTTACGGCCAGGGCCACGGCTACCTTCTCACCTCCGCTCATAGAAGGCATGTCTATCTCGCCGTGCCTGCCGTAGCAGGTTATTGAAATTTCTCTGGCTTTTTCGGACAGGTCTATCCTTGAGACACCGATGTTAAACATGGATGCGTACTCGGAAGCCTTGTTTGACACCATCTTGAGCGCCCAGGACCGAAGGCTGGTTCCAACCAGGCCGTCTCTGTTAAAGACAAGCGACCGGATCTTGTCCAGCTGGCCGGTTAGCTCTGCCGCATACTGTAGCTTGATAATTATTTCCTTTGAAGAATCAACTATGTTGCGGGCGTCTTCTATAGCCTTTTGGTATGAGCCCATCCTGCGGTTTACGTCCAGAAGTTTCTGCGAAAGGCTGTTCTTTTCCAGCTTTGCATCGGTGTATTGCCGGTGGCTAAATCCAAGCACCTTGCTCCTTAGGACAAGTATCTCATTTGCCAGGGTTCTTGACATTTCGTCGATTGCCAGCTCAGTCGGGTTGTCTATCTTTAAAATCTCCTTTGGCAGCTTGGCTAAATCGGATTTCCTGCTTTCTAGGTCTTGCTCCAATACCGACAGGTCTTTTTGCGAGTTGATAGAGTTGTCTGCAAGGAACTTTTCTGCGGCTGCTATCCTCCTGTCTTGATCCGTTAGCTGCCGCTGCTCTCTTGCCAGCTCGACTTTGGATTTTTGCAGCTCTGTTTTTTCCTTCTCTTTTTTTCGGATCTCTTCTTGGATGTGCGACGTGTCAAACATCTCGTTTATTTTTTTGACGGGTGAGCTGCATACAGGGCATTTTCCGTCTGAAACTTGGAGCCTGCCGGCGCATTGCAGAAATCCTTTAAGCTGTCCTGTAGATCCCTCGTTCTCAACAAGCCTGCACTGGATGTCGTCTATCTCTGAATTGACCATCTGAAGCCTGATGTTTGTTTCGTCTCTGCTTTCAAGCAGCTGCAATGAAGTCTTTGCCTCCCTGGCTATGCGCTCCATCTTGGATGCTTCAGCCTCGATGGAGTTTCTCTTCTCTGATAAATGCCGGCCAAGCATAGATTCTTTTGCCGCAAGCTCGCTTACCTGCTGGGCTGCGAAATGCAGCTTTTCTATCTCTGCTTCTGCCCGGCTTATCTTTTCCTCAAGCAGCCGTTTTTCATCTTCAAACTCTGCAAGGGCCAACTGGTGCTGGACAAGCTCTTTGGCTTTCTGATCGGCAATCTGCTGCACCTTTATGATGTCCTCGTCCGTGTAGCCGGTCTCATCGCGCAGCCTATCTCGAAAGCCGCGTATTACCTCAAGCATGGTCTGGTATGCCAGGTCTAGCCTGTCGATTCCAATAAGGCCGTTTAGCAGCTCCTTGAACTCTTTTGGTTGGGCCTCGATTATCTTGACGAGCTCTCCCTGCTGGACTAGCGCAGCTACGCGCATCTTGTCGTAGTCAAGGCCGATTATCTTGGCCACTTCAGCGCTCATGGACTCGCCAAACTGCTTTCGCTCGCCGCCGGCAATCTTTTTGTTAAGCGCCTTGCCGGCCTCTGACACAAGCTCTAGCTGCGAGAAAACCGAAGAGCCGGACTCGTTGGTGGCCCTTTTAATCTGGAACTCTTTGGAGTTGAGAGTAAAAGTCATTTTGACCATGGCCGAGCCGGAGCCGGCCCGTCTCACCAGGTTCTTGTTGGATTTTCTTGTGTGCTTGCCAAATAGGGAATAGGTTATTGCGTCAATGACAGAAGACTTGCCGGAGCCGTTG